>JBBRED010000385.1:0-8032 GCA_038203335.1 Haliangiales bacterium | reverse complement strand
GCGCTTCGACAAGCCGGGTCCGGGGACCTACACGCGCGTTTGCAACAACCCGCCGAGTCGCGAGGATGCCGATGGGATGCCGTGGAGCAACGTGATGGAGGCGATCCTGTTTGCGGGCGATCGCTACGACCGGAGCAGCTTGCGCGTCACCGCGACCACGCCCGCGCAGGCCGGCACGTGGTTCAACATCGGATGCTCGGGAAACGTGCTCTCGAAGCTCGTGCTCAATCGCCACACCGATGCGAGTCAGCTGTCTCCCACGACTCTCGAGCAACGGCAGACGATGCTGAAGATGTACACGTCCGACGTGTGCGGAACCGGGGATGCGTTCACCAAGCAGGGCACGCCGCTGCGCTGGGACAGCGCGCTCGGTTGGCACAACAACGCCCCGATCTATGCGAACAGCGAGGCGCGGTGGAACGAGAACGGCGTGATCTGTCTCGATACGCATCGTCTGCACGGAAGCGCCGATGACATGACGTCGCAGATCTTCGACCGATGCGGTCGCGTCAAAGCGTGCCAGCCGACCTCGCCTTCCGGCTACCTGACGACGACCAGCCCCGCCCTGTGAGCTAGCGCAGGAGCGCGATCGCATCGAGGCGGGCGGCGACATCGATCGGAGCGAGCGCGGCGAGGTCATGGCTCATCTGCTCCGCCCGATCGAGAGCGCGTGCGCTCGCGGCAGGCTGATGCCGCACGCGCTCAGCGAGGGCCAGCCCGAGCTCGACATCGACGGTGGTCAGCCGTTGCCACCAGGGCTGCTCGGCTCCGATGGGCGCGATCGTTGCGAGCATTCGCGCGGCGCCGTCGGCGTCTCCGGTCGCGATCATCAGGAACGCGCGTGCTCGCTCGACACGGCTATCGGTGCTCCCTGCCTCGGCTGCCTCGATCACGCGGGTGGCCATCGCCGCGGCCTCGGTGCGGTCGTCAGCCACCAGCGCGCGCCAGGCCACCTCGTATGCGCACTCGCGGATCGAGGCACGCTGGTCGGGATGGAGCGTGGCCATCGCGGTGCACGCAGGCGTCAGCGCCGCACGAACGCCGTGAGGATCGCCCCTCAGCGATGCACGGGCGATCTCGGCCTCGAGGGTGAGCGGATGGTTCGGTCCGAGAGTCGCCACGCGGCGCGCAACGAGCTCGGCCCCGACCCGATCGCGCTCCGCGGGATCGTCGAGCACGATCATCAGGCTGAACAGTACCGACGTCAGCTCGATCGCCGCGCTCGCCGTCAGTCCCTTCGTCTCGCCGCGAGCCTGTTGAAAGGCGATGCGCGCGCCCGCTCGGTCCCCATGTGCGAGCGCGACGGCTCCGATGTTGTTGTGGAGCAGCGCGCGCGGGAATGCGGCGCGGTCACCGGCTCGCCGCGTGATCGCCTCGATCAGCGGCAGGCCCTCGGTCGCCGGGACGGAGGCGTTGGTGGTAGCGATCGCGTACGCGGCGCGGGCGAACGCTTCGATCGCGAGTGGATCATCCCCCGCTGCGAGCGCGAGCTGCGTTGCCTCGACGAAGTCTGCGTCGCCGCGCGCGGCCCCGGCGAGCGTGAGTGCGATCCGTCCCCGGGCGACCAGCGCACGCGCGATCAGCGGATCGTAGGCGAGGGCGCGCGCCTCGGCGACGGCGACATTCGCATCGGCGACGGCACCATCGATTCGCCCAGCGTCGCGCTCGACATCGACACGGGCGATCCTGTCGGCGAGCGATGCCGCCACGCCCGCGCGGGCCGGATCGATCGGCGTCACCGGCGACAGCAGCGCATCATCGTCAGCGCACGCCGCGAGGCTCTGCAAGCTGCCGACCGCGACGACCATGCCGGGAATGTCCTCGGCCCGCACGGTGGTGGCCAGCTCGCCGATCGCCGCGAGCGAGCCCTTGCGTCGTGCGAGGCAGGCGTCGCGTCGGTCAAGCATCGCCGACGAGATCGCACCGCTCTGATGCGCGAGGCAGGCTGCGCGCTGACTGCTGACCCATCCCGTGGCGTAGTCGTCGAGCGCGCCGACGATGCGCGGCACGGCCTCGTGGGCATACGGCCCCGCGAGCGCCGCGAGGTGACTGCCGGCGCTCGCACGCAGCTCCGGACTCCAGCTCTCCGCGAGGATCGCGGCGCCGGTCTCGCAGGGCGGCTCCGCGCGTCGCGCCCGGCCGAGGGCGAACGCCGTGATCAACGCGCCGATCACCACCGTTGACCCGGCGAGCAACACGCGCTTCCGCCACCGCGCCGCCGGCGTCAGCGCGAGCGCGCGGACCAGCTCGACCATCGACGGGTAGCGATCCTCCGCCCGCTCCGCCCGCCCCCGCGCCAGGATCGGCGCGAGCCATGCCGGTACCGCGCCCCGCGCGCGCACGGCCTCGTCGAGAGCGACGCACAGACCGTACTGATCCACCGCCGCGGTCAGCGCGAGACCCTTCAGCTGCTCGGGCGCCATGTAGCGCGGTGTGCCCGCGATCGCGGGGAGCATCTCGTCGGAGACCGTGTGCGCGAGGCCGAAGTCGAGCACGCGCACGCGATGATCGGCGCCGATCACGGCGTTCTCGGCCTTGAAGTCGCGATGGATGAGGCCCGCCTCGTGCGCCGCCGCGAGACCTTCCCCGGCCTGTCGGTACGCCTCGATCAGCGCGGGAATCGCGGCCTCGGCGGCGTACACACGGAGCGAGCGACCGCGGACCAGCTCCATCACGAGGAACACGCCCTCGGGCGCATCGAGGACGTCGTAGATCGGCACGACGTGCGGATGCGACAGCTTCGCGAGCGCGCGCCCCTCGTCGAGCACCTGCGCTCTCGCCTGAGCGCTGCCCGACGAGGCGAGCTTGAGCGCGACGCCGCGTCCCAGCTCGGGATCCCACGCCGACCACACCACACCCATGCCGCCCGCACCGACGCGCTCGATCACGCGATAGCGCCCGATCGTCACCGGCGTCGCCTCGCCGAACAGCCCCGCCTCGGCCCGCGCCCGCACCAGCCCGCGCGCGATCGGATCGACGTCGTCGACCGCTCCCAGCGCCACCCGGCTCACCTCGCCGGCCGGTGGATCGGCGCGCTCGGCCTCGGCGCGCGGGCGGTCGGGAACAGTGGGTGCGAGAGGGTCGGCCATCCGGTACTGCCCTTCCGGTATCTCACGCTCGGCGATTGTTTGTTACGCCCGGCGCACGGCCCGCTCTACCACGGGGATGAAACCCTTCTCCATGCTCCTCGCCGCCGGCGCCGCCCTGGCCCTGGTCGGCTGCATCGACGACACGGACTCCACCACCGACACCGCCGTGCGCTCCGAAGGACCGCTGACCGCCCGCGCGGCGCTGTTCGGTCAGGTCCGCACCCGGAGCACCACCGGGCTCGACCTCCAGCTCGTCAACGACGGCAAGAGCGAGATCGTCATCCGCGGGGTCACGATCGTCCCGCCGGATCCGTACGACCCGGCGTTCGTGCCGCCGGACCCGTGCTATCCGCCGGACGCGTACCACAACCCGCCGGCGTTTCTCACCACGCGGCTGATCGCGCCGTGCGTGATGCCGGCCGGCGCGACGACGCTGTCGGTGGCGTTCGCCCCGTCGGAGACCGGCGGCTACGCGGCCGGCATCAAGGTCGAGTACGCCACCGCCGATGGTGGCGCGTACTCGCTCACCATCCCCGCCACCGCATGCGTGGTGCGCTGATGCGGGCCGCATCGTTGCTCCTCGTCGTCTCCGTCGGCCTCGTCGGCTGCGTCGATCCCGACGACTCCACCGACACGGCCGTGCGCTCCGAGGGCCCGCTGATCGCTCGCCGGGGCGCCATGTTCGGGCAGGTCCGCGTCGGCAGCTCCACCGAGCTCGGACTCCAGCTCGATAACGCCGGCAAGAGCGAGATCGTGATCCGTCAGATCACGATCATCCCGCCGGATCCGTACGACCCCGCGGTCGTGCCTCCGGACCCGTGCTATCCGCCGGATCCGTTTCACAACCCGCCGGCCTATCTCACCACGCGGCTGCTCGCGCCGTGCGTGAAGCCCGCCGACTCGACGACGCTCGCACTCGCGTTCGCTCCGTCGGCGACCGGCGGCTACGCGGCGGGGATCCAGGTCGACTACGCCACCGCGGAGGGCGGCGCGTACTCGCTGACCATCCCCGCGACCGCGTGCGTCGCGCGGTGATCAGTGATCGTCGGGTAGCGGGATGAATTCGACGTCGTCGCCGGGAATGGCGGGGAACCTCCGCTCGCGCCAGTCGCGCTTCGCGAGCTCGATCCGCTCCTTCGAGGACGACACGAAGTTCCAGTACATGTGGCGTGGGCCACCGTCGAGCGGATCGCCGCCGAGGAGCACGAGCCGCGTGCCGGCATCGAGGTCCATGCAGATCGTACGGTCGGGCTTGAACACGAGCATCGCGCCGCGGTCGTACGCGTCGCCGCCGAGCCGCATCGTGCCCATCACCGCGTAGGCCGCGCGCTCCGCGTACGCGGGAATCTCGATGCGCGTGGGCTCGTGCGCGAGCACGTCGACGTAGAACAGCTTCGAGCGGGTCTTGACCGGCGAGGTGAGGCCGAACGCCTCGCCCGCGAGCACGCGGATCTCCGCGCCATCCTCGCGCTTCGAGGGCAGCGACTCGGCGGGGTAGTGCTCGAAGGCGGGCTCGCACTCCTCGTCGGCGAGCGGCAGGCCGCACCACAGCTGGATGCCGTGCAGGTGATCGCCGGCGTGCGCGGGTACCGAGCGCTCGGAGTGCGCGATGCCCCTGCCGGCGGTCATCCAGTTCACGGCGCCGGGCCGGATGGTCTGCACCGAGCCGATCGAGTCGCGGTGCACGATCTCGCCGGCGAACAGATAGGTCACGGTCGAGAGCGCGATGTGCGGATGAGGGCGCACGTCGGTGTGCTGGCCCGCGCCGAGCACGAGCGGCCCCATCTCGTCGAAGAAGAGAAACGGCCCGACGGTGCGGTGCTTCGCGTACGGCAGCACGCGCTGGACCACCATGTCGCCGACATCCCGGGCCCGTGGCTCGATCACGAGATCGATGTCATCCATCGACGAGGATGGTCGCATCGAGACGGGCGGCGATGGCGAGCATGCGCAGGAATGCGGCGAGCTGCTCGATATCCGGGTCCGGCTCGCTGGCCACATTCGCCGCCTCGAGCGCCGCGGTCTTGCCGTCGGGATCCTTGAGGTCGAACACGCTGATGTCGTGCGGAATGACGCCGAGGAACAGCGCGAGCATCAGCGAGTGCGTCGGCGTCAGGTTGCCGACCATGAACATCATCTGGAACAGCTGGTCGCTCGAGACATCGAGGTTTCCCTCCTCGACCTCCCAGCGCATGCCGTACGCGACGCGGCTCGCGAAGTACGTGGTGCCGGCGGCGCGGAGCTTCGCCGTGGGCGAGCCGTCCCAGCCGAACTCGCCGAGGCCGCGGACCAGGAGCGCGCCGGCGGTGTTGTCGAGCTGCTTCGGAAGGCGCGCGAGCAGCCACTGCTCGACGTGCTCGGGGATCGGATAGCGGATGCGGCGGTGGCACGCGAACTCGCGCGTGAAGCCGGCGGGGCAGGTGGCGCAGTGCTGCGCGACGTCATCGAGCGGCCGCGCTTCATCGAGCAGGTCCTGCAGGGTGACGCCGCGTGCCGAATCGCCGTCGGGCTTGCGCATCGTCAGCTGGATCTCGATCTCGTGCGGCTGACGCTTCTCGCCATCTTCGCGCATGTGGGCCAGTGCCGAGCGCGCGAGAATACGTGTTCGATTCAGCTCGACGAGCCGTCCCACGCCGAGCTGCTTCTGCGGCTCGCAGCCCGTGGCCAGCACGTAATCGATCGCCATGAGTCATGCTAACCCACCCGTCCGACGCCTTGTTTCTACCTGACCACGCGGGTAGAACCCTTTCCGCACGCACCCGTAGCTCAGTTGGATAGAGCGTTGGCCTCCGAAGCCAAAGGTCACAAGTTCGAATCTTGTCGGGTGCACCCCAGGGGCAATGCCGAAGACGCTCGCAGAGATCGCGATTGAAGCCGGGCTGGTCAACAAGACCAACGCGGCGAAGGCGGGCAAGCTCGCCGAGGAGCGTCGCGAGCCGCTGGTCGTGATGATGATCAAGGAGCTCGGCGTCGACGAGGTCGCCCTGCTCGCCGCGATTCGCAAGCAGACCCGCGTGTCGCTCGTCGACCCGAAGGACGTCCAGATCGATCCCGATGCGCTGCGCCAGGTCCCGAGGGACGTGTGCGCCCGGCTCCGTGTGCTGCCGCTCGGGCTCTCGACCGATGGCGCCACGAAGGTCCTCCGGGTCGCGATGGCCGACCCCACCGACACCACCGCGGTCGCCGAGCTCGAGGCGGTGAGCAACTGCGAGATCGACATCGTCGCACTCCCGCTCTCGGCGATCGACGAGCTCGTCGTGAAGGGCTACCGCTCGATCAACACGGCGGTCGTGAGCCGCCCGGGCGGCGGGTCGATGTTCATCACATCGCGCGGCAGGATCGGGACGATCGAGCCCGATAGCGAGGTCTCGGTCACGGCCCAGATCCCGATCTCGGCGCTGCAACAGGCAGTTGGAACCGACGACCTCGAAGCCCGCCTCGGCGCCCTCGTGGCGGTCCTGACGGCCAAGGGCCTCATCACCGAGGCCGAGCTGGCCGACGCGCTCAAGACGGCCCGGGCACCGACGAATACGTCGTCATAATTCGACACGTTGGAACGGTGTTCTGCGCGGGCCTCCCCTGGCCCCGTGGGCTATGATTCTTCCCAGGCCGTCCGTCGCCCCGGCCCCATGCCCGCACATGACATGACCGCTCCGATCGTCTGCTCAGGTTGCCATCACGGGTACGCCGACTCGGCGTTGTTCTGCCCGAACTGCGGCCGCCCCAAGGTCCGCACGGCGACCGGCGATGCCCTCGTGGGCAAGCTGCTCGGCGAACGGTTCCAGGTGCAGGCGCTTCTCGGCCAGGGAGCATCCGGCACGATCTACCGCGCGGAGCACGTGACGCTCCGCCGGCGAGTCGCGATCAAGGTCCTCCACGCGGAGCTCTCGCGCGATGACCTCGCGATCGAGCGGTTCCGCCGCGAGGCGACCACGGTCGCCGACATCGACAACGAGCACATCGTCGAGATCCACGACTTCGGCCGAACCCCCGATGGCCGGCTCTATCTCGCGATGGAGCTGCTCGAGGGCGAGGCGCTCGATACGGTGCTGCTGCGCGAGAAGCAGCTGTCGATCGAGCGCGCCGCCGACGTGCTGATCCAGGTCGGCGAGGCGCTGATGGAGGCGCACGCGATCGGCTACGTGCACCGCGATCTTCGGCCGCGGAACATCTACCTGACCACGCGGCGCGCGAAGACGAACTTCGTGAAGCTGCTCGACTTCGGCCTCGCCAAGCTCGTCGACACCGATGGCCCAGTGACCGCATCCGCCGATGCGACGAACCTCGGGATGACGTTTGGCGATCCGCGCTACATGTCGCCCGAGCAGGCGCGCGGCGATCGCATCGATCGGCGCGCCGATATCTACCAGCTCGGCTGCGTCGCCTACGAGATCCTCACCGGCGCACCGCCGTTCTCGGGGAGCCGCGTGTTCGACATCCTGACCAAGCAGGTCACCGAGGCGCCCGCTCCACTGCCGTCGATGCGCCCGGGCGTGCCGCTGTGGATGGAGGCCGCCGTCGCGAAGATGCTCGCGAAGGATCCGGAGAATCGGTTCGCCACCACGTCGCGCATGGTCGAAGCGCTGCGCCGGGGCCTCGATACCGGCGAGGTGATGGAGGATTCGATCGCGCGCCGCCGCGAGAGCGTGCCGCCGGCATCGGTCTCGCGCGTGATGCAGCGCCTCGGCATCGGTGCTGATGGTCTGCCCGCGATGCCGACGCCGATCGCGGTGACCGAGCCGGCCCCGGCCGCGGTCGTCGCGGAGACTCCGCCGCGTCGCTCCACGGGGACGCCGAAGGTCGGGGTGCCGATCGTCGCCGGCCCCGTGCCCGAGGTCGTCGTGCAGGCGCCCGTCGTCGGCACCATCGAGGCGCCGAAGCGCTCGAAGCAGTCGTCGATCCCACCCGACGACCAGAACGTCTCGCAGGTCTGGTACGACGAA
>JBBRED010000384.1:0-8068 GCA_038203335.1 Haliangiales bacterium | reverse complement strand
GAGGCGGCGGGTCGGACACGTGCCGACGCCCGCGAGCAGACCCGCGGTGCGCGTCTTCAGCGGCTCGGCCTCGAGGCTCTCGATCGCGACGTCCGCCGCCGGTGAGGTCGTCGGGTACCACGCCTGGAACGTGTACGATCGCGTGGCGTCGGTGGTGGTGATCCGACGAGTGGCGACGGCGTGTGCGCCCGGCTGTTCCACGGAGCGATCCGGATCGGTCGGAGAGCTGCATGCGACGAACAGACACAGCACCAACAGGCGAGGGATCACCCGCTCACTATACAAACGTTGTGTGCGATGATCATCCGTCCATGGCGGAGGAGCCACGTCCAGGAATGATCGTCGGTGGGCGTTACGAGCTCATCGACGTGGCCGGCCGTGGTGGCATGGCCGACGTCTGGCGCGGCCGAGTGCGCGGGGACTCGGGCTTCGTGCGCGATGTCGCCGTGAAGCAGATGCACCAGAACCTCGCCGCGCAGCCGCAGTACGTGGCGATGTTCGTCGAGGAGGCACGGGTCGGAAGCTCGCTCCAGTCGCCGAACGTCGCCGAGGTCCACGACTTCGTCCACGACCGCGGCAACTACTACATGATCCTCGAGTGGATCGACGGCATCGATCTCGGCAGCTGGATCCGATGGCACGCGAGCAAGGGCCAGCAGACCCGCTGGGAGCTGGTCGCCGCGGTCGGTGTCGGCATCCTGCGCGGGCTCGCCGCGGCGCACGAGCGCGTCGGTCCCGATGGCCGCGCGGCGCCGGTGGTGCACCGCGATGTCTCTCCGCACAACGTGCTGCTGACCACGCGCGGCATGGTGAAGCTGATCGATTTCGGTCTCGCGCTCGCGCCCGATCGCGTGAAGGAGCTGACCGAGCCCGGCATCGTGAAGGGCAAGATGAGCTATCTCGCGCCCGAGATCGTATCCGGTGGCCGGCCGGTGCCGCCGTCGGATCAGTTCGCGTGCGGCTCGGTGCTATGGGAGGCGCTCGTCGGTCGCAAGCTGTTCGACGGCCAGACCGACTACGAGGTCTATACGCGCCTGCGCGAGTGCATGGTTCAGCCACTGCGCCCGCATCGCCCGGATGTGCCGGCGGCGTTCGCGCAGATCATATCGCGCGCGCTCACGCTGGGTGTGGATCAGCGGTTCCCGTCGGCGCGCGAGATGGCGCGGCAGATCGGCACCACGCTCAAGAAGGTCCAGCTCAGGAAGGACCTGCACTCGGTGCTGTCGAAGAGTGTGCTGGATGCACGGCAGGAGCTCGGGCTCGCGGGCCTCACCCAGGACCACTCGGAGGCCACGCCGATCGCGGAGATCATCGCGGAAGAGACGCCGCGGATCGAGACGCTGCCGACCCCCGACGAAAAGAAGCCGGAGAAGGGACGAGGACTGCGCCACTACCTCCCATTCTTCGGTAGAAAACGCGGGTGATGTGGAAGCTGGCGGTCGCGGTCCTGGTCCTTGCTGCCTGTGACGACCCTCGCGGCCGCCCGCCGCCGACGCTGACCGCGGGCCCCGTCACGCTCGATACCGACACGCTCACGCTCGCCGTCTCGGGGGCACCCGCGCTCGTCCAGGATCACTTCCTGTCGATCGGCACCACGGGGTCGATCGATCCGTCGCACTACTACGATCCCCGTGGTGATGACCTCGTCGACATGACGGCCGTCGAGACGGCGACGGAGCTCGATGGCGACTGGCTCGTGCTCGCCGGTGGTACGCGCCTGAAGCTCTCCGAGTGCGAGGTCGAACACTGCGCGATCCTCGAGATCGATGCGAGCAAGCATGCGAAGGCCGTGCAGCTACGGGTCTCGCTCCCCGTCGATCCCGCCGAGCCGCTGTACGGCACCGGCGACGCGGCGGATCGCGCGAACGTCAACGGTGCGGTCCGCGAGATGTCGCTACGTGTGGATCTCTCGTCCGCGTCGTCGCTCAACGAGACCCACGTTCCCGTCCCGCTCGTGATCTGGCCGCGGCGCGATGCCGCCATGTTCGTGGCCGATGACCGCCCTGGTGCGCTCGATCTCGGCGCGTCGACGCCGGGCACGGTGATGGCGACGTTCGACCTGCCGGTGCGCGGGACGTACCGCATCTACCTCTACACGACCGGCCATCAGGGCATCGCCAGCGATCTCGTGCGCGGGTACGTGGCGCTGACCACGAAGCCCGCCGTGCCGCCGCGGTGGGCGTTCACGCCGCAGCTCTGGCGCAACGCGTGGCAGAGCGGCGCCGAGATGCGCGGCGATGCGAACGAGCTGCGCACGCGCAAGATTCCTGGCTCGGTGATGTGGATCGATAACCCGTGGCAGACCGCGTACAACACGCACATCGTCGACGAGACCCGGTTCCCGCAGCCGCAGCAGCTCCTCTCGGATCTCGCGGCGCAGGGCTACAAGGTGATCTTCTGGTCGACGCCCTACGTCGGCAAGACCGCGGCGAACGCCGTCGATCGTGCGGAGGGCGTCGCGAACAACTTCTTCGTCACCGATGACGGTGGCATCACCGTGGACTGGCCGTGGCAGGAGGGGCCGGGCGCGATGGTGGACTTCACGCGCGACGGTGCGATCCCGTGGTGGCGCGAGCGCCTGAGGCGCGTGATCGACGTCGGGGCCGCGGGCTTCAAGCTCGATTTCGGCGAGGAGCTCGTACCCGACATCAGCGGCAACTCCGTCCAGTTCCTGCTCGCGGGCGGCGACAACTTCTCGCACCACAACCGCTACAGCGCCGGCTATCACGAGGCGTACCTCGGCGCGTTGCCGCCGGGTGATGGCTTCCTGATCACGCGCACCGGCGCGTGGGGCGAGCAGAACACCAACACCGCGATCTGGCCCGGCGATCTCGAGAGCGACTTCTCGGAGCACGGCACGATCGTGGGCGGCAAGATCAACGTCGGCGGGTTGCCGAGCGCGATCAGCCGCGGCCTCTCGCTCTCGGTCTCGGGCTATCCGTTCTACGGCTCCGACATCGGCGGGTTCCGCGGCTTCCCGACGACGGAGGCGCTGCTGCGCTGGGCCGAGTACGCGGCACTCGGCACGATCATGCAGCTCGGCGGTGGCGGCAAGAGCCACGATCCGTGGGACGCCTCGATGTTCACGGCCGGCGCCGACGTCATCTACAAGACGTACGCGGATCTGCACATGCTGCTCAATCCGTTCCTGTGGACGCTCGCGATCCAGGCCGGCACGGACGGTACGCCGGTGACGGCTCCGGCGAAGTTCCTCTACGAGTGCGCGTGCGACGATGCGATGTTCCTCCTCGGCAACACCATCCTCGTCGCGCCGGTGGTGACCGCGGGCGCGACGACGCGGACCGTCGTGTTGCCGCCGGGGGCATGGGTGTCACGCGCGACGGGCGAGACCAACGTCGGCGACGGGCACACCCCGATCACCGTACCGGCCCCGCTCGACACGCTGCCGATGTGGTACCGCGCCTATGCGCTGATTCCGATGTTCGCGCGGCTCGCGGACACGCTGTTGCCGGCGACCGCGGCGGGCGTGACGTCGTACGCGGATCCTGCGTACGGTCGCGAGCTTCGCGTGGTCTACGCGGCGTCCACCGAGCGGCAGCCGATCGACAGCATCGCCACCACCACGCTCCATGACGGCACCAGGGTCACCGGGCATGGAACCGACCTGACCGTGACCGGCGGGATCCAGTACGACGTCATCACGCTCGATGTCGATGGCCGCAGTCACACCGACGCGTTCGGCGCGCCCACCGCGGTGAGCGTCGACACCGTCGATCTCCCGCTGGTCGCCGACGACGCGGCGCTGTTCGCGTGCGCCGCGCCCGGCTGTTACCGCTTCGATGCCGCATC
The DNA here is from genome assembly GCA_038203335.1 of Haliangiales bacterium. Lineage (GTDB taxonomy): Bacteria > Myxococcota_A > Polyangia > Haliangiales > Haliangiaceae > JABFXX01. The sequence goes on along the minus strand of JBBRED010000384.1, from coordinate 4,258 downwards.
GAAGCATCTGCAGGCGCGCGTGTATGCGCCGCAGGGACAGATGAAGAGCCTCGGCGTTCGCTGAGCTAGAAGTCGTCGGGGATGCTCTCGACGGCACCCTTGTCGCCCTCGTCCTCTTTCGGGGCGGGGCGGATGTAGATGTCGTCGACGCGCCACTCGTCGTCCTCCTTGCGGAGCACGATGCGATAGCGGATGCCGTTCTCGTCCCAGCGCAGCTCGGCGCGATCGGTGCCGAACTCGTCGATGCGATCGTTGATGCGCTTGCCGATGCCGGCGACAAAGCCCTCCACCTGCTTGGTCAGGCCGTCGCGCCGGCGCTGGGTCAGCACGCCGAGCATGCCGTTGATGTCGCGCTGATTCACGGCGTCCGCGAACAACCGGATCGCGTCGCGCGGTCGCTTCGCACGTGACCGGCTGACCAGCTCGGACTCGAGCCGCCACGCGGAGCCATCGCGCTCGAGCTGCACGAGCTTGCCATCGGAGAAGCTGATCAGCGCGCGCTCGCCGACGTCGGGATTGCCCTTGAGGCTCTCCTCGAGGGCCTTCGCCTGCCACTGCCGCTCCTTGTCGCTCTGCTTCCACTGAAGCGCGAACTCGTCATAGCTGACCTTCTTGCGCGCATCGGACGACATCAGTCCGTAGGCATCGTGCGCGTCATTCGAGCGCAGCGCGGCGACGTACGCCTTCACGCCGGTCGCGGCGGGCGACGACGGTCCCGCCATGCCACCGCACGCGGTGAGGGCCCCGAGCACGAGGACCAGTGCAGTGCGGCGCATCCGGGAACAGTAGCAGCGGCCGTGCGTGCCTCCAGCAAAGCCGCCGAAAAAGACTAAGCCGCCGAGGCAACATGCCTCGGCGGCCCCCCACGCTGCGTGGCCGTCCGTCAAGATCCGGCAGCGAGGGTGATGTCCGGACGTAGTGCTAACGAGATGCCAGGTGCGGGATGGGTGCGAATCGCTCGCAAGTATCCGCACCGTCGTGCCAGCGGCGGGGGCGTGTGAACGCGCGTTGATATCCGTGGTGTGAAACCCGCGGAAACCCTGGCGATTGGGGCAGTGTGCCCCGCGGGTCAGCCGCGCGGCCCGTCGGTCAGCTGCAGCTCGGAGTGCCGCGCTTCCGGCAGGTGATCCGGGTAGTCGAGCGTGTAGTGGAGGCCGCGGGATTCCTTGCGGCGGCGCGCGCTCTCGATCACCAGGTGGGCGACCAGCGCGAGGTTTCTGAGCTCGACCAGGTCGCTCGTGATCTTGAAGTCCACGTAGTACTCGCGGATCTCGTCGCGCAGCACCTCGATACGATGGCGCGCGCGCTCGATGCGCTTGTTGGTCCGCACGATCGCCACGTACGACCACATGAACCGGCGGATCTCTTCCCAGTTCAGCGCCACGACGATCTGGTCACGCGAGTCGGTGGCGTCGCCCGAGGTCCACGGTGCGACCTGCGACGGCCGCGCGCGGGGTGCATCCTTGACCGCCTCGGCGGCGTGCGCGCTGTAGACCATGCCCTCGAGCAGCGAGTTCGAGGCGAGCCGATTCGCGCCGTGAAGGCCGGTGAACGCGCACTCGCCGATCGCGAAGAGGCCCTTGATCGTGGACTCGCCGCGGATGTCGGTCTTGATGCCGCCGCACATGTAGTGCGCGGCGGGGACGACCGGAATCGGCTGCTTCGTGATGTCGATGCCGAGGTCGAGGCAGCGCTGGTAGATGTTCGGGAACCGGCCGCGCACGAACGCCGCATCGAGGTGCGTCATGTCGAGGAACACGCAGTCGGCGCCGGACTTCTTGAGCTCGTTGTCGATCGCGCGGGCGACGATGTCGCGCGACGCGAGCGACTTCATGGGGTGGTAGTTCTCCATGAACGTCTCGCCGGTCGCGAGCTTGAGCACGCCGCCTTCACCGCGCAGCGCCTCGGAGATCAGGAAGTTCCGCGCGTGTGGGTGGAACAGCACCGTCGGGTGGAACTGGACGAACTCGAGATCGCAGACGGCCGCTCCGAGGCGATACGCCATCGCGACGCCGTCGCCGGTGGCCACGTCGGGGTTCGACGTGTAGACGTAGACCTTGCCGGTGCCGCCGGTCGCGAGCACGGTGGCGCGCGCGGTGATGGTCTTGACCACGCCGCCCTTGGTATCGAGCACGTAGGCGCCGAAGCACGCAGCATCGCCGCCGTACTTCGCCATCGACAGGAGATCCACGCCGATGTGGTCCTCGAGGATCGTGATGTTCGCGTGGCCCTTCACGGCGGCGAGCAGCGCGCGCTGGATCTCGCGGCCCGTGACGTCCTGCCAGTGGACGACGCGGTTCTTCGTGTGCGCGCCTTCGCGACCGAGGTCGAGGTTGCCGTGCTCGTCGCGATCGAGGCGCACGCCGAGGTCGAGCAGGCGCTGGACGTGCGACGGCCCTTCGGCGACGCACATCTCGACGACCGGGCGATCGCACAGTCCGTCGCCGGCGGTCAGGGTGTCCTGGACGTGCAGCTCGAGCGAGTCATCCGATGCGAGCACCGCCGCCACGCCGCCCTGCGCCCAGTTGGTGTTGGTGTCATCCGGTCGCTTCTTGGTGCAGACAACCACCCGCCCGTGCTCCGCAGCGAGCAAGGCGAAGTTGAGACCGGCGATGCCGGAGCCAAGGACCAGGTAATCGGTCTCGAGCGGCTCACTCATTGAAGCGGCGACCATACAGGGTTTGCGGTACGCTTTGTCAGCGTGCGGACCGTCCTCGCTACGATGCTGCTGGTGGCTCTGGTCGGTTCAGCGCGCGCCGACGTCTATTCCTATACGGACGACGAAGGTGTGGCTCACTTCACGAACCTGAAGCCGGCCGGGCAGAAGTGGAAGAAGGTGCTCTCGTCGGAGCCCGAGAAGGGGTCCAAGGCGTCCGCCAAGCGGGGCGGGTGCCCGCGCTGCGACAAGATCACGTCGAACGATCAGTCGCCCGAGCGCTTCCACCGGTACGACCAGTACATCGCCGAGGCATCGCAGCTGTACCGGATCCCGGTCCCGCTGATCCGCGCCGTGATCAAGGTCGAGAGTGACTACGATCCTCGCGTGGTGTCGGCGATGGACTGCAAGGGCCTCATGCAGGTGCATCCCGATGTCGAGGTCGACATGGGCGTACAGGGCGACGTGTTCGATCCGCGCACCAACATCATGACCGGGACGCGCCTGCTGCGTTGGCTCGCCAATCGCGTCGATGGCGATCTCGTGCTGACGATCGCCGGCTATCACGCGGGCCTCGGCTCGCTCGCGAAGTTTGGCTACACCGTGCCGCCCTACACGTACACGCGCCAGTACCTGAAGATGGTGCTCGAGCGCTACTACCAGTACAAGGCGGACGAAGCGCGCCAGCGGACCCAGTAGTGCTGCGGTTCACCGTCGACGATCTCCCCGCGGTCGATCTCGAGGGGCCGCGGATCGTGCTCGGCGGCAGTGCGGCGGCGCAGCTCCGGCTACCCGCGGCGGTCGCGCGCGAGGAGCACGTCGTGATCTCCGATGGCCGGTGGATCGCGCTCGCCGCGCTCGAGGTCGATGGTTCGCCGCGCGCCTCGGGCGAGAGCGGGCCGATCGGGGCCGGCGTGACGATGATGTTCGGAGCGCTGCGGGTCGCGATCGCGCCGGCTCCGGCGGGCAGCCTGGTGTCCCCGCCGGCGCGCACCGCGAGCCTTGCCCTCGAGCTGGTGCGCGGCCTGCTCGGTGCGAATGCCGCACCGTCGTTCGAGGTCGAGACCGGACCGGTCCCGGGCGCGAAGCGTGCGCTGCCACCGCCGGTCGCGACGCTGGTGATCGGCCGCGGTGACGAGGCCACGTGGGTGATCCTCGACGAGGATCTGTCGCGTGCGCACGCCGAGGTGCGGCGCGGCTGGGACGGCGTCACGATCCGCGACCTCGACTCGAAGAACGGCACGCGGCTCGATGGCGTTGCGATCACCGAGCCCACACCGCTGGGGGATGGCATGGCGATCCAGCTCGGCAACGTGGTGCTGCGGTTCCGCGATCCGGCGGAGCGTCACCTGCGCGGCGGCACGCAGCCTCCGGAGCCGAGGCGCAGCGTGCCGGCGGTGCCGGTGTCAGTGCCATCACCGTGGCCGTTCCTGGTCGCCGCGGCGGTCGCGGGGCTCGCGGTCGTCGGGTTGGTCTGGGTGCTCGCCAGCTAGAACGTCGCGCCGAGTAGATCCTGGTACACCGCACTGCCGCTCGTGCCTTCGAACGGCCAGATCGTTCCGGCGGACCAGGTGCCGAGGCGCGCCCGGATCGGATCGTAAC
>JBBRED010000383.1:0-8101 GCA_038203335.1 Haliangiales bacterium | reverse complement strand
GACCCAATCGCGCTCGTCGGAGTAGGCGGAGGACACGAGGCAGCCGTTGCCCTTCGCGACGAACGCCGCGGCGAACACGGCGGTGCCGTCGTAGCTGCCGATCGTCGTGCACGGGCCGAACACCTCGGTGGTGGCGGTCGCGAGGCGCGCGATGCCGGTGCGGATGTCGGTGGCCTGCGCCGCGGTGGCGAGCGGCCCCATGCGCACGCCGTCCTGGGCGGGGTTGCCGATGACGAGGCTCGCGAGCCGCTCGCGCATCGCCTCGCCGACATCGGCCTCCTTGCCGAGCGGCACGAGCACGCGGCGGATCGCCGTGCACTTCTGGCCGGTCTTCTGCGTCATGTCGCGCACCACGTCCGCGAGGAACAGGCCGCCGGTCTCGGAGGTGAGATCGACATCGGGCCCGAGCACGGCGGCGTTGAGCGAGTCCGCCTCGATGTTGAGGCGCACCGCGTGCTCGATGATCTTCGGGTGGGTGCGCAGCATGCGCGCGGTGGTGCTGCCGCCGGTGAACGCGACGACGTCGCCCGGGCCGAGGTTATCGAGCAGCGAGCCCGCGGGCCCCACGAGGAGCTGCAGCGCGCCGGCGGGGAGCAGCGGTGCGAACAGCTCCATCATCTTGTGCGCGACGAGCGCGGTCGCCGTGGCGGGCTTGGAGATGACGGGCATGCCGGCGAGCAGCGCGCAGCCGAGCTTCTCGCACAGGCCCCATCCCGGGAAGTTGAAGGCGTTGATGTGAACCGCGACGCCGCGGCGCCGGCCCCAGACGTGCTGGCCGCCCATGCGCGCGGTGCGCCCGACCTGGATCGGCTCGCCGTCGGCGAGGAGCTGAACGCCGCCGAGCTTCGCGCCGAGCTCGGCGTAGTACGACAGGGTCATCGCGCCGCCGTCGACGTCGAACTTCGCGTCGCTGCGCGTGTTGCCGCCGTTCGCGACCGCGAGATCGATCAGCGCCTCGCGCGCGCCGTGGATCGCCTTCGCGCACGCCGCGAGCAGGGCGCCGCGCTGCGCGAACGTCAGCGAGCCCAGCTCGGCGATGCCGGAGGTCCGCGCGTAGGCGAACGCGCCGGCGAGGTCATGGCCACCGTTGCAGACCTCGGCCAGCGCGGCCTCGGTGGCCGGATTGACGAGCGTGGCCTTGGCCCCGGAGCCGGAGGACCACGCACCCGAGAGGTAGCTGGCGAGGAGCTGCATGCGCGGTTCATAGCAAATGTTTGCTATCGTCGGCGACGGGTCGATGTCTTCGCTCGTCAAACGCATGATCACCGGCTTCCTGGCCATCCTGGTGGTCATCATCGGAGGCGGCGTCGGCTACTGGTGGATCGGCGACGGCCTCTGGCAGTTCCGGGACTGCATCTACATGACCGTCATCACGGTCACCACCGTGGGCTACGGAGAGATCCTGGAGGGGATGGACAAGGTCCACTACGCCCGCGGGTTCACCACCGTGTTGCTGCTGTTCGGCACCGCCAGCATCGTGTTCTTCTCGTCGACGATCACGGCCTTCATCATCGAAGGCGACCTGCGGAACGTCCTGTTCGCGTCCAAGCTCAAGAAACGGATAAAACGCATGAAGGATCACGTGGTGGTTTGCGGCGCGGGTTCGACGGGGCGCAACGTCATCGAGGAGCTGCTGAAGACCGGCACGCCGGTGATCGCGATCGACATGAACGAGGTCGAGCTGCGGGAGATCGCGGACAAGTATCCGAAGTCGGACTTCTCGTTCCTCGTCGGTGACGCGACCGATGACGACGTGATCGCCAACGCGAACCTCGGCACCGCCCGCGGCATGGTCGCGGCGCTGTCATCCGACAAGGACAACCTGTACCTCGTGGTCTCCGGCCGGCAGAGCAACCCCGGGATGCGCATCGTGGCGCGCTGCGCGGAGCTGTCCCACGTGGAGAAGATCAAGCGCTCGGGCGCCGATGCCGTGGTGTCGCCCAACTTCATCGGCGGCATGCGCATCGTCTCCGAGATGGTCCGCCCCGCCGTGGTCAGGTTCCTCGACGACATGCTGCGCGAGAAGCGAGCCGCGTATCGCATCGAGGAGATCCGCCTCGGCGACAAGACCGCCGACCTCGGCACCAGCCTGCGCGACGCGCGGATCCGCGAGCGGTTCGGCATGACCGTGCTCGCGCTGTCGCCCAGCGACACCTCGGCATGGATCTACAACCCCGACGCCAACGAGAAGATCGGCCCGGGCATGACCCTCGTCGTCCTCGGCTCCGCCGAGCAGGTCGCGACCCTGCGCGCCCAATCCGCCTAGTGCGCGGGTCCGGCCGGGGCGGTATCCTGATGGATGCGCTCGGTCGAGGTCGCACGGACGCGGCAGGTCGTGGTGGCGGCGCTGCTGCTCGTCGTGCTCGGCGGGGTCGGTGCCGTGCGCGCCGCGATCTCGGGCGCGTCGTTCATGACCGACCTCGAGATCGTGCAACCGCCGCTCGCCAAGGTCGAGCCCGCGATCCAGGACCCGCACACGCCGCGGCTCGCGCGCCGCGTGTTCCTCGTGATCATCGATGGCCTGCGCAGCGACAAGAGCTACGAGCTTCCGTTCCTGGACTCGCTTCGCCGGACCGGCCTCGATCTGGAGGCACAATCGCACTATCCCACCTGGTCGCGACCGAACTATGTCTCGATCCTCGCGGGGGTCCCGCCCTCGGCGAGCGGCGTGCGCACGAACCACCACAACACGCCCGTCACGCTCGACACGCTGATGGACCGCGCCCACGCGGCGAAGCTCTCGGTTGTCACCGCGACCGACTACGCCGTGCTTCCGCAGCTGTTCCTTCGCACCGCGACGCCGGAGGACATCGACATCGACCTCATGCAGGACCCGCTCGCGCCCTCGATCGTCGAGGCGCCCGATAGCCTGCTGGTCTCGCCGTTCGACGACGCGCGCTACGTGCCATGGCCGGGCGGGTTCTCTGCCGCCGGCGCGGCCCTGGTGACGGGCGGCACCGCGGAGCTCGTGGTGCTGCTGGTCAGCTCGGTCGATATCGCGGGCCACTCGTACGGCGCGGAGAGCACGCAGTACCGCGAGGCGGCGGAGAGCGCCGATCGTGCGCTCGGCCGCGTGCTCGGAAAGGTCGATCTCTCGCAGGACGCGATCGTGGTGCTCGCGGATCACGGGCACACCAAGAAGGGAGGCCACGGCGGCACCGAGCCCGAGGTCCTCAGCGTTCCGCTGATCCTCGCCGGTGCCGGCATCGATCGCGCCGGCTCGGCCGAGGACGCTCGGCTGATCGACATCGCGCCCACGGTCTCGGCGCTGCTCGGCATCCCCGCGCCCGGTCACGGTCTCGGGAGGACCCTGAGTCACGTGCTCGCACTCGATGCCGCCGGCCGCGGCCGGATCGAGGCCGCGGATGCCGCGCGACTGGTCACCACCGAGCGCGTGGTCGCCGTCGCCGATGCGCGCGCATCCGAGGAGCTCCTCGAGCACCGCGCGCTGCGCCTCGCCATCGTCGGCATCGCGCTCGTCCTCGCGGGCGCGCTCGCCGCGGTGATGGTGCGCCGCGGTGCGCTGCGGTTTCACGTCCGCGTGCTGCTCACGGCGGTGCCCGCGTTCTTCGTCGTCTACTACGGCCTCATCGGCACGCTCGGTCAGCGATTCTCTCCGTCGCTCGTGCCCGCGCAGGGCCACCTCGCAGCACAGCTCGCGAAGTACGGCCTGGTCGGCATGTCGGTGCAGGTCGCCGCGAGCCTGTGGGCGCTCCGCGATCAGGGCAGCCTCGCGCACCGGCTCGCCGCCGCGAACGGGATCGCGTGGACCGGCCTGGTGCTCGCGATGCTCCCGGCGGGCCTGCTGTGGGCGTTCTTCCCGGCGCCGTACTTCCAGGTCCCGGGACCGCTGTGGCTCGTGGTTATTCCGGCGGTGAAGGTCGCGGTCGCATGCGCCGCGGTGACCATCGCGCTGACGCTCGCCCTCGAGGTCGTCATCTTCGCGGCCCGGGCCTGGCATCGCGAACATCCGCAGCTGAAGTAGACGGCCGTTGCTGCTATAGGTAGTACCCGTGAGCGCTCGCCCGTCCTGGGTTCGGTGGGTGACCCCCGCGCTCCTCGCAGTCGCGATCGTCGCGCTCGTGTTCACGGTGCGCAGTGTCGGCCTCCGCGAGCTCGGCCGATATCTGAAGCTGATCGGCTGGTGGTGGTTCGTGGTCGCCGCGCTCGAGATCTTCAACACCACGCTGCACTCGACCGCGCTGCGCTCGTTCGCCGCGCCCGATAAGCTCCGGCTGAAGGACGCGTTCCTCGCGCAGCTCGCCGGCCGCGCCGTCAACGCGGTCACGCCGAGCGGAAACCTCGGCGAGGTCATCAAGATGTCGGTGCTGACCGACGTCGTGTCGTCGTCGCGCGCGGTCTCGACCGTCCTGCTCTACAACGTCGTCAGCTTCACCATCGAGCTCGGCATCGTGGCGATCGCGGCGCCGTTCCTCGCGCTCCTGGTGCCGATGCCGATGGGGCTCCGGATCCTGTTCCTCGGCGTGGGCCTGCTCTGCCTCGTGATCTCGATCGGCCTCTACGCGCTGGTTCGCCGCGGCATGCTCGCGAGCCTCGCGAAGGTCCCGGTCAAGCTGCGGCTCGTCAAGCCGGAGCGCTACGACGGTTGGTACGCGAAGCTCCACGACATCGACGAGAAGCTACGCATGACGTCCGGCGCGAGCCGGCGCGAGCGCGCGATCGGTATCAGCGCCCTTCTGCTGTCGCGGCTGTCGGCCATGCTGCTGTCGATGCTGATCCTCCGCGCGATCGGCACCAGCATCTCGTTCGGCTTTGTCGCCGCGTGGACGGTCGGGAGCTTCCCGATCTATCTCGCGTCGACGCTGGTTCCGATGGGCGTCGGCGTCTCCGAAGGCGGATACTTCGGCCTGTTCCGCACGCTCGGGTACAACCCCGCGCTCGCCGTCACGCTCGTCATCGCCCGCCGGTGTATCACCCTGATGTACGCGACGATCGGCCTGTTGCTCGTCACGTTCAGCGAGACGGTGAAGCGCGCGAAGGCCCGCCACCGCGAGGAGCGCGCGGCCATGGTCGTCCCCGCCGTGGCGCTGCCGATCGACAAGCCCGGCGAAGCGACCTGAATGGGCGCGATCACGGACGCGGTCGCCGTGGAGATCGCGGAGCGCCGCGCTCGTTGCATCGGCCGCCCGGGTCACGAGCTGCTCGAACACCTGCTGGTTGCGGTACAGCGCGAGCGCATCGCCGCCGTCGGCTACGACGTCGACAAGCTCGGGGAGCGGCTCGCAGCGGCGCCGTTGCCCGACGAGGCAAAGCGGATCATCGGCCGCGCGATCACGCAGATCTGGATCGACGAGAACCTGCACGCGCGGTACGTGCTCGGCGTGCTGCTGCGGCAGCGCCCGCTGCTGGTCCAGCTCGGCGCTCACGCCGAGGATCTCGAGGGTGGCGTCGGCGGCTGGATGACCGCGGTGCTCCAGCACACCACGTGGATCGAGGCACCCGTGCAGCGGCTCGCGGCGATGGTGCTCGGCGCGGCCGCGAAGATCGCGAACCGGATCCCGCCGTCGGTGGAGAGCGCGCTCGTCCACGCGCCGCTGCGCGACTGGTGCGCATTCTCGGCGGATGCGGAGGAGAGCGCCGTGCTCTCGTTCGGGCGGATGATCGAGCTCGCCGCCGAGGCGCCGGATCTCGATCTGCCGCCCGGCTTCGCCACCGACCTCGCACGCATGCTCGACGACGAGCGCGCTCATCAGGCCGTGTTCGCGCTGCTCGCCACGCAGCTCCGCGCCGACGACGGCCTCGCCGGCGATCTCGCGACGCTCGGCGCGGGCCTCGCAGGCGTGGTTGGCTGGTTCGCCGAGCCGCACGCGGTCCCCGCATCCACAGCCGCACCCAAGCCGGGGCGGGGCGGGCGGGTCGCGATCGCGCGCGGCGGGACCAAGCTCGCCACGTTCGATCGCGCCCTCGACGACGCAGGTCTGTTCGAGCAGCTCGCGGGCCTCGACCCCGAGGCCGAGATCGTGATCAAGATCGACCTGATGCTCGCGTATCACCGTGATGATCGCTCGTCGTACGTGGATCCAGTGCTCGTCGAGCGACTGGTCGAGCGGCTGCACGAGCGCGGTCACCACCGGACCGCGGTGTGCGACGCGCAGAACATCTACGGTCGCCACTATCACAATCGTTCGATCGCGCAGATCGCGCGCTACGTGGGCCTTCACGCGTCGCCGCACTACCGCCTCGTCGATCTCGCGACCGAGCAGGAGCCGCACGCATTCACCCACGCGCTCGGCGTTGGCAGCATCGGCCGGACCTGGCGCGATGCGGGCGCGCGGATCTCGTTCGCGAAGCTGAAGACGCACCCGGTGGCGGTGGGGCAGCTTGCCCTCCGCAACACCGGCACGGTGATCCCCCAGGGCGGCGAGCTCGCGTTCTCCGACCGGCTCGCCGACTTCTCCGCGGTGTGCGCCGCTGTGGTCCACGACTTCCCGCCGTGCTTCGGCATCATCGACGGCTTCGATCACGCCGCCGACGGTCTGGTCGGCGTGATCGCGGACCGCTCGCCGCGCCATCCGCACGTCATCCTTGCGGGCGCCGACGTGATCGCTGTGGATCTCCTCGCGCTGTGGCTGATGGGCGAGCGCGATCCGGCTCGTACGCCCGACCTCCGCGCCGCGATCGATCTGCTCGGCGATCCGCGCCCGCACCTTCACGTGATCGGCGACACCACGCCACTCACCGACTGGGACCGCGCCGATGCCGGGCTCCTCGCGCGCCCACTCGCAGCCCTCGCCGGTCCGGTCTACGCAGCGCTCGGCCATCGGGGCGCGCTGTTCACTGCGCCCGTAGATACCGATGCGTTCCCTCCGATCGGCGAGACCGCCGTGCTCGCCGCGGCGCGCCGCGTGGTCCGCACGCTGCTCGGCATCGATCGCTGAGCGCGCGGCACGTTCGGGCATTACCCGTCCGGGTACGCTGCCGGGGCAACGGTTGTATGCAAGGCTGCGCCTCATGATCGACAGCGCCGTGATTCTGGCTGCGGGCAAGGGCACGCGACTCCGTCAGTCCGAGGACGACCTCCCGAAGCCGCTCCAGGTGGTCGGCGGCGTGCCGCTGATCGAGCGAACGATCGCGTCGCTGTCGGCGGCCGGCGTGCGTCGCATTGTGGTGGTCACCGGATACAAGGCCGAGCTCGTGCGCGCGGCCGTCGCCGGTCGCGAGCGCGCCGGCGTCGAGGTCGTGTGCGCGCACAACGCGGACTTCGAGAAGGCGAACGGCATCTCGGTGATGGTCGGTGGCGCGCAGGTCGGCGGACCGTTCATGCTGTCGATGGCCGACCACGTCTACACGCCCGCGATCGCGCGTCTGGTCGGCAGCCAGGACATGTCGGCGGCCGACCTCTACCTCGCCACGGATCCTCGGATCCATGACGTGCTCGATATCGACGATGCCACGAAGGTGAAGAGCGCCGGCGGCAAGATCGTGGAGATCGGGAAGCAGCTCACCGACTTCGATCGCATCGACTGCGGCGTGTTCTGCGTGACGCCGCGGCTGCTCGAGAAGCTCGCGCTCGTCCGCGCCGAGAAGGGCGACTGCTCGTTGACCGAGGGCGTTCGCCTGCTCGCCGCCGAGGGCCGCGCGGCGGTGGCGGATATCGGCAGCGAGAAGTGGCAGGATGTCGACACGCCCGCCGACCGCGCCGCCGCCGAAGAGATGCTCGCGAGGTCCTAGGCGGTCGCGCGCGACGCGGCCGGCGCGCCGCCGTTGGCGAGGTGCAGGGCCATCACGACGAACTGGCTCGCGGCCACGCACGCGTACCAGAGCGCGGCGATCTGCGGCAGGCGCAGGAAGCACAGCAGCATGAACGCGAACAGGAACAGATCGCGGCGGATGAGCGATCGCAGCGCGGCACCGAGCTTGTTCATCAGCGTGGGCGTGGCGAGCATCGCCGTGACATCGACGCCTGGCTTCTCGAACCACCAGCGGAACAGGAACGGATTTCCGGACCGGTGCACGAACGCGAGCTGCCAGTAGAACGCGGCGTTGTGCAGGAAGAACGCGATGCCGGCGCCGAGGCCGATCCACCGCCACACCTCCTGACCGCTGAGCGCCGCCGCGGCGAACCCGAGGCCGATGCCGT
>JBBRED010000382.1:0-8115 GCA_038203335.1 Haliangiales bacterium | reverse complement strand
GCTCGAGCATCTGCTCCAGCTGACCAGCTCTCTCACCGACGGCCACCATGTGGATCATCGTTGCAGGAAACTGGCCAGACTTCTTGAGGGTCTGAGCGAGCGACTCGCCCTCGGTAACGGCCTTCTTGGCCTCGTCGATGGCCCGCTGGAGGATCACGTTGCCCATGATCATCTTTGCCGTATCGAGCGAGCGCAGCATTGGCACACCGGCCTGAAGCATCGTGCCGAGCGTGCGCGAGAACCGACCGACGTTGATGGTGCGAACGAGCTGCCCGAGCACCGGGATGGACAGCACGAACCGGTGCCACACCGGCTTGCCATCCTTCGAGGAGCTCCACTTGAGGAACACCACGACCGAGACGATGAAGCCGATCGTCAGCCACAGGATGTTCTTGCCCATGAAGCCCGACGTCCAGATCAGCAAGCGCGTGTTCCACGGCAGGGTCTTGCCCTGCGACGTGAACATCTGGGTGATCTCCGGGATCACCTTGATCATCAGCACGGCCATGATGCCGACGCCGACGAACAGCATCACGAGCGGATAGATCATCGCGCCCTGGATCTTGGACTTCAACTTCTGGGAGTTCTCCAGGAAGTCCGCGAGGCGCGTGAGCACCTCGTCCAGGTTGCCGGCGATCTCGCCCGCGCGAACCATCGAGATGAACAGCTCGTCGAACAGCTTTGGATGCTTCGCGAGCGCATCCGCCAGCGACATACCCTCGTTGACGTTCGTGCGAACTTCCGAGAGCGGGGTCTTGAACCGGAGGTTCGTGACCTGCTCGACGAGCGCACCGAGCGCCTCGGCGAGCGGAATGCCGCTCTTCAAGAGCGTCGACATCTGGCGCGTGAAGGCCGCGATCTCCGTCTTCTTGACGCCGCCGATCAGGCCGCCGAGATCGACGTCGCGCGACAGGCCGCCCTTCTTGCGGTTCGCGTCCTTCGCATTCTTGCCGCCCTTGGACAGCTCGAAGCTCGTGACGAGCACGCCGTCCTTGCGGAGCAGCTGGCGCAGCGTCTTCGGCGAGTCGGCGTCGCGGACGCCGTTGATCGACTTTCCGCTCGGCGAGACGCCTTTGAATGCGTACATCGGCATGGGTTAGTCCGAGCTCTCCACGGTGGTCAGCATGACTTCCTCGATGGTGGTCATTCCCAGCATCACCTTGCGCGCGCCGTCGAACCGGAGCGGGATCATGCCGTCGTCGACGGCGGCGGTGCGGATCGATCCGGCATCGGCCTTCGCGAGCGCGAGGCGGCGAACTGCGTCGTTGACCATCAGCAGCTCGTAGATGCCGGTCCGGCCCTTGTAGCCGAGCTGGTTGCACACGGTGCAGCCGACGGTCTCGAACACGGTGCCGACCGGAGGCGGGCGCTGGCCCTTCACGGCGGGCAGATCGTACGCACCGCGGAAGAACCGCTCCGGATCGATGCCGAGCTCGACGAGCGCCTCGTCGGACGGCCGCACCGATCGCGCGCACGCGTAACACGGCTTGCGCACGAGGCGCTGGGCGAGCAGCCCCACGAGCGACGATGCGACGAGGAACGGCTCGATCCCCATGTCGACGAGACGGGTGATGCCACCGGCCGCGTCGTTCGTGTGGACGGTGGAGAACACGAGGTGACCCGTGAGCGATGCGGTGATCGCCACCTCGGCCGTCTCGCGGTCACGAATTTCGCCGACCATGATCACGTCGGGATCCTGGCGAAGGAACGACCGCAGGCCCGACGCGAACGTCAGATCGATCTTCGCGTTGGTCTGCGTCTGCGAGATACCCTCGAGCTGGTACTCGACCGGATCCTCGACGGTGAGGATGTTCTTGTCGGGCGAGTTGATCTCGGAGAGGCACGCGTACAGCGTGGTCGTCTTACCGGAGCCGGTGGGACCGGTGACGAGCAAGATGCCGTGCGGCCGCGCGATGATGCCGCGGATCAGCGCGAGGTGATCCGTGGCGAAGCCGATGTCGGCGAGGCCGAGGAGCACGCTCGACCGATCGAGCAGACGGATGGTGACGCTCTCGCCGGCCGCCGTCGGGGCGGTCGCGACACGCATATCGACATCCTTGCCGGCCATCTTGCGGCGGATGCGGCCGTCCTGCGGCAATCGCTTCTCGGCGATGTTGAGGCCGGCCATGATCTTCACGCGCGCGAGGATCGACTGCTGGAACTTCTTTGGCGCGCGCTTCGCCTCGCGGAGCTGACCGTCGACGCGGTAGCGCACGACGATGTCCTTCTCGCCCGGGCGGATATGAATATCCGAGGCGCCTTCTTTCGCGGCCTGGAACATCAGCGAGTTCACCCAGCGGATGATCGGGGCCTCGTCGTTGGCATCGAGCATGTCGACGAGCTCTTCGGACTGGAAGTCCTCGCCTTCCTCCTCCTCGCCCTTCTTGTGGCTCTCCTCGAGCTCGTGCGAGCCGCGCAGCCGCGTGTACGTCTTGTTGATGTGATCGATGATCTTCGCGCTCGACACGACGACCGGGTCGACCGGCTCCGACAGCAGCACCGCGACGGCGTCGATGACGTCGACCGCGGCCGGATCCGCGATCGCGACCAGCACGCGGCCCGTGGCATCGCGGCCGATCGGCAGCACGAGCCGCTGGCGCGCGAAGTTGATCGGCAGCTTGTCGATCAGCTCGACCGGGATGTCCTCGGCGCGCGGCAGATCTTCCAGGTACGGGATCTCCGACTGCAGCGACAGCGCGACCGCGAGCTGGTCCTCGTCGATCAGCTTGAGGCGCACGAGCACCTCGCCGAGCAAGCCGCCCTCCTCGCGCTGCTTCATCAGCGCGCGCTCGATCGCATCGGCGGGCACGTTGCAGCGCCCGATCAGGATCTCGCCGATCAGCGGCGCGACCGGGCCTGTCGACGGAGCCGGGCTGACCTGCGGGAACGTGAAGCCGGGCGTCGCCATCAGCCACCACCCTGCTTCGCCGGCGGGGTCTTCTTGTCCTCGATCACCGGCGCCGGGCCGGGGCCCGGAGGGGGCGTGGTGGCCGGCGGGGCATCCGGATCGTCGATGTCCGACGGCGCGTAGTCGAGCGGGCCGTTGAGCACGCGCTGGCGCGCACCCATCGCGCGGAGCACGTCGAGGTCTTCCTCGACCGACTGCACCGAACGGTTGATCTCCTCGATCACGCCGCGCTTGCGGCGATAGTCGAGCTTCGCCTCGTACTTCATCTCGTTCAGCGTAGTGAACGAGCGAACGAACTCCTCGCGCTCGCGCACCTTGCGCTCGCGGATCGACTGCAGGTCGAGCTGGTCCTTGATGATGTACGGCGTCAACAGGATCAACAAGTTTGTCTTACGTTTGGATTTCGTCGAGTACTTGAACAGGTACCCGAGGATCGGGATATCTCCGAGGAGCGGCACCTTCGTGACGTTGTAGATGTCCTTCTCCTGGATCAGGCCGCCGATCACCACGCTCTGCTGGTCGTGCACGACGACCTGGGTCTTCAGCTTGCGCTCCGTCCACGTCGGGCCGAGCTCGGCATCCTTGCCGCCGATGTCCTTGGTCTCCTGCTCGATCTCGAGGCGGACCGAGTCATTGCTCGAGATGTGGGGCGTGACGTTCAGCGAGAGATTCAGCTTCTCGCGCTGGATGTTCTGACCGATCGAGCCGGCGAGGCCCGAGGCGCCGGCGGCGCCACCCGCCGGCAGACCGAAGCCGCCGAACGACAGGCCGGCCTTGTAGGGAATGTTGTTGCCGACGGAGAACTCTGCCTTCTCGTTATCGATCGCGATGACGTGCGGCGCCGACAGGATGTTCGAGTTGTCCTGCGTCGCGAGCGCCTGGAACAGAATGCCGTACGACGGGATGCTCGTGCCGAGCAGCGTCTGCGAGTTCGCGAGCGGCGCGCCGATCAGGCCGCCGATCAGACCGGTCGCCGCGGCAAGCGTCTTGATATCGAGCGAGCGCAGCGAGGGCGTCTGCACGCCACCGATCATCAGATCGCCGTTGTTGTACGGCAGACCGCCGTGCGAGCTCGAACCGATCGACAGATCCTTCGAGAGGTTGACCTCGAGGATCAGCGCCTCGATGAAGATCTGGCGGCGTGGCTGATCGAGCCGCTTGATGACGTCCTTGATCGCGATGTAGTCGCGGCCGCTCGACATCACGATCAGCGCGTTCGTCGGCTTGTCGCCGATGACGCGGACCTGACCCTCGAGTGACGTTCCGAGATCACCGACCGGCCCCGGCGACGGCGCGGGCACGTTCGGCGCCTGCCCCGCGCGGCCGGGCTGCGCGCCGGCGCGACCACCCGCCTGCGGTCCCTGCCCCATCGCCGAGTTCAGCGTGGTGGCGAGCTCCTCGGCGAGTGCGTTCTCGAGCGGGTAGACACGGATCGACGTCCCGCCCTCGGTGTCGAGCGAGATATCGAGGCGCTCGACGAGGGCCTTCACGCGGTAGTAGCCGGCCTGGCTCGACACCACGATCAGCGTGTTCGTGCGGTCATCCACCAGGATCTTCGACGGCACCGCGCCCGCGACCTCGTCGCCGCCCGGGCGCGCCGGGTTTGCTTCGCCGGGGTTCGGCGCTCCGCGCTTGCCCGGCGGCTGCGCACCACCCGCTGCGCCGGCGGAGCCCGCGGTGATGCCGAGGATCTCGTTGAGCTTCTGCGCGAGCTGCGTGGCATCCGCGTGCTGCACCGGGATCGTGTAGATGCCGTCGCTGCCACCGGGGATGTCGATCGACCTCGCGAGGGACATCATGTCCCGCACCTGGCTCGCATAGTCCGTGATGATCAGCATCGAGCCCGCCGTCTGCACGTTGCCGGCCGGCGAGCGGATCGAATCGAGCGCGCCACGCAGCGTCTCGATCTGCGCGTACGACGGACGCAGGATGTACCGGACCATCTGGTCCTGGTTCGCCGGCGTGCCCTTCTTGTAGATCGGGACCGTCTCGCTCTTCGCGGTCGCGCTCTCGACGATCCGCAGCATGTTGCCCTTCGGCACCACCGTGAGACCCATCGTCGACAGCGCGACGAGGAACACGTTGTACGCCTCGGCGGCGCTCATCTTGTTCGGCGCCATCACCGTGACCTTCTTACCGGTCGACACGATGCGCGGATCGAGAATGAAGTTCTTGCACGTGAAGCCCATGGCCCACGCGATCAGGTCCTTGAGCTCGGTCTCGGGCTTGAACGTGACGGCGACCTGGCCCGTGCGCTTCTTGCACGGATACAGCGATTCGTCCTCGGCGGCCGTGGTCGTGGTTCCACCGGCGGGCGCGGGTTGCGCGACCGCATAACGCACGGGCGCGAGCGACGAGAGCAGCGTTACCACCAGCACCGAGGCCAGCGACGTCTTCTTGATGGAGTAATGCATCGATAGGTCCAATCAGCGAATCGTGTACTTGAGAGTGACGGGCTTGCCGCGACGAGTAACTTCCATCTCGAGAGAGGTCGCCTCGCGAAGCTTCGTGTAGACCTCGAGCGCCTTGTCGGCAGTGGTCAGCTCGAAACCATTGATCGACTGGATCGTGTCGCCGTTCGTCAGGCCGAGCTTCGCGTACACGCTGCTCGGACGGATCGCATAGAGCTTGAAGCCATCGGGCTTGCCGTTCTTGACGGCCGGCACGACGCGCGCGCCCTTCGCGACCGCCATCGGGTTCGCGAGGACCTGATCGACGAGCTTCTTGTCGATCTCGTAGGTCGAGTCGTCGATCTTCTTGATGCCGTTGTCGATCGAGGCCTGCAGGTCATCGCCATCGCCATCCGACTTGACCGGCTCCGTCGACGCGACCGGTGTGGGCGGCGGCGTGACACCCACCAGCACGAGGCGCTCGATGTGTCCCGCGTTCTCGAACTCGACGTACTTGAACTTGATCGTCTTCATCGCGCCCGACGCGCCGGGGATCTTGTCGCCCACGCCGAACGCGCCCTGCTTCTGGGTCTCGGTGTTGATCACCGTCGCGTACGAGTCCTTCTCGGTCGGCGCAACGTTCGTGGCGACCAGGATCAGCGGCAGCGACGTGTTGGTCACCGATGACGGATCGAGGTCCGTGGGCGTCGCGGCGACCGGCGGCGTGCAGTCCGAGCAGAACATGTTCCGGTCCTGCATCTGGGTGCCGTCCTTCGTGTGCTTCGGCTTGGTCAACCCCGCATCGGGGCGGACCTGCGCGACCACCTTCGGGCCATGCGCCGAGTCACCGAGGAGCTTCGCCTCGAGGATGTGACCGGTCGCCTTCGCGGCGAACACCGAACACACCATCACGACGACGGCTCCCAGTACCCAGAAGTAGCGCTTCACCAGGTCCTGCATCCTCTACTCCTTCTCTCCCAGCTTCTCGCCTTCGTCGGTGCCGTCACCGACGTCGTCCGGATCCGTGGTCTCGAGGCGGCGATAGATCGTGCGCGTCGCGATCCCGAGCAGCTTCGCTGTCAGGCGCTTGTCGCCACGGGTGTGCCGCAGCGTCTCGTGAATGACGCGCATCTCGATCTCCGCGAGCGGCATGCCGAGCGGGAACGTCAGCGACGACGCCGACGCCGTGCCCGGCGTGGCATCGCGGATCTCGCGGGGCAGCGCGTCCTCGTCGATCACGGTGGCACGGGTGAGCACCACGGCGCGCTCGATCGCGTTCTCGAGCTCGCGCACGTTGCCCGGCCACGCGTACTCGGTGAGGCGCTCGATCGCCGTCGGCGAGCAGCCGGAGATCGGCTTGCCGTTCTTCTCCGCGTAGACCTGCACGAAGTGCTGGGCCAGCAGCGAGATGTCGTCGCGGCGATCGCGCAGCGGCGGCACGTTCACCGGGATGACGTTGAGCCGGTAGAACAGATCTTCGCGGAACCGGCCCGCCTTGACCTCGCCCGCGAGGTCGACGTTCGTGGCGGCGATGAGGCGGATGTCGATGCGGCGCGTCTTGCCGCTCGCGCCGAGGCGCTCGATCTCGCCCTCCTGGAGCACGCGCAGCAGCTTGACCTGCACGTGGCGAGAGATCTCGCCGATCTCGTCGAGGAACAGCGTGCCGCCGTTCGCCGCCTCGAAGCGGCCATCGCGCGCCGTGGCGGCGCCCGTGAACGCGCCCTTCTCGTAGCCGAACAGCTCGGCCTCGAGGATCGACTCGGGGATCGCGGCGCAGTTCACCGAGATCATCGGGCCCTTCGCGCGGGCGCTGTTGTCGTGCAGCGCGCGGGCGAGCAGCTCCTTGCCGGTACCGCTCTCGCCGAGCAGCAGCACGGTCGCCTCGCTCGGCGCCGCCTGCATGACGATGTCCATCGTGCGGCGCCACGCGAGCGACGTGCCGATGATCGCGCGACGGCGCCGCTCCGCGAGCTGCGCCTTGAGGCTGCGGTTCTCGACGAGCAGGGACTGCTTCTCGAGCGCGTTCTTGACGATCCGCACCACGTGCGCGCGCTTGAGCGGCTTGGTGACGAAATCGTAGGCGCCTTCCTTCATCGCGTCGACCGCGGTCTCGACCGTGCCGTACGCCGTCATCAGCACGACCTCGGTCTCGGGCGCGATCGTCTTCGCGGCGCGGAGCAGGTCCATGCCCGTCGTCTGCGGCATCATGAGATCCGTGAGCAGCACGCCGACGCGGTGCTTGCGGAGGATGTCGAGGCCCGCCGAGCCATCGGTGGCGGCGAGGACGGTGAGGCCCTCGCGGCGGAAGATCTTGGTCAGCGACTCGACGATCGCGGGCTCGTCATCGACGACCAGCACGATTCCACCATGCTCGGGGTCGGCCCGTAGCTCGGACGGCTCGTCAGCCGCGGTGCTACCACCGCCATCGACCTGGGCCGCGGCGAAGCGACGGAACGGACTCTGCGCCGGCTGGTTCCACATATCCCGTCCTTGCTCTAACAAGCGGTAGGCCAGTCCTGATTCCATCCAAGTCGTCGGAATGATTGGCAGGAATACGGGTCCGCCGCAAGCGATCGTGCCACCGTGTCAGCTGGTCAAAAGGGGGCTGACAAACTGGCAACGTGCCGACTCCGCACAGCGCGCCTAGCCGCCGGTCGAGGCTCGGGGCTTGCGCAGGGCGACGGGGATCTGGCGCGGCAGAGTCACGGTGAAGGTCGTGCCCTCGCCGAGCTTGGTGTCGACGGCGATGGTGCCGCCGTGGCGCTCGACGAGCTCGTGGACGATGGAGAGGCCGAGGCCCGTGCCTTCGCCGACGTC
>JBBRED010000381.1:0-8152 GCA_038203335.1 Haliangiales bacterium | reverse complement strand
GATGCCGTCGAGCGAGACATCATCGGCCTCGAGGCTGACGCGGCCGACGAGCGTGTCCGCGACGGCGCGCGGCTGCTCGTGGATCTCCTTGAGCATGTAGTGCTTGAAGCCGCCCTTCTCCGCCTGCACGGCCGACCAGGTGATGGTCGTGGGCTCGCGCTTGGGGATGTTGCCCTCGAAGTCCATGAGGGTGACGCCCTCGCGCTTGACGACGACCATCTCACCTTCCTCGACGAAGATGACCCGGCGCGTCTCGGCGAGGATCGCGGTGACGTCGGAGGCGACGTAGTTCTCGCCATCGCCGAGGCCCACGACCAGCGGCGAGGAGTTCTTCGCCGCGACGAGGGTGCCCGGCTCGTTGTCGCTCATCACGACGAACGCGTAGCTGCCGCGCACCTTCGCGAGCGACTGGCGCACGGCGGTGGTGAGGTCCGGCGCGCCGTTGGTCAGCGCGTGCGCGACGAGGTGGGCGAAGATCTCGGTGTCGGTCTCCGAGCTGAACTTCGCACCGGCCGACGCGAGCTCCTGGCGGAGCTGGAGGTGGTTCTCGATGATGCCGTTGTGGATGACGCTGATCGGCCCCGCCTTGTGCGGATGGCTGTTCTCGTCGGACGGTCGGCCGTGGGTGGCCCACCGCGTGTGACCGATGCCGACAGTGCCGACGGCCGGCTCCTGCTTCAGCTTCTCCTCGAGACCGGCGAGCTTGCCGCGACAGCGTACGACTCGCGACACGCCGCCGTCGGAGACGCTGACGCCGGCCGAGTCATAGCCTCGATATTCGAGCTTGCGCAGACCTCCGATGAGGATCGGGGTGGCCTGCCGGGTTCCGATGTAGCCAATGATGCCGCACATATGATTTGCGTCGCGCTACTTCTGCGGGTTCTGTGCCGGAGCCGGGACGGCGGTCGGCGAAGTGGTGGTGGTCGGCTCGGCATCGGGATCGATGCCGGCGATCTCGTCAGCATCCGGCGCCTGGTACGGCAGAATCGTGGTGTCCGCCATGATCTTGCCCGCTCCGCCGCCACCACAGCCTGTCGCGCCGAGCACGACGGCGACCAACAACGCGCTTCGAATGCACATGGTTTCGACGCTAACACCCACACCCAGGTGATTCCAGCGGTGTGCGCGCCTGCCTCAATGCGCGCCACGTCACACGCAGCTACATTGCCGCCGTGACGAGCCGACAGCTCGAGACCGCGATGCTGGACCTGCTTCGCGAGCGCGGGACGGCGACCGCCTGCCCATCCGAGGTGGCCCGCGCGGTCGGCGGAACGGGATGGCGATCACAGATGACCGCCGTGCGCGCGGTGGCGGCGGCGCTCCAGGCCCGCGGGCTGGTCGAGGCCTATCAGCACGGGCGGCCCGTCGAGGTTGCGAGCGCGCGCGGCCCGATCCGCCTGCGCTCGTCCGCGGTGCGATCGATCGACTACCGGGCGGAGCCCGAGCGCTACGTGATCGGCCGCGGCGAGCAAGGCGTGCTCACGGTCGAGCCCTACAAGAGCGAGCTCCTGCCGCTGTGGACGTTCAAGACGCCCGCGGCCGCGCGAACGTCGGCGCGCGCGCTGTATCGAGCGTTCGTCGCGTATGGCCGCGCCGGCGACTTCGTCGGCATGGACATGGCGCGCAAGTTCCTCCAGATGGGCTGGACCCGCGCGCGGCGCTACGCGAACCACGCGAGCGGCACGAAGTACGCGGCAAACCGCGCCGTGCTCGCGCGGTCACCCGATCCGGTCAAGGCGGAGGCGGCGGAGGTGTTCCGCACGTACTACGACAGGGCGCGCGCGAACCGCACGTACACGCGGCTCGGGGTCGCGTTCAGATCCGGACGCGCAGGACCTCGTAGGCCTCGGCATACTCGTAGCCGCTCATCCGCCCCGTCGCGCGGGCGAGGTCGCGGCTCGACTCGAGATCGAGCTTCGGGCACTGCGAGCGGTGCGCGGAGATCGCGGCGATCTTCGTATCGATCGTCTTCGTGATATCGGCGAAGCACTGCCCGATCGCGCGGGACTGCGCGTTCATCTCGGGGCTCGACAGGAACGCGAGCAGGTCGCACGGCGTGCGGCGCAGCGCGGAGACGGTCGCGCGGTTGACGAGGCTGTGGTCCCAGTGAAGATCGTGCGCCGAGTGCGTGATCACGAGATCGGGGCGCACGTCGCCGATGATGTTGTCGAACCGGCGAACGAGCTCGTGCATCGGGATGTCCTCGACGCGGCACGGCTTGTCCTCGTACAGGATGAACAGATCCGAATCGAGCAGGTCCGCGCCGGCCATCGCCTCGGCCTTGCGCTGGTCCGCGTTGTTCGGGATCGAGACCACCGCCATCGTCACCTTCGCGCCTTCGGACGCAAGGCGCGCGAGCAACCCGCCGGCGCCGACCTCGAGATCATCCGGATGTGCACCGAACGCGAGGACGCGACCACCTTTTTCTTCGAGCAGGCGATTCATGGCACAGGTCCTTCGGTGACGACCTCGCCGGACTGCCACAGGATGGCAGGCGCGTCGGGGCCACAGTTGAGGAGCAGATCGAGGAAGCCGAGATGGGAGGAGAAGCCGACGCCCGCGTAGCGCTGCCGGTACTGCGGATGATGAAAGCGCTGCCATACGAGCGAGACGCCGGCGGCCGCGAACGCATCGACGTCGAGGTAGCCGACCGATCCGCCGCGACCGGTGAGGTAGGTCTTCGCGCCGACGGCGCGGCACATCGAGAGGATCCGCTCGGTCTTCTGACCGGCGAGGCCAAGCGACGAGGCGCGGACGATCGGCCTCGTGATGCGGAGCCAGTTGCGCGCGAGCTCGAGCATGTGGAGATCGAGCTCCACGAGCAGGTCCCAGCGGCGCACGAACACGTCCTCGAGCGCCGGCGCGTAGTGGTCCCAGAACGGCGTGCGGCCGTAGTGCACCTCGAGCGTGCGCCACATCCGGTGCTGCCAGTGATGGCGGCCACCGCGGCCGGCGTTGTCGATGCGCTTGTCGCAGATCCGATCGCTCTGGTTGCCGCGGAGGAGCGGCACCGTGAGCCAGTGCGCGCCGCGATCGAGCTTGAGCCGGTTGCGGTTCTGGAAGTTCTCCTTCTCGTACTGGAGGTCGTCCATCACGATGAAGAGGTCCACCTTGGCCAGCTTGTCGAGGTAGCCGAGCCACGGCAGGAAGTGCGGCTGATGGGCGCCGACGATCACTTCGGCACCCCGGGCAAGGCGATCGCGGTCGGCGTTCCTCCGTGCCCGCGGGTCTCCCAGCTCGAGCTATCGAGCGTGAACAGGCCGAGGGGCGTGAGCAGGACGTACGCGACCGGCATCAGGATGGTCATCGGCAGGAACGCGATGGGGTGGACGCGCAGCCACGGCGGCAGCGCGCGCACGCTCGGCGCGAAGTGATAGACGAACGCGAGGAGCCCGATCACCGCCATGTGCATCATCGCGAGCTGCATGAACTCGTGCTTCTCGATGTGCGTGATGATGATGAACGGGTAGACGAGCAGCAGCAGCAGCATCGAGAGGTACTGCAGGCAGATCAACGGGTGCATCTTCCACGCGTCGGGCGAGAAGATGATGAAGTCGACGATGTTCGAACGCTTCCAGCGGAGCTGCTGGTTGAAGTAGCCGCGCAGGGTGGTGGCGGCCTTCGTGAAGCACATCGCCTTCATCGTCATCACGGTGCGGTAGCCGTGCTTCACGATCTGGTGGGTGAGGAAGCGGTCCTCGCCGTACTTGATCGGGATGCCGAGGATGTTGCGGTTCTCGAGGATCGGCTCGAGCTCGATCAGCACGTGGCGGCGATACGCGGTGAGACAGCCGGAGAGACAGAGGACCTGGCGCAGGCCGCGCTCGAGGTTCTTCAGGTGCTCCTGGCCGAAGTAGTACTTGATGGTCTGCAGCCGGGTCAGCCAGTTCTCGTTCGGGTTCGAGACGTGGATGCGGCCGCCGACGGCGGCGATGTTCGGGCTCACGAACCGCGCCACGAGCTCGCGCAGCGCGGTCGGATAGACGATGACGTCGGAGTCGACCGACACGATGATCTCCGCCGTCGAGGCGCGCACCGCGTGGTTGATGCCCTTGCGCTTGCCCATGTTGAAGGCGTTGCGCAGCACGGTGACGTTCGGGTACTCGGCGGCGGCCTTGCACGCCCACTCGTACGAGTCATCGGTGGAGCAGTCGTCCACCACCGTGACCTCGAGCTTGTCCTGCGGGTAGTCGAGCTTCACGAGCGAGAGGATCGTGTCGTAGATGGAGCGGCCTTCATTGAAGAGCGGCACCACCACGGTGATCGTCGGCTCGTAGCCAGAGATCGTCTCGTCGATCGTCTTGCGGCGGACGATGGTGAGGTAGAGCCCGAACACATAGCGGTTCAGGAACACGAGAAAGATGAACAGGTAGATGGGGAGAGAGGTCACGCGCGCGCAGTGAGACCGAGCAAGAGACGCGCCGCGTGGTTTGCGCAATTCGTGCAGCAATCGATCGAGCTAGTTGCGCTCATCGCAACCTCGATCAGGCGGGGTCCAGCGCGGCGAACTGGAACGTTGCGTCACCAGTGCGATCGCTTCACACGCGCCGTCATCGCGAACATACGCACGTGATCCCGATGGCGAGGTCATTGCACCGCCGTTCTCGTTCTTCATGCATCCCAGAAATCGTCGTGACGCTACCGATGCGGATCGAACCTCTGTCGATGTGAGGCCCGCAGCACAGCGGGTGGAGCCACGGCGCGAGAACGTCATCCCGTTCGCGAAGCCGCGCGCACTCGCCGCGCAGGCCGCGGTGCGCGGAAACTCCGTCGAGATCTCGAAGCCTGGCTCGGATCCGCTCGCGCATCTCCGGCCGCCAATGACGATGAACGGCAGCGCGATGCGCACGGGGAATCCGGCGCCACGCCCGCTGCCTCCGGCGCCGATGGCAACTCCAGTCGCCACGGGGCGCGCGGCCCCGGCGTCGATCGGTTCGCTCGCGCTCGCGCAGCCGCAGCAGGTGTTACAGCCGGTGTCACAACCGGTCGCGGCGCCTCCACAACCTGTCATCGCGTGGCCCGCCGTGCAGGCAGCGCCAGCGCCTGTCAGGCCGCTGCTCCCGCCTGTCAGGCCGGTTGTCAGCAACGATCAGGACTTCCACAGCGAAGAGGCCACGCGGTTCACGCCGCCGCTGGAGACGCTCGTTCCGGCGCCGGGCATCGCGCAGCCGCGGAACACGTGGGACGTGTTCGAGAAGCTCGGCCTCGGCAAGCCAGCGCTCAGCGCGCAGGCCGCGTCGAAGTGGCTCGTCACCGCGTACCGCATGCTCGGCTTCGCGATCCTCACGATCATCGTGGTGGTGCTGGTCGGCTACATCGTGTCGAGCGCGTTCTTCTACGTCTCGAGCTCGTGGGCCGTGCCGATGCAGGTGACGGCGAGCGACGAGAAGGTCGTGTCGCTGTCGGCGCAGGTCGGCGAGCAGCAGAACGCACGCGATCGGATCGCGGACGAGCTCAACCAGGCCGAGCGCGCGATCGTGGCGCAGCAGGAGTTCCAGGCGCAGTTCACGAAGGCGATCAAGGGAGACCTCGAAGGCCGCCGCGCCGCGCTCGCGCGGATCAAGACGCTCGCGAGCACGGCCGCGGGAACGCGCGCGGCGATCGCCGGCCAGAACCGCGCGTATGCGGGTGCGGCGCGCAAGCGCATGCAGCAGGAGTACGCCGCCGGACTGATCGATCGCGACAGCATGCTCAGCGGCAAGTTCCAGCTCGCGCAGATCTCCGGATCGAACCTGTCACTCGCGGAGAAGCAGGCGGAGTACGAGCAGCGCGCCGCGGAGCTCGAGGCCACCGCGCGCTCGCTCGACGCGATCCTCTCGAACGCGGAGACCGCGGGCGATACCGCGCTCTCGTACGAGGTGCTCCAGATCAAGCAGCAGTACGAGGCGTCGCGCCTCGAGCTCGCGAAGGCCGTGGAGGCGCGCGACACGCTGAAGGCGAGCCTCACGCGTCAGGACAAGCTGCTCAGCGCGCTCAAGTCGTCCGCGTATCTGCGCGCGATCGACGACCAGGCAACCGTCGCGTTCGTGCCGTACGGCAACATCGAGAAGGCAAAGAAGGGCGCGCCGGTCTACGCGTGCAAGCTGACGATGGTGTTCTGCTACCACGTCGGCGAGGTCATCGAGCTGCTGCCCGGCGAGGTCTCGGGCCGGCACCCGCACCGCGACAAGGCGATGCGTGGCCAGCTCGTCGAGATCAGGCTCGACCAGGAGAACGCCGACGCCGGTGAGACCGAGGTCGTGTTCGTCGGCGGCAAGCCGTTCATCTTCTGATCTTACCTATGAGAGCCGTTGTCTTCACGCTCGTCCTCGGCCTCGGCCGCATCGCGTCCGCGGAGGGCGAGCCAGATGCTGCGCCCGCGGACGATGGCTACTGCGACTACGTGCAAGGCGTCGCGTCGGCGCAGAGCGCGCTGCTGTTCGCGCCGACCGTGTTCGGCCAGTTCGGTCTGATCGAGCAGGCCGCGGGCGCGGCGAACCCCGACGTCAACTCGGGCGGGCTGCGGCTGATCACCGGCGTGCGGGTCAGCCTCGACGGCATCTACAAGGGCCTGACCACGCGGGACCGCGCGCGCGCGGACTGCCGTCGCCACAAGGCGCTGGAGGCGGTGCGCGGCGAGACCGCTTACCAGGCCCTCGACGCGCGCGCGAAGGTGCTCGACGGTGCGCTCGCGGAGACCGACAAGATCCTCGCGACCACGAAGGACGACCTCGATGCGCGCCGCACGACCGCGCAGGAGGCGACCGCGACACGATTGCGCGTGGAGGAGCTACGCCAGCTCGCCACGCAGACCCACCGCGACATGAGCCTGCTGCCGCCGCCGAGCTCCGCGCTCGGTGGTGCGATCCAGACGTTCCAGCGCGCCGACAATGAAGTCGAGAGCTACGAGGGCAAGCTGCGCCGTGCGGACGCGTTCGACGTCAGCGTGCGCGTGGGCCTGGATTCGTTCCTCGACCGAACCGATGCGAACCCGTCGCCGTACTTTGCGGTGGTCGCCGTGGGCGTCAACCTCGGAACGCTGTTCCAGGGCGGCGCCAACGATCGCGCGGCGGCGGGCCGGCGGCGCTTGGTCCGCTCCGGTCGCGATCCGCTCGCCGCCGATGCGACCGCCGAGCGGTTGCGCGTGATGGTGGAGACCGAGACCAAGCGCGAGGGCGAGACCGCGGCGCTCGAGGCCGATTTGCAGCGTCAGCTCGATGCGCTGACCAAGCTCGGCGGCGAGGAGAGCAAGCGGTACCGGCAGACGGTGTGGTTCGAGTGGACCAAGATCCGCGCCGAGCACGCGTACCTGGCGGCGCACCTGAAGGCGCTGCGCGAGGTGCTCGGCGCTGAGGCGGGGCCGTGAAGCGATACGTCGTCGTCGCCCTGCTCGCCGCATGCGGCGGTAAGCTCGAGGCCGCGCCGGAGCGCACCGTGAAGCTCGTCCCGATCACCGATACGCTCTGCGTGACCAGGGGCGCCGCGAAGATTGGCACCACGGTGACCGAGCCCACGATGCGCGCCGTCGCGCTCGGCTCGCGCGGCGACGGCGCGGCGCTCGAGCTGGTGTACCGCGGAGATACCGACACGACGCGCGAGCTCGCCTCGGGCGCGGCGCGACGCCAGGTCGGGCTCAAGCTGCGCGCGCAGAACAGCTGCAACGTGGTCTACGTGATGTGGCGCCTCGATCCGAAGCCGATGCTCGAGGTCTCGATCAAGCTCAACCCGGGCAAGGCGTTTCACGCCGAGTGCGGCGCCGAGGGCTACACGAAGATCCGGGCGACCAAGAGCTGGGCCGTGCCGGTGCTCGCGAGCGGCGACAAGCACGTGCTGCGCGCGGCGATCAACGGCGACGACCTGACCGCGTGGATCGACGAGAAGGTCGCCTGGCGCGGCACCCTACCCGCCTCGGCACGCACCCTCGTCGGGCCCGCGGGGATCCGTTCCGACAACCTGCGCTTCGATCTGGTCAGCTTCAGCGCGCCCCCCGCCGAGAACACGGGCGCGGTCTGCAAGCAGGACGCGAACGAGCCCTAGGAGCCTGTAGTTCATTGCTCCGCGGCGCGAGGCCGGCCGAGCACCATACCCGCGCCCGAGGCTTCCGTTTATGCGGCCAGCGCCGGTCGTCGCGCTCTGAAGAGCTTGAGGATGTTGTGGGTCAGGCAAACGAAGG
>JBBRED010000380.1:0-8178 GCA_038203335.1 Haliangiales bacterium | reverse complement strand
GAGGCCATCGACGAAGTAGCCGCGGCGAACCGTGCCGGCGTCCTCCATCGCGCGCAGCACGTCGCCGACGGCGGTGAACCCACCAGGCAACTCGTCGGCCTTCGCCGTGGCGCGGCCCGCGAAGCCCCAGCGCTCGAGCAGCGCCGTTGCCTGCGCGAGCGCGCGCGCGGTGCCGGTCGGCTGCGCGCCGAGCATGCTGACCAGTGACCACCGGCCACCGAACGTGGCGTGGGCATTCGCGCGCCGCGCGTTCGGCGCCGCGAGCGACCGCAGCGGCGCGAACGTATCGTTCGTGATCACACCGGCCCACACGAGGTCCCACAGCGCGGCGATCACCTCGGCGCGCGGCCCGTTCGCGGCCCCCTCGATCGCGACGAGGAACGATGCGCCGGAGCTGCGGAGGTGGGCCTCGATCGCGGCGTGGATCGCCGAGGGATGCGCGACGGGCGGAGCCTCCGGTGCGAGGGCCAGCGCGCGATCGCGGCGCAGCAGCACCACGCGGCCGTCCTTGGTGCCGAGCGCGCCGGCGCCGACCCACATCAGCTCGCCGGCGGCGCCGAGCTCATCGAGCATCCGGGGGTGGTAGTCGAGGATGCGCGCGGGCAGGATCCTCTGCTCGAGCTCGATGAACGACAGCGGCACGCCCTCGAGCCGGCCGATCGCATCGCGGAGCGCGCCCACGCCGCGGCGCGGTTGATCGAGCCCGTGCCAGCGCGGGAGGAACGCGGCGAATGTCCGCGCATCGACCGGCGCGACCTGCGCGCGCAGCTTGCCGAGCGTGCGGCGGCGGAGCTGGCGCAGCACCTCGGGATCGCAGCTGTCCTTGTGGGTTCCGCCCGGGCGGAGCTCGCCGCGCACGAGCTGACCGCGCGCCTCGAGCAGCATCAGCACCGGCTCGATCTGCGCCGCTGGCAGGCCCCAGCGCGAGGCGGGGCCGTCCGCGAGGAACGGCCCGTGGGTGCGGGCGTAGCGGCCGATCAGCGACTCGAGCGGAGCGGTCGCGGGCTCGAGCAGCGCCGCGGGCAGGCCGGGCGGCAGCTGCACGCCGAGCCCATCGCGGTAGCGCGCGGCATCCTCGGCGGCGATGTACCTCTCGGCGCCCGCGATCCGGACGAGCGCGATCCGCCGGCTGCCGATCAGCGTGCGCAGCGAATCCTCGAGGTCCGGCGCCACGCTGCGCGCCGCGAGATCCTCGCGCGTCAGATCGCCGAGGCGGCGCAGCAGATCGTGCAGCTCGTCGGTATCGCGCGCCTTTCTCTCGTCGGCGAGCTGCTGCAGCTCGGCCTCGACCTCGTCGAGCACGTCGGGATCGAGCAGGTCACGCAGCTCGCCGCCGCCGATCAGCTCGCGGAGCAGGCCGCGGTCGAGCGTCAGCGCCTGTGCCTTGCGCTCGGCGAGCGGCGCATCGCCCTCGTAGAGGAACGCGGCCACGTAGTCGAAGACCAGCGAGCGCGCGAAGGGCGACGCCGCCTCGGTGATCGCCGGCTCCACGCGGATCGCGCGCGACCGCAGCTGGCGCAGCACGTCGACGAGCGCGGGCACGTCGAAGATGTCGCGCAGCACCTCGCGGTAGGTCTCGAGCGTGATCGGGAACGCCGGGAACCGCAGCGCCACGCCCATCAGCTGCTGCGCACGCAGGCGCTGCGCCCACAGTGGCGTGCGCTGGCCCGGGCGGCGGCGCGGCAACAGCAGGGCGCGCGCCGCGTTCTCGCGGAAGTGGCTGGCGAACACGCTCGAGCGCGCGAGCTCGTCGACCAGCGCGTTCTCGACCTCGTCGGGATCCGGGAGAAGCTGGTCGTCGGTGGGCAGCAGATCGCCGTCGGCGAACCGCATCGCGATGCCGTCGTCGGTCCACAGCGGATGGATCGGATAGCCGAGCTCGCCCTCGAGGCGCTTCGCGAGCACCAGCGCCCACGGCGCATGAACGCGGCTGCCGAACGGCGTCAGGATGCAGATCCGGACGTCGCCGAGCTCGTCGCGGAACCGCTCGATCGTGATCGCGCGGTCGGTCGGCACGCTGCCGGTCTGCGCGCGCTGATCCGAGAGGTACTGGATCAGGTTGTCCTGCGCGTTCGAATCGAGCTTGTAGTCCTCGGCGAGCCAGGCGCGGGCCGCGACCGGATCGCCGGCGAGCTTGCCATCGAGCTCGCGGCAGAATGCACCGAGCGCTTGCCCGAGCTCGACCGGCCGACCGGGACCTTCGCCCCGCCAGAACGGCATCTTGCCGGGCTCCCCGGGCGCGGGCGTGACGATCACGCGATCGCGGGTGATGTCCTCGATCCGCCAGGTGGTGGCGCCGAGGATGAACGTCTCGCCCTTGCGGCTCTCGGCGACCATCTCCTCGTCGAGCTCGCCGACCCGCGGGCCACCGGCGCCGACGTGGACCGCATACGTGCCGCGATCCGGAATCGTGCCGCCGGAGATCACGCTGAGCAGGCGCGCGCCCTTGCGGCCGACCAGCATGTCGGTCTGGCGATCCCAGGTCAGCCGCGGGCGAAGCTCGGCGAACTCGTCGGAAGGATACCGGCCGGCGAGCATGTCGAGCACGCCCACCAGCGCGGCGCGCGACAGGTCGCGATAGCTCGACGCGCGCCGGATCACCCGCTCGAGATCCGTGACGTGCCACGGATCCGCCGCGACCATCGCCACGATCTGCTGCGAGAGCACGTCGAGCGCGCTATCCGGAACGCGGATCGCCTCGACCTCTCCGTCGAGGATCTTGCGCGCGATGACCGTCGCCTCGAGCAGGTCGCCGCGGAACTTCGGCAGGATCCGCCCGATGCTCGTCCCGCCGACGTGGTGACCCGCGCGGCCGATCCGCTGCAGCCCGCGCGAGGCCGCACCCGGAGACTCGACCTGGATCACGAGATCCACGGTGCCCATGTCGATGCCGAGCTCGAGCGAGCTGGTCGCCGTGATCGCGCGCAGCCGGCCGCTCTTGAGCGCCTCCTCGATCTCCACGCGCTGGTGCCGCGCGACCGAACCATGGTGCGCGCGTACCAGCTCCACGCCGTCGGGCGCCACGCCGGTCTCCACCGCCAGCTCGGTGAGCTGCTGGCTGACCCGCTCGGCGAGCCGCCGCGAGTTCACGAAGACGATGGTCTGGCGGTGCGCGAGGATCATCTCGAGCAGCCGCTTGTTGATCAGCGGCCACATGCCGCCGCCATCGCGGGCCTCGGTGCCCGGGTTGTC
The DNA here is from genome assembly GCA_038203335.1 of Haliangiales bacterium. GTDB lineage: Bacteria > Myxococcota_A > Polyangia > Haliangiales > Haliangiaceae > JABFXX01. Next base: position 4,986 of record JBBRED010000380.1, on the reverse strand, counting down.
CATCTCGGGCGCCGGCACGATGACCTGGAGATCGATCCTCGGCTTCGCGGCCGCATCCACGATCTCGACCCGGCGGTCCCCGCCCAGATATTTAGCCACTTCCGTAAGTGGACGCTGGGTCGCCGACAGGCCGATGCGCTGCGGATCGGGATTGCCCGCGGACGTCACCAGGTGGCTCAGCCGCTCGAGGCTGAGGGCGAGGTGGATGCCGCGCTTGGTCGGTGCGAGCGCGTGGATCTCGTCGATGATGATCGTGTCCACGGCGGTCAAGCGCTCGCGCTGCCGCCCGGCGAGCACGAGGTAGAGCGACTCGGGGGTGGTGATCAGGATCTGACCCGGTTCCTTGCGCTGCCGCTCGCGCTCCTTCGGCGGCGTATCGCCCGTGCGGACGTCGACCTTGATCTGCGAGCCCGCGCCGAGCGCCTGGAGGCCCGCGAGCGGCGCCCGAAGGTTGCGCTCCACGTCGTATGCGAGCGCCTTGATCGGCGATACGTAGACCACGCGCGTGCCGGCGCTGGCAGGCGCCTGCGCGAGCCGATCGAGGCACCACAGGAACGCCGCGAGCGTCTTGCCGCTGCCCGTGGGTGCCAGCATCAGGGTGTGCTGGCCACCGGCGATCTGGGCCCAACCGCGCGTCTGGACCGGCGTCGGCGCGGCGAAGCTCTGCTGGAACCACGTCCGCGTGACAGGCCCGAACGGCGCGAGCGGATCAGCGACCACGCGGCACCTTAGCAAGCACCTCGCGGCGCGGTGCCCCGGCGCTTCGATAAGCTGACAGACCGCTGTCGCAGCGCTAGAGCTGGCGCACGAACCGGGGCGTCATCAGCAGCTCCAGCACCGCGCCGACCGAGTCATCGAAGCGCCGGGCCAGCCGCGCCGACAGCGCCGCCGAGTCGGGCAGGTCGCGGGTGCCCATCGTGATGACGTTGTTGTCGGTGGATGCCGGCGGCTTGATCCAGATGCCATACGGCCATGGTTGGCCATCACCGGCGTGACCCGGATCGATCACCACACCCGCAGCGTTCGTGCCCGTGACGCCCGGATACCTCTGCGCGGTGCGAGCCGGCGGTGTCCACGGCTCGACCTCGACAACCTTCGAAGGCCCGAGTGGAATCCTCAGCGTCGGCGCGGAATCCGCCGCCGCCAGATTGGCCAGGACCACCAGGATGCTGATCGCCCGCATGTCGATCCAACCAGAGCCCGGGCGCCTGAATTCCCAGGGTTACCCATCGTAGAGTTGACATAACACCGATTCTGCGACGTGACTCCTGGATTGCGGGGTGTCGCCTGCCGGGTTCGGGCGCACCTCGCCACCGCCGTGACGCCCGCGGTCGTCAGTACTGCTGACGGCCGAGCCGGTTCCCGAGGCGTGAAATCTCCTCGGCCGTGAGCCCGCTCGCCGCTTCGATCGTCACGCTCGCCGCCCGTCCCGTCCCGATCTCCGCGGCCGCGATCTCGAGGATGCCATCGGCATCCATCGTGAAGCTCACCTCGACCTTGGTCTGGCCGCGCGGCGCGATCTTCAGATCGCCGAGCACGAACCGCCCAAGCCGCCGGTTGCGCGATGCCAGATCGTGCTCGCCCTGATAGATCTCGATCGCGACGAACGTCTGGTTGTCCTCGGTGGTCGCGAAGACCTTCTTCGCGCGCGTCGGGATGCTCGTGTTCGCCGAGATCACGACCGACATCTTGTCGCCCGCGACCTTCACACCCATGTTGTGCGGCGTGACGTCGAGCAGCACGACCTCCTGGAGCTCGCCGCCCATGATGCCCGAGTGCACGGCCGCGCCCATGGCGACGATCTCGTCGGGGTTGACGCCCTTGCTCGGCGGCTTGCCGAAGATCGAGACCGCCCGCTCCTGCACCGCGGGCATCCGCGTCATGCCGCCGACGAGCAGGACCTGATCGATGTCGGCCGGCGTGCAGTGGGCGTCCTCGAGCGCCTTGCGGCACGGCGCCTCGAGGCGATCGAGCAGGCTCTTGCAGGCACGTTCGAGCTGACCGCGATCGATCTCTCGCATCAGGTGGATCGGACCGTTCGAGCCCGCGGCGATGAACGGCAGGTTGACGTCGGTGGTCATCGCCGACGACAGCTCGATCTTCGCGCGCTCGGCGGCTTCCTTGAGCCGCTGCAGCGCGACCGAATCGGACCGCAAGTTCATGCCGTGCTCGGTCTGAAAGTCGTCCGCGAGCAGATCGATGATCACGCGGTCGAAGTCATCGCCGCCGAGCGTGGTGTCGCCGTAGGTGGCGAGCACCTCGAACACGCCGTTCTCGATCGAGAGGATCGAGATATCGAACGTGCCGCCGCCGAGGTCGAACACGGCGAGCCGCTGGTTGTGCTGGTGGTGCACGCCGTACGCGAGCGCGGCCGCGGTCGGCTCGTTGAGGATCGCGCGCACCGTCAGGCCCGCGATCGCGCCGGCGTCCTTGGTCGCCTGGCGCTGGACGTCGTCGAAGTACGCCGGCACCGTGACCACCGCCTCGGTGACCGACTCGCCGATGTAGTCCTCAGCGACCCGCTTCATCTTCGCGAGCACGTGCGCCGAGATCTCCTGCGGGGAGCGCGGCGTGCCGGCGATATCGACCCAGGCATCGCCGTTCTTCGCGGCGATCACGGTGTACGGGAGCCGCGACGCGACGTCCTGGATCACGCGCTCGCCGGCCTTGCGCCCGATCAGCCGCTTCGCGCCGAACACGGTGCGCTGCGGGTTCGTGACCATCTGGCGCTTGCTTGCGGCCCCCACGACGACGTCGCCATCGGCGTTCCACGACACCATCGACGGTGTGGTTCGACCGCCTTCCTGGTTATGGATGACCGTCGCTTCGCCGCCTTCGAGGACGGCCACGCAGGAGTTCGTGGTGCCCAGATCGATGCCGATGACGCGCCCCATCGCTCGCGCCAGTATACCTATCTTCGGCGAGTGAACAGCTCGGCGAGCGCGGTCTTGGCGAGTTGCAGATCTGGATCGAGCGTCAGCGCCTCGTGCAACTCGACGCGCGCTTCGTCGATCCGCTTCTCGAGCTGCGCGGCGCGGCCCTTGGCGTACGACAGCAGCGCCTTGTACTTCGTCGACTGTGGCGAGCGCGCGACGAGGGTCTCGAGCGCGACCTTCGCGGCCGTCAGCTGCGCCTGCGCGAACAGCTCGTAGATCGGCACGAGCTCGCGCTCGACGGGCGCGCCCACCTGCGAGACGGGACGCGCGGCGGGCCCCGCCCCGGCCGGTCCTGCCGCCCGAGCGCCCACGCTCGATCGCGCTACTGGCTGAGGATCCGGGGGCCGTGCACCGGGCTGCGGGCGCATCTGCGACGCCTGCGGCTGGCTCCCCGGCCGCGTCGGCGACGGGCTCGACAGCGGGCGCAGCGATGGCGACGGTCCGGTCGGCGGGCGCAGCGGCTGCGTGGGCGCGGCGCCGGTCTGCGGCCGCATCGACGAGCTTCCCACCGCTCCCGTGGGGCGCGGGCCGAGGCTCGGCATGGGCCCGCTCGTTCGCGGTCTCTGCACCGACCGCGCGAGGTTCTCGTGCACCGCGCGCAGCGCGAGGAACACCTCGTTCGCGAGCCGCTGCAGATCGGGCGCCATCCGCCCGAACCGCGCCGGGTGGAACTGCTTCGTCCTCGTCAGGAACGCGTTGCGAATATCCGCGGCCGTGGCGCTCGGGATCAACCCCAACGCCTCGTACGGATCGCTACTCAGCCGCTCCATCATCTCGAGGAGAAGCTGTCTTGCGCGAACTTCTTCTGGTCCCACCCGACGTGGATCGTAACCAGATCCTCGGACGGACGCCATCCCACGCTCCGTGAGGCGTGTGCCTCCGACGCGCCCGCGCGATCACTTGTTCTGGATCTGCTGCTGCGGCGGCTCGGGCGCCACCTGCGAATCTCCACGTGGTTTCGAGATGTTAGCCGGGCTCTTGGACTGGCTTGGCGGCGGCGCAGGGGCCGGGGTCGGCTTGCCCGGGGGAGCCGCATTCTGCGGGACCTGGCCGGCCTGCCCGTCCGAGGAGCCGCTCTTGGAGCCCGTGAACGTGGCGTTCTTGGTCGGCGGCGCCTTCTTGACGTCCACCGGCGGGATGGCCCGCTTCGACGACTTGGTCAGCGGCTTGGTCGGCAGCGACGTCTGCTTCGTCTCGAGCGCGTCGATCTGTTTCTGATCGATGGGCACCGTCTTCTGCTGCTGTGCCCCCGAGTCCTTCTTGCCCTTGTCGTAGACATTATCGAACGAGTCGTTCGACGGGGCATTCTGCTGGCTGAGATCGGGGCGGCCGACCGGCGCCATCGTCTCGTGGGCGTCGCGCACGCCGCGATCGACCCGCGTCAGTGCTTCGGCCGCGCCAAGCTCGGCCGAGATGATGATGCAGTGGCCTTCCTTGAAGTCGACGGCCACCCGCTCGCGGCGCACCACCAGCGCATCCGCTTGCGGATCGTACTGGTACTCGACCTTGTGCGGGATGTGGCAGGCCGGATCGTACGGCGCGCGCTGATCGACGAGCTCCTCGGTCGTACCGAACGCGACGCCGCCGTCGGCCGGCAACAGCTCGTAGTGGCGATAGAACTGTGGCTGCCCGCTCACGCTGTCGAGCTTCGAGACCTCGACCTTCTCGCCCGTCCGCTTGAAGACGCGCAGCTCCTTCGTCGGCAGCTGCCACACGCCCTCGAAGCCGCTGATCGGTACGAGCTCGAAGATCGGCAGCGTGGTATCCGCCGCGGGCATCAGCATCGAGTGACGCGCGATCGCGTAGCCGGCCTTTCTGACCTCGAACGCGAGCTCGGCGCCCGGCGCGAGATCGAGTGTCGCCGGCGTGCGCCCGACGAGCCCGCCGTTGCGATAGACGTCCGCGGGCTGCGGTATCGACATGATCTCGACCCGCACCATTCCGGAGACCGGCGACGCCGACGGCTTCGGCTGCGCCGCCTCCTGCCTGGTCCTGTCGCCGCGCACCACGACGAACGCAGCGATCGAGAAGCCGAGGACGCCGATGCCGG
>JBBRED010000379.1:0-8244 GCA_038203335.1 Haliangiales bacterium | reverse complement strand
CGTGTACCGGTTCGCGAGGAGCCGCACCCCGACGAGGAGTCGATGATGCGCAGCGTCGAATCGGATGCGGTGGAGGACGACCGCGTCGCGTCGCTCGGCGGTGCAGCGGGCGCGGCGAAGCGGCGGTTCCTGCTGATCCATCTCGCGAGCTACGGTCTGCTGGAGGTCGCGCACGGTGAGGCGCGCGCGACCTGGCTCGAGCGCTGGCAGCTCCCACTGCTCCTCGGCTTCCAGCGGGCGGCTCTCGCCAACGGAGACTACGTTCGGAGCTCCGCGCGTGCTCGCCGGATCGGCGATGACGCACAGGCACGCGTCTCGGTGGACTGGTTTCGGTTGGGTGTCGCCACGGCGGACGGCTGGGATGCCGATGACTGGCTCGCGTTCTGCGAGCGGGCGCTTCGCGACGCGACGATCGGTGATGGATACAGCGGCGAGCTCTACATCCATCAGGGCAGCTTCCGCTGCGTGCTCCAGTGGCGTCGCGATGATGCGGTTCATCCCGTCGTCGTCAGCGCACGTCTGCGCTGAGAGGAGCTCGGTCGATCGATTCGTGCGGCTCGATCGAATCGTGGCATCTTCGTCGCGATGACGAGACGATGGGAGGAGCTGTACTCGTCGATGCCGAGGTCGCGGACGGGGCACGCGGCGGTTGTCATCGACGGCCGCGTCGTACTCTACGGCGGAACAGGCTCGACCTCCGGACCGGCACTGCGCGTCGTCGATGCGTACGATCCGATGTCCCGGCGCTGGGAAGAGGTCGGGAACACGCTGCACGACTTCACGAGCTTTACCGCAACGGCCTTGGCCACTGGCGAGGTGCTCCTGATCGAGTTCGCGGCTGCGGAGTGCCACTCACCGAGCACAGGTCAGTCGCGGCGAGTGGCTGCACCGCCGACGCCACGCTACGGGCACGCAGCGGTGCTGGACGGTCGGGGTCGAGTGGTCCTCGCCGGAGGAGACGGACGTGGCGACCTGCTTCGCACCGTCGAGGTCTACGAGCCGTCATCTGGATGGCATGAGGTTGGTCCGCTCGCGGTGGGGCGGTTGTCCCCCACGGCTGTGGGCCTCGCGGATGGTCGCGTGCTGATTGCAGGCGGTTCCGACGGCTCGCCTCGCGGGGTCGCGGACACCGAGGTCTTCGATCCAGCGCGCAGTGTCTGGGCTACGACCGCACCGACGGGCGTACCGCGCATGGGGCACACGCTGACGCTATTGCCTGATGGCAGCGTGCTTGCGATCGGTGGCGCGCTCGACGAGAGCGCGCCGTGGCACGATAGCGTGGAGCGATTCGACCGCGAACAGAGACGTGGTCGCCGGCCGGTCGCCTTCGCCCCGGTCGCACGCAGCATGTTGCTGCGGCAGTTCCGGATGGGAGGGTTCTCGTCGTCGGTGATGCCTACGCTTCGTACGACCGCTTCAGCGAGGTATTCGATCCGGCGACCGGGGCGTCGTCCGAGATCGAAGACTCGATGGGTACCCCGTGCGGAGCCGCCGCCGCGGTGGTGGGTTCCACCGTCGTCGTCAGCGGTGGTCACCAGCCGTCCGCACTCTTCTCGTGGACCGCGCTCTGAGCGCCGGCAAGCGCGGACGGTCGAAACGGCGTATCCGGAGGCATCGTGGGGCCTGAAGTGATCGAGATCGCCGGGCTGAGGTTTCGCCTCTGGCCGACGCCGCTTGGCCCGGAGCCGCTCCCCGAGAAGGGCACCATCCAGCCGATCACGGTGCTGCTCGACGCACTCCTGCATCAGAGCCCGGCCGACTTTATCAATGCCATCGAGAATGGCCGCGACATCGAATATCCCACGGTCTATGCATGGCCTTCCGCGCCGGGCGACGACCTCCGACGTGCCGCGGAGACATGGCGCGAGCTGACGGGATCCGAGCTCGGGGACGACCTGTACGGAGTGCAGACCCGGTGGGGCAGTCCCCTGTACGTCCCGCGCGGTGTCCTGCTCGAGGTGGCGCGCACCTTCGTTGCGCTGCGCGCCGGGACGATCGCGCCATCTGATCTCGCACCGAGCGAAGCCTGAACTACCGATCCATCTCGTCGTCAGCGCGCGTTCGCGCCGAGCACCGGCGCTTTACACGCCATGCGATGACGTGCTCGTATGCGCGCGCGTGGGTTGGACCGAGGCGAATCGAACGTACCTGTCGCGCGAGATCGGTCGCGTCGGCGCATTGATCGCGGGCTCGGCGGAGATCGCGGTGACGCCGATGCCGGAGGGCGTCGCCATCCCTTCGGTGGTCGCGCTCGAGCGCGCGTTCCGGTTGTCGCCGTTCGAGCGGGACGTGATCGTGATGTGCGCGGGAGCAGCACTCGAGCCGAGCTTCGCGACGCAGCTCGGTGGACGGCCGACGTTCGCGCGCGCGATGGCGGCGCTGCCCGGAGCCCACCTCGACGCCATCTCGCCGAGCGCGCCCCTGCGGATGAACCGCCTCGTGCTGCTCGCATCGAGCGACCACGTGCTCGGCGCACCCCTGGCCCTCGACGAGCGGATCTTTCATTTTCTCGTCGGTGCCCACGCACTGGACGAGCGGCTCGTTCCGCTCCAGCTGGCCGCGGCCGCCGAGGTCACGACGTTCGTGCCGTCGCAGCGCGCGCTGGTCGACCGCCTGGCTCGCCTGCTCCGCGATGCGGACGCCGCGACGCTCGTGCAGGTGTTCGGCGGGTATGCGAGCACCCGCGCGGCGATCGTTCATCAGGCAGCGATCGCGGCGGGTCTGACGCCGTTGCGGCTGCGCGCGTCCGCGCTGCACGGCGTGGATCTCGAGGCGATCGTGCGATCGTGCGAGCGCGAGACCTTGCTCGCGGGAGCCGTGCCGGTGATCGAGGTGTACGATCTCGATCCACCGGAGGCGACCCGGGCCGCGCGCGTGTTCGCCGAGACCACGCGAGGAATCGCGGTGATCACCGCGGTGTCACTGATCGGGACCACGCGCGCGTGTGCCGCGCAGCTCGAGCTTCCCGTGACGACGGCGGCGGATCGCCGCGAACTCTGGCGCGGGGTGCTGGGCGAGGATGCCGTGCGCCTCGGGCCGATGTTGACGCGCATCGCCGACTGCTTCCGCATCGAGTACGCCGACATCGCGGGGGCGGTGCTCGCGTGTGATCGCGGTGCCGCCGACGACGTGTTCGGTGCGCAGCTGTGGGCCGCATGCCTCGAGCGTTCTCGACCGCGCCTCGACGACCTCGCGCGGCGAGTGGTCCCCACCTCGGGGTGGAATGACCTGGTGCTCCCGGCGAACGTCACCGAGACGCTTCGCGAGATCGGGACGCATCTCCTGCACCGCCACGAGGTCCTCGAGCAGTGGGGGTTCGGAAGCGAGGGCCGTGGCCACGCGATCACCGCGCTGTTTGCGGGGCCGAGCGGCACCGGCAAGACGCTCGCGGCGGAGGTGATCGCTCGCGAGGCGAACCTCGACCTCTATCACGTCGATCTGAGCCAGGTCGTCGACAAGTACGTCGGCGAGACCGAGAAGCGGTTGCGCCGGATCTTCGACTCGGCAGAGCAGGGTGGCTCGATCATCCTGTTCGACGAGGCCGACGCCCTGTTCGGGAAGCGCGCGCAGGTGGAGCGCGCCACGGATCGCTGGGCAAACCTCGAGGTCAGCTACCTGCTGCAGCGCATGGAGTCCTACAACGGGCTCGCGATCCTCACCACGAACGCGAAGGATGCTCTCGATAACGCGTTCCTGCGCCGGCTGCGGTTCGTGGCCACGTTTCCGTTCCCCGATGCAACGCTGCGCCTCGAGCTGTGGCGTCGTGCGTTCCCGGCGGGCGCACCGACGATCGGGATCGACCTCGCGAAGCTGGCCCGCCTGCAGCTCACCGGCGCGAACATCAAGAGCGTGGCGATCCGCGCCGCGTTCCAGGCCGCCGGCGAGGGCTCGCCGATCACGTTGAAGCACGTGCTGCGCGCCGCGCGGAGCGAGTACGCGAAGCTCGAGGTACCGTTCCCCGAGGCAGAGACGCGCACGTGGAGCGCGGTGACCTGACGGCTCAGGACTCGCTGATGATCCGCGCACGGATCTCGAGCGAGTCGCCTTGCCCGATCACGCAGAGCTCGGCTGACGTCGTGCCGCGCCCTCGCTGCGAGCGCTCTGCGGGGAGATGGCGGAGCGTGAAGGTAAAGCGCTGTGCGTCGTGGCCCTCCGAATCCTGGACGTACCCGACGAGCGCGATCTGCACGAGCTCGAGCGCCTGCCCGTGGTCCCATGCGGCAGCGAGCGCCGACTCGACGGTGCGGGCCGCGTGGACGGGCGGGGCGAGGTCCCGCGGATCGAGCGCCACGGGGCCGACGAGGTAGATCGGGTTGCCACTGGCGCGGACCGCACCGAGATGTGGAAACACGTCATCGCTGGTGACACCGAGCAGACACGACGCGATCGCACGCTCGACCTGGACCGCGACGTACAGCGATCCCAGATCGGTCGGACGCAACGCACGTGGTGCCGCCCAGCACCAGTCGAGGGCGGCGCCCGTGTGGACCACGGGCACGGGGGCGAGCGGGATCAGCTCCACGGCGGGTGCCGCTCGGGCAGCCGCAGGAACCGGTGGCGACGGATGGCAGCCAGCCACGCATGCCACGAGAGCGAGTGCGGCCTTCATTTCAAATCCCACGTCGGATCATCCAGGCGTTCCGTCAGGTACTTGTTCACCTTCGTCACGTCCGCATCATCGAACACAATGTCTGCGGCCGCAGCCTCGTTCGGTGCATCCGAGCTCATCACGCCGCTCTTGCCATGGTGGTCGAGTCCCGCGGGATGCCCCACGCCCTCGTGGAGCGCCGTGCCGGCGATCGATCGAAGGTTGGCCTTCGACAGCTTCGCCGGCAGATCGGAGATGTCGACGAGCGATGCGCCGGTCGTGTGATCGAATAGCCCGCGGTCCTCGCGTAGCTGCGACGAGATGCGCGAGACATCGTCCGCGAGCGTGTCGCTCTTCGACGACCGGTTGTGGCCGTCGGTCGCCCAGCCGCGCGCCGCGAGGACCTTGCGCACCGCGCCGTCGCGCTCGTCATCGGTCTTCGCGTTGTCGATCACGTAGACCAGGATGTCACCGCGCTTGCGTGCCTCTGCTGCGCCGGTGAGATCGGTGACGCCCACCGTGACTCCAGCCGCGATTCGTTTGTCGGACGATGCCTTGGTCGTCGAGGACAACGCGGTCGTCGCGGCCTGGGCGACGTGGATCAGATCGTCGGGCAGGACTCCGACCCTGACGAGGGTGATCCGTAGCGCCTTCGGTTTGCGCGCGACCTGAACCGGTGTGGTCCCGAGCGATGCCGGCCGTCCACCCGCGAGGAGTGTGCCCGCGGCGCGCTCCGCCGCGTGCTCCGCCGCTCCTCGATCGGGAGCGACGGCGAGGGCATTGGTACCCGGCTCGGCGAAGCCCTGTTGCGCGGCGTGAGCGACCTCGTGTGCGAGCGTGGCGTCCGTCGCCTGCGGATCGAGCACCACGTGCCGCCCGACCGTGAATGCCTCCGCGGCCAGCGCGCCCGTCGCTTCCGTCGCGAGAGCACCGCGATGGACGCGGACCTGCGAGACCGCGGAACCCAGCCCCGACGCGAACTGACCACGGAGGGTCGACGGCAGCGGCTCGCCAGGTTCGGCGACGGCGCGCTGGACCACGCTCGGCGCGACCTCGTTGCGACGGATCGCGATCCGCTTCAGGTCGAACGACGCGGGCAGCGGGAGCGCTTCGCGCGTGGCTCGCTTCGGCGATGCGCCACGCGATGCTTCCACCGTCGACGGCGCTCCCACGCCGCGCGTCTGCTTCACTCGAACCACCCTCCCCTCGGCAGAATGCTAGCACCCCAAAACATCTCGGGTGTGCTCCGGATGTCCTGCCGCAAAATGATGCACCGCGATCTGTTCGCGCGAAGAAACGATCGCGTTCCGCTGACAACAGCGATCGCGATCGTGTAATCCGTTTCGGACAGGCACGAAGGTCGCGGGAGGGGAACGCGATCGGCGCGGGTGCTCAGGGTGATTCCCCGGCAAGGATGGTCAACGTGCAAGTGTCGTATCCGGGAGTCTACGTCCAGGAGATTCCCAGCTCGGTGCGTCCGATTGCTGCGGTCTCGACGTCCGTCGGCGCGTTCATCGACTTCTTCCCCGAGGGCGATACGTCGCGCGCGGTGCAGATCTTCGGGATGGCCGACTTCGAGCGCAACTTCGGTCGCGTCACGCGCGATAGCGCCGCCAGCTACCAGATCTCGCAGTTCTTCCTCAACGGCGGGCCGAGCGCGTGGATCGTTCGCGTCGCGCCGGGCGCGAAGGTCTCCAGCGTCGGCGCCTTGCCGGCGACCGGAACGACGGCCGCGATCACGCTCGAGGCGAAGAACGGGGGCACGTGGGGCGATGCCCTGCGGTTCGTCGTCGAGCCCGTCGTCGATCCGTCGACCGGAGCCGTGTCGACGACGTTGTTCGACCTGTACGTCTCGCGCTACGCGTCGGCAGACGATCGCCGCGCGCCGATGGCCAGCGAGCGGTACCTGGGTGTGTCGACCGCGGCGACCAGCTCTCGGTACTTCGTCAGAGTCGTCAATGCTGCTTCGCAGCTGGTCACCGCCGCGGCCACGACTGCGGACGCGATGCCGACCCCGACGGGCACGCTCAGCGGGCCGATCGTGTTCAACGGCGGCACTCACTTCAAGCTGCTCGACGGCGCCGAGTTCAAGGCATCGATCGGCGCGACCACGGTGACCTGCTCGCTGGTCTACAAGGATGACGACGCCGACCCGCGCAAGCTGCGCGCCGCCGTCGAGGCCGCGATCCGCAAGGCGGGCGCCGGGGATCCGGGCCTCGCGGGAGCGACGGTCAAGGTCATCGGCGACCGCCTGCTGATCACCACCGCGAACCGCACACCGAAGTACAACCCGCACTGGATCATCACGATCGCGGCGGGCGGCACGACCTCCGTCGTCGATCGCATCGGGTTCAACGCGGCCGGCGCGCCGACGAACAACGTGCAGGAGTACCGGCTCGGTGACACCTCGACTCCGGGCAAGCAGAAGGGTGGGCTCCCCGGGAGCGATGGCGGTGCGCTGACGGCGACCGCGCTGATCGGCGACGCGGTCGCGAAGACCGGCATGTACGCCCTCGAAGACGCCGACCTGTTCAACCTGCTGTGCCTGCCGGGCGCGGTCGATCTCACCTCCGGCGAATTCACGTCGCTGATGAGCGCAGCGGTCGCGTACGTCGAGAAGCGCCGCGCGTTCCTGCTCGTCGATATCCCCGAGCTCGTCAACACGCCGCAGAAGGCGCAGGACTGGGTCGACGCGAATGCCTCGTCGATCAAGAGCGCGAACACCGCGGTCTACTTCCCGCGCGTCGAGCTCCCCGATCCGACCGACGAGTATCGTCTGCGATCGATGCCATCGAGCGGCACGCTCGCCGGCATCTACGCGCGCACGGATACCGAGCGCGGCGTGTGGAAGGCTCCTGCGGGGATCGACACGCACCTCCGCGGCGTCGGCGCGCTCGACTACCTGCTCTCGGATGGCGAGAACGGAGTACTGAACCTCCTCGGCATCGACTGCCTGCGCGTCTTCCCGGTCTACGGGCAGGTGGCGTGGGGCGCCCGCACCACCCTCGGTGCCGACGCGATGGCCTCGGAGTGGAAGTACGTTCCGATCCGCCGGCTCGCGCTGATGATCGAGGAGTCATTGTTCCGCGGCACGAAGTGGGTCGTGTTCGAGCCGAACGACGAGCCGCTCTGGGCCAAGATCCGACAGAACGTCGGTGCGTTCATGATGGGCCTGTTCCGTCAGGGCGCGTTTCAGGGTGGGACGCCCGACAAGGCGTTCTTCGTGAAGTGCGACGGCGAGACGACGACGGCCGCGGATCGCAATCTCGGCATCGTCAACATCGAGGTCGGATTCGCTCCGCTGAAGCCGGCGGAGTTCGTCGTGATCAAGCTCCAGCAGATTCCCGATCTGACGTGAACACGAGGGTGCCATGAACGGATTTACGAAGAACGCGAATCGCTACGAGTGGTACAAGAACTTCAAGTTCCGCGTCGTCTACGACAACAAGGTCGTGTTCGGCGTGAGCAAGGTCGGCGCCCTCAAGCGCACGACCGAGGTGGTGAAGCACCGCTCCGGCGGCATGAACAGCTTCGATCACAAGTCGTGGGGACGCTCGACGTTCGACGCGCTCATGCTCGAGCGCGGGATCACGCACGACCACGAGTTCGAGACGTGGGCCAACATGGTCGCGTCGTGGGCCGGTGATGCGAGCGCA
>JBBRED010000378.1:0-8265 GCA_038203335.1 Haliangiales bacterium | reverse complement strand
CGCGGGGTAGTGCATGATCGAGAGGAAGTCGTACGGCCCCACGGGCGTGGCGCCGTTCTTGACCGCGAACTGGCTCGCCTTCCCGTTCAGGATGCACGCGGCGTTGACGGTGACGAACGAGCCGCGGTCGGGGCGACTCTGCTCGTGCCACAAGCCGATCGCGTGGAGCATCTCGTGATCGAGCGTGCCGAAGTTGGGCTGGAGGTTGTAGATGTTCGTCTCTGGCAGCGACGTATCCCCCAGGTGGCCGCTCGGGTACACGATGGTCTGCTCGCCGCCGAGCATGCCGATGGAGTTCGAAGATCCGCCGAAGTTCGACGCCGGATCCGCCCACCCGAACGTGATGTGGTTCGGGAAGACGTTCGCGATGTCCTCGACGAAGGTGACGGGGAGCTTCGCCGCCATCGCCGCGAGGATGTTGCGGGTCTGCGTCCGTACGTCGACGCAGTTGACCTTGCCGGACCTGCAGACCTGACCGGTGAACGCAGGGGCGAACCGGAAGTACACGCGCGCATCCGGCCAGCGCGCGCCGAGGTTGGCGGCGCCACCACGGTCACGCTGCTCGCGCGCGACGTGCTCGACGGTGCCGAGGTCGACATCGCCCTCGTGGATGGCGTGGCCATCGTGAACCAGGAAGGTGATCGTGCGCAGGCCCTCGGGCGTTTGCACCCGCAGCTGGCCGACATCTCCTTCGTGCATCGCGCTCCCATCGTCGTCGACGACGCCGGCATCGGGTCCGTCGGCCGGGGCATCCGGCACACAGCTGGCAGCAAACAGGAGAGAACAGACGAGCTTCGTCGACCGGTAAGGTTTCATCGATCGGGTAGAGCGGCCGGTGCCCCAGGCGAAACAAACAAAATGCAGCGGCCGGAGTCTTCGCTCTCTCTACTTCGCGCTGGTACGCCTTGTTAGCCACGAAGTCATGAGGTCGAGCGCCCCCGGATCGAATGTCGTCGAGATCGTCGCGTACTCATCGACGAGTCCGGTGTTGGCCGGCTGGAACAGGTGATTGAGCCCGGCGAGCTTCTCGATCTGCGCATCCTTGTTCTTGGCCTTTCGAAGCGCCGCCGTGATTTCGGCGAGGTTCGCGTCCGCTGGGACCTGCGTGTCTCGATCCCCATTCATCGCAAGCACAGGGACCTTGACGTTGCGCCAGTATTCGCGCGGATCGAGCTTGAGGAAGCTCTTGAACCACGGCGAGGTGAGCAGCTTCAGCATGCCAACGCTCCCGGCGCCGGTCGCCCCTGGTGTGTACGTTCGCGTGACCGCCAACCCGTCGTCGAGCGCGGCCTGCAACACCCGATCGTCGGCCCCTCCCATCACCAGGGAGAGGACCTTCTTCTGTGCGGCGATGATCTCGTTGATCGCTACCTCCGGTAGGTCTTTCTGGGAGCGTAGACCGCTCTCGACCTGCATCACGGTGATCGTCGAGCCCGGAAGCCCCGTGCCAGCGAGCGAGACGACGAACGCGACACTCTTACTCCGTGACGCGACGATGGCGGCGATGAGCCCGCCTTCGCTGTGTCCGATCACGCCGAGTCGCCTCGAATCGAGCTCCTTCTGCGCCTTCAAGAACGCGATGCCGGCCTCTGCATCGCGCGCGTGGCTCTCGACCGTCGCGTTGTCCAGGTCGCCCGTCGAACCTCCCGCCCCTGGATCATCCACACGCAGCACGGCGATCCCGTGTCGCGTGAGGTGATCAGCGATCACGAAGAATGGCTTGTGGCCGAAGATCGTCTCGTCGCGATCCTGCGTACCCGATCCTGTGACGAGCAACACGGCGGGAAACGGCCCGGCCCCTCTTGGCACGGTGAGCGTGCCTGCGAGGTGGGTGTGGTCAGTTGCGTTGTCGTACGAGACCTCGTGGCTGTCGTAGTCGAACGGCGGCTTCGGAAGTTGCGGTCGCGGTGCGAACGCACTCGTCGTTGGCGTAAACTTTAGACCGGCGAGGTGGCGCTCCTCGTCGAACACGAGGCGCACGTCCATCGACGCGTGCTCGAACTCGCAGGTCGCAGTGACAACGTGGTAGCCGTCCGTTTCCGACTCGGATAGCTCGATCAGCCGCTTGAACGGGCCGAGCTTGTTCTCGATGTCGGGCCAGAGCTGAGCGACGATCGCGTCGCTCGGCATCGCCCTGGTCATCGCGCGATCGAACACCCCACGCAGCTCGCGCGTCTTTCCCGTCCGCATCCACTCGAGTACCTGCGCGCCGAGATCCTTGAACGCAACCGGTGCTGGGGCAGGAGGCGGCTGCGATGCGACGGCCGGGAGTTCCGGCGACGTTTGCGCTGGCGGCTGGTGTGACGTCGACCCGCACGCGATCAGCATGACGGACATGATCGTGAGGCCATGCGGTCTCATTGCGCTTCCTCCAGGCGCTTCGAGATGAACGTGTGAAGTCCCCGTGGATCGTCTGTCCCGATCCGGAACGTTCTTCCGCTCTTGAGCGACAGCTCCACTGCATCGAGTCCCGACACACTGAAGAGCCAACCCGATCCCGTCCAGCGAATGCCCCATCCGGCAAGCCACGTGTTCTTCACTCGTCGTGCCGTGCTGATTTCGTTCCACGCAAACTTCCGGCGAATCACCCCCGGCCCGAATCGCACCTCGATTCCAGCCTTCGAACCCACGACCGTCAAGGTCGGGAACAGGAGGAGGCACGTGGCCAGGACTCCGAAGACCAGCAAGCTCGTCGTCGAGGGCGTAGCGATCGCCGCAACCGCCGTGCAGAGACCCGCTAGCCCCACCGCGATCACGATCACCCAGCCAAACTGGGTCCGTTTGTACGCGTTCTTGCTCTCGTTCATACCAAGCTCCTCAGTACGATCTTCGAAACGACCTCTGCGATGACAACCCCGACTGCAAACGAGGCAGCGAGCTGTCTCCCGTGATTTCCTGACGCAGCCCTGAAGCCGCTGAGCAACGTGATGAACAGCCATCCAACGAACGGAACGCTGGTCGCCACCAGCACCAGAGCAGCATTCGACGTCGGGTCGAACCGCGTCGGATCGCCGACCACGGCAACCGTCATGCAAGCGGAAATGAGGGTAGGCAAGCGAGCTGCACCGACGACCGCGACCATCTCGAACAAGCGCGCACGGCGATTCGAGATGACGGTGCCGCCCCACAAGATGAGCGCCGTCAGCGGCCATGCCACGAGTTGATCGGCGAACGCCGTTGTCCATCCAACGCGCCGCGCCCCGATGTGGAGGTCGACGGCACCATCGAAGCGAACGTTCATCCGTGAGAGGGCGATCGAGCCAGCACAGACGAGGACAGCGAGAATCCATGCGCGCCCAGTACCGAGCACCTCGAATGGATCGAGGATCCATACGTCGAGCCTCGATCGCGTGGGCTTGAGCGCGGACAACAGCTGCTCCGCTTCCTCCGGGCTTAGCGTTCCCGCTGCGACCAGTTCCAGAATCTTGTCGCGCGGTGAGCTCATCCCTTCACCTCGCGCAACAGCCTGGCTCCCTGCTTGGCCGTGAGCTTGCCTTTCGCGATGTCATCCAGGATCTCGTGCTGGCGCTTCCCGACGGAATCAGCGTTCTGGCTGAGTCTCGCGATGATCTGATCCAGGCGGTTCCTGATCGTCGGGTAGCTCTGTCCGTTCAGCTTCGCCATCTCCTTCAGGCTGCCGGAGGCGCGAACGAACTCCGTCACGAACACGACGTCGTCGTGTGGAAGCCTGAGCAGAACGGGCACCTCGAACTCCCCTTCGAGCTTGGTTGCGCAGCCAGGGCACTCCAATCGCGTGATCCGAAGGACCTCCAAGCAGCTTGGACACTCGACGGGGAGCCTCGTCACGTCTCACGAAATAGCAGGCGAACTAAACAATATCAACTCTAATATTAATAAAATTTAGTTTCGCCGCGACTACGGCGGCGATCGCCCCAGGCCCGCCGTGGCGGAGCTAACTACGGGCGCGCGCCGTACAGCGACTGGAGCCGGACCACCTGGTTCTCCATCGCCCCTGGCCGCGAGCACACGTTGCCGCCGTTGGCCTTGAACTCCGCGGTCATGCTGAACTTGCAAACCTCGATGTTGGGGCAGGGGCCGAAATCACCGGCAAAGAGATTGCACATGCAATTCGTTGCCGACTTCGACGCGCCAAGCCCGTTGTCCTGGCCGAGCGCCGACACCGCATAGTTCGCCGTCTCGAGCGTGGTCAGCACATCGGTGCCTGCCGAGGGGTGCTCCGTGACCCACGCGACGTCGCGCTGGTTCGCGTTATTGCAGTCCTGGTTCGTGAGCGAGAAAATGAAGGTGCCCGGACCAGCCGTGTAAGCGAGGTCCTGATATGAGCCGCCGAATACGATCATCTCGAAGTCGCCAAAGGTCGGACGGGTGGTCACGACCTCGACATCGAACGGATACATCGACTCGCGGACATCGCAAACGATGTCCTGGATCTGGGCCGCCCGATCCGGCGCGGTCGATCGCCACGCGGGAATCGTGGCCGTGGTGACCGAGCTGCTGATGCCGGCGAATCGGTTCATCACCGCATCGGATGCGCCGCGCGTCAGCGTTGCCCCTTCGAACTGCAGGAACAGCTTGTGCGTCCCTCCGGCTGGCGCGGTCGCGCAGTCGAACACGAACGGTGCGTCGATCGCGACGTCGGGCCGCGCATCGAAATACGTCTGCGCGTCCACCGTCGCTGCACTGTCTCCGCAAGCTGCAAGCAGCGCGAATGCCGATACGAGCCGGTACATAAGAGACTCCACGTTATTGTTGTTCACTCGCCGCTTCGGTCGTCACGCTCGCCGCCCGTCCATTCGAGGAGCCCCGGAACGGGGGACTTACTTCATCTACGGGGGTAGTGCGTAGGCCACGCGCCGATGTGACAAAGAATCTTCTCCGTTCGGCGAGTCTCCCGCGTCACCTAGCGGGTCGAGAGGTGCGTCAGCACGGCGGCGCCATCGCCGTGAAGGAGCTCCACCGGCGACGTGTCTTCGAGGATCTCGCGCGCGATCAGCTCGTCCACCGCGGCCGGGTAGTGCCCGCACTGCAGGTGGGCGCCGCCGATCACGAGCCGCCCGCCCATCTTCAGCTCCATCACGTACGCGCGGCGCTCTCCACGCCGCGACGACGACATGTCGATCGCGATGAAGTCGCCACATGACCGGCGCTGGTTCGTCCGGAACAGCCACAGGTTGCTACGCCGAGCGAGCACGGTCTTCACGAACGCGCGCTCGTGACTCCGCATCACGAACCGGTCGAACCGGCAGGCGCCGGTTGTCCTGCCGAGCGAGCGATGCTCGTTCGCGATCACGCGCGGGAGATCGAACGACTCGCAGAGCCAGCTCGGCAGCCGCAAGGTCAATGGATCGGACGTCGACATGGGTCATCGCTTCATTCGTCATCGCTCTGCCGGCCGAACACGACATCACGCCAGTGCTCGATCTCGGGCTCACTCGGCGGTGCGAACGCGGTGTTCGGCGCGCGCGCCCCCGACGCCATCGGCATCGCGTGCCGCAGCAGCCGCGCGAAGCGCACGTGATCGATCACGTCACCCGGGCGCACCGATGCCATGGCGCAGAACAGCGCCAGATCGATCACCACGGGCGACCACTCACCGGCCTCGACGCGCTCGATGAGCTTCTCGGCGGCACAACCAGGCGGGCCGATCAGTGCGCCGAGCACCAGATCGATCCCGAGCATCACAGGGCTCGACATCACACGACTCCTCCACCAGCGGACCCGCCCGCAACCCTCGAGGATCGCAGGCTAGCTACGCGGAGAGGGACACTTCCCGCCCCACGTGAACCGCCAACCTAGCAGGCCGCCGCGCGTAGAGGAACGATTTTCGGAGTCGTCGATGGTTCGCGGAAGTTGCGGAACAGCTCGACGAGAGGCCCCACGCCTCCCCTAGCCATCTACGACGATCGAGATGGTCAGCATCACACCCCGCCGCTCCACACCGAGAACCATGGTCTCGCCCTTCGCGTGGCGGAGCAGGAGCGTAGTGGCGCCCCGGCTGCCGAGCTCGTCGAGCGCGACGCCATCGATCGCCACGATGTGATCGCCGGACCGCAAACCGGCGGCCACGACCGTGCCGAACACGTCACCGACCGTGAGCGGCATCAGCTCGGGAAACACGTTGAAGTTGGGGATCCCGCCGCCCTTGGGCTCGAGAGGCACGAAGGCGAGGACTGTCGACGCCGGCTTCGTCGACCCGACATCGATCTCGCGGGCGGCCGTCGCCCAATTGCCTCCGGGCAGGACGCACGTGATGCGAACGCGGCCCGCGGGCACCTCGAGCGCCACCCGACCGGCGGCATCGCTCGTGTAAATCTCTCCACCGTCCGTCGGAACCGGCCAGCCATCCGCGAGCCCCACCGAGCACGCCGCGCCGGTAACGGGAGCTCTCGTCCCGACGGTGACCAGCATCGCCTCGAGCCGCCCGGTACCGTGGTTGACGAGCTCGACCCGGGCGACCTGGCCGGGATGAACTTCGACGGTGTGCATATCCCCGCCGCCGCCCTGCGCGACGCTCACGGCATATGTCCCCGCGCGCAGTCCGGCAAACACGGCGTCCGTGCCGTCGATGACCCGATCCCGGTCCGCACTTCCGCGGTCCGAGACGATCACGCGCGGCTTGGGTCCAAAGCCCACGGTCTTCACGACCACCGATCCGGCTCGCGGCACGGTCACGACGACGTCCTTCGCGCCCGTCACGAGTGGTCCGACGACCACCTCGCCTCCATCGGCGCTGGTCGCGAGGAGGTATGCCTCGCCGGCCACGATACCGTCGAGAGAGAACCGCCCGGCCGCATCCGTCACGGTCCCCGGTGCGGCCGTGACGTTCGCGCTGGCTCTCTCCCGCGCGTCCGCGACCTTGACTCGTGCGTCGGAGATCGGGGCGCCCGTATCGTCGACGACGCGGCCGCGAATCGAGCCCCGCTCGGTCCGCACGGCGAGCACGATCCCTGTCACGGCGCTCTGCCCGTTCGCGACGTCGATGCGTGGCAGCGACTCGCCTCGCGCCGGCGGATACGGCTTCGCTCGTTCTCCGGTCGGATACACGGCGACCTGGTAGCTGAGGCCTCCCGAGAGCGCCGTGACCACGAAGTGGCCCGCGCCGTCGGTCATCGCCGCGCCGAGATCACCATCCATCTGCAGCACGACATACGCACCCGCAACCAAAGCACCGTGCTCGTCGACGACGTGTCCGTCCACGGAGGCGTGGGTGTCGAGCTCGAGGTCGAGATGCTGGCGCGAGCCTGAAGCGATCGCCACGTCCGCTCGGCTGGCGTAGGCGCCGAGCGGCAGACTCTCCGCCATCACGTTGACCCGCCCCACCGGAACGCCGACCAGCTCGTAGCGGCCTTCCGCGTCGGTCACTGTTTCGAGCGTCTGGCGCCCTTGGTCCCAGCCGACCACCGCGTCCGCCACCGGACGGCCTTCGCGCGTCACCACGCCGAACAAGCTCGCATCGCGAGACACCTCGAGAACGACACGCGCTCCGTCGGCAACTGTCGACGATGCGGGCGATTCGACGCTGTAGCCGCGCACCCGCCAGGTCACGTTCCCCGGTGAAACCCCATCGAGGACGAACGATCCATCGGGCTGGGTCCACGCCGTCGTCGCGTTCGCGCCGCTCGCGGAGACCTCCGCGCCGTCCACGGGATCGCCTCCAGAGAGCACCCGTCCGCGAACGCGAGCGGTCGGGTGAAGCTTGACCAGCAGCTCCTTTGACGTGCCGGCTTCGATCGTTGTCTCGACGACCGAGCTGCTCCCGCGCTCGTCGCGCGCGACGAGCGTGATCCGCCCGGGTGCGAGACCGGCGATCTGGAAACGGCCGTCCTGACCACTCTGCGCCGAGGATGGCGCGAGCGGCGCGCGCACACGGTCGACCGGCGCGAGCATCACCTGCGCGCCCGCGACCGCGGAGCCGGCTTCGTCGACCACGCGGCCGAGCAGCACGCCCTCCGGCACCATCACGAAGTCGCGTCGATCCGTGCCGCGCATCGACGTCGTCGTGACGAGCGTACCGTACCCATCAGCCGCCGCGATCACCGTGACCGCTCGCGTGCTCGGCGGCCGACACAGCACGTAGCGCCCTTGCGCATCCGTCTCCTCGCCGACGAGCCCACGCAATCGAACGCTCGCGTGGGCGATCGGCGTGGCCGCTCCGTCGGTGACCGTGCCCACCACGCGCCAGGCGCAGTCGCCGATCGCCAGCACGAGGCGATCCGACGTGCGACGCGGATCGCGAGTGCTCACATCGACGATCGCGGCGCTCGTCTCGGCGCCCGCGCTCGC
>JBBRED010000377.1:0-8312 GCA_038203335.1 Haliangiales bacterium | reverse complement strand
GCTCGCGACCGAGGTGATCACGCCGGGCAAGGGCTGGTGGTGTCTCGACCTGCCCACGCCCGCGCCGAAGGGGGTGCGCCCCGCGTGCACGCGCAGCGTCGGGCAGTGCGAGGACCTGATCCGCCGCGGCGGGATGGCGGCGACCAAGTGCAAGGCGCGCGAGACCGCGTACCTGGTCACGTTCAAGGACTCGTCGGCGGTGTGGGGCTACGCCGCGTCGACCACCGCGGACGCATGCGCCGGATATCGCGAGCGCGTGATCGGCGCGGCCACCGAGGTCTCCGCGTGCGCCGCGATCAACGAGGTCGGGCGCCCGAAGCTCGATCGCAAGCGCGTGCCGGGCGGCCGGGGCTGGGTGTGCTTCATGGGTGCCGATGCACAGCACCCCGTCGGCAGCTGCGCGCGCTCCGCGAAGGAGTGCAGCGCCGCGTTCGAGCTCGACCGCTACGTCCTCGGAAACTCCGCCGGCTGCGTCAGGCAATCCACGGCGTTCGCGCGCAACGTGCAGGAGCAGTTTTTCGTGTTCCCGACCGCCGGGCTGTGCGATTCGAACATCGGCGATCACAGCGATGGATCGCGCTGCGAAGCGGTCAACTAGCTACGGTCGGAACGGCTGCTCGTCTTTGCCGCGGACCGGGTTCGCGAGGCGGCGCGCGACGGCGTCCTGCTCGTCCTTGGTCAGCCGCCGCACGTAGACGCCGGCGGCATCGATCGAGCGCGCCCCGAAAAAACCCTCGGAGACCGCGTACTCGACCTCGATGATCATGTACGGGTCGTCGCCGATCCACATCAGCTCGTGCTTGCGTGGGATCCCGACCCAGGAGCTCAGCGTGAACTTGTCCCGCGAGCCGTCGTCGTTCAGGACGACCATCGTGATCCGTTCGGTCGCGGTCATGTGCGATCAGGACCCTAGCATCACTTCAGGCCGAGGACAGCGAGCATGTCGTAGCGACCCGGAGGCTTGCCCACGACCCACGCGGCTGCGCGCAGCGCACCGTTCGCGAAGATCGCGCGCGAGCTCGCGCGATGGCTGATCTCGATGCGCTCGGCGGGCCCGAAGAACGTCGCGGTGTGCTCTCCGATCACGTCCCCGCCACGCACCGTCGACACGCCGATCTCGCCGCGCGGGCGCGGGCCGACATCGCCATCGCGCGTGTGGCGCTTGACCGCGTCGTAGTCGCTGCCGTGTCCCGCGGCGACCGCCTTCGCGATCATCAACGCGGTGCCCGATGGCGCATCGCGCTTGCCGCGGTGATGGGTCTCCACGATCTCTGCGTCCCACTCGGTCCCGAGCGCGCGCGCCGCCTGCTGCACGAGGCCGAGCAGGAGATTGACGCCGAGCGAGAAGTTCGCGGCCACCACGATCGGCGCGACCTTCGCGAGCGCATCGAGCTCCGCACTGTCCTCCGCCGACAGGCCGGTCGTTCCGACCACGGCCGGCTTCGCGAGCTCGCGCGCCACGGAGAGCGCGGCGCGGGTGCCCGCGGGCGACGTGAAGTCGATGTAGACATCCGCGGCGGCGAGCGCCGAGCGCAGATCGGTGCGCGCGACCACACCAGGTGCGACGGTCTCGCCGAGCTTCTCGGCACCCTCGCGATCGATCGCGGCGACCAGCTCCACGTCGGCGCGGCCGGCCGAAGCCTCGATCAGCGCGCGCCCCATGCGGCCCGAGGGGCCCAGGACGCAGATCTTCGCGGCCACTAGAGCAGGCCCGCGGTGCGCATCTCGTTCCGCAGCTGCTCGAGCAGACCGGCGGTAGCGGGCACGAGCGGCAGGCGAACATCGGGGGAGCAGCGGGCCATCAGCGACAGCGCGGCCTTGGTCGGCGCGGGGCTCGGCTCGGCGAACAGCATCTGGTTCAGCACGCGCAGCTCCATGTGGCACTGCTTGGCCTTGTCCCAGGCACCCGCCTTGACGTGATCCCACATGTCGCTCATCAGCTTCGGCGCCACGTTCGAGACCACCGAGATGACGCCGCGGCCGCCGCACGCGTAGAGCGGGAACGTCGTGCCGTCGTCGCCCGACAGGATCGTGATCTTGTCGCCGACCTTCGCGACCAGCTCGCTGCCGCGCACGAGGTTGCCGGTGGCGTCCTTGATGCCGATGATGTTGTCGAAGTCGACGAGCCGCACGACCGTGTCGGTCAGCAGGTCGCACGCGGTGCGCGAGGGCACGTTGTACAGGATGATCGGCAGCTTCGTTGCCTTCGAGATCGCCTCGAAGTGACGGAACAGACCTTCCTGGCTCGGCCGGTTGTAGTACGGCGTGACGTGGAGCAGCGCATCGGCGCCGGCATCCTCGGAGGCCTTGGTCAGCGCGAGCGCCTCGCTGGTGGCGTTGCCGCCCGCGCCGGCGACGACCGGTACGCGGCCCTTCGCGGCCTTGACCGTCGCAGCGATCACCGCGACGTGCTCCTCGACGTCGAGCGTGGCCGACTCGCCGGTGGTACCGACGGCGACGATGCCGTCGACGCCCTGCTCGATCTGCCAGTCGACGAGCTTTGCGAGGCTATCGAAGTCGACGCGACCGCCCTTGAACGGGGTGACGATCGCGGTGAGACAGCCTTCGATGCGTGCGAGCTTCGCCATGAAATCCCTCGGGGTTACGTCTTCATATCTTTAACGCACCGACGAGGGAAGCAATTCTCACAGATCTAGTCCGAGTCGCATTCGGCCGATCCGGCGATCTGCGTGGACCGAGAGACCAGCTCGTCGAGCTCGGCCAGGGCCTGGTCTCGCCCGAGGACGCGGCGGCGCGTCGCGAACTCGACGACATACGCCGCGGGAAGCGCGGCGAGCCGGTCGTGGAGATCCGCGTCGCCGGCGAGCAGCGTGCGCAGCACCACCGGATCGAGGCGGTCGACGCGGACGATGTCGTCGAACCGGCCGGGGCGCAGAGCGGCGCCCATCATCTTCTGCACGGAGTTCGCGGAGCCGATCACCACCATGCACGTGCGGCGCGCCATCTCGAGGAACGCGAGCAGCGGGGCGGTGACGGCGACCCGGTCGAGGTCGTCGAGGATCATCGCCTGCGGGCGGAGCAGTCGAAGCAGCGTCTCGAGGCTGGTCGACAGCGACGTCGCATGCGAGCCGTGCAGCCGCGCCAGCACGCCGAGGTCGATCCGCACCGACGTCAGGTCGAGCTGCTCGATCATCCAGCGGATCGCCACGCTCTTCCCGGTGCCCGGCGGACCACCGAGCAGGTAGCTGCGCGGCTGACCGGCGGCCACGAACCTGCGCATCCGCTCGCACAGCTCCGTCATCTGGGTGGTGGCGACCACGCCATCGCCCTGGAACAGATCGAGTCCGAGGCCTGCGCTGCCGTAGAGCAGCTGCTTGCCGCCGAGCCGCCGCCACAGCCGCTCGCCGAGCGCGCGATACCCTTCGGTCTGCCGCGCCGCGATCAGGTACGGGCCATCGACGACGTTGTGGCCCTCGGCGATCCACGCGAACACCTCGTCGCCGATCGATCCGCGGCAGACCAGCGATGACGAGGGATCGCCGTCCCAGAACGCCTCGTCGACGTCGACGTTCGTGACGTGCTCGAGGACGAGGCGACGGAACTCGTCGGGCACCTCGAGCCACTCCTCGCCCGTGAGGCTCGTGAAGTATTTCCACGGATCGCCCGCCTCGGAACGCCGGCGCTCGTCACGCACGCTGAGCGCGAGACCGATCGCGCGCAGGCCGACGCCGAGCCAGTCGAGCGGCGTGGGCTTGTCGCGCAAGGCCATCGCGATCGTACCGGCGTCACCGGCGATCTTCAGATAACGGCCCCACGTGCGATCGCGGGCCTGCTGCTTCGTGCGAGGCGGCATGAACACGGGGCGGGCTGATCGAGCCGCGCGTCCGTCGCGCAGCAGCCAGCACCGTCCCTCGGCGCCATTATGGGAATCCGGGCCCCGACTGCAAGCGGATTTTTCGAACCGCCCCGACAGCGGTGTCGTGGTGGCGCGGTGGCGCCGATCACGCGACGTCCGTGGAGGTGCCTCCCGG
The DNA here is from genome assembly GCA_038203335.1 of Haliangiales bacterium. GTDB lineage: Bacteria > Myxococcota_A > Polyangia > Haliangiales > Haliangiaceae > JABFXX01. The sequence goes on along the minus strand of JBBRED010000377.1, from coordinate 4,320 downwards.
CGCGGCGTTCGCGTGGGCACGCCGCATGCTGAGCAGCCCGCGAGATGCGCTGTCTTCTCCCGCTGTTCGCGATGCTCGCCGGCGCGTGCGGCGACAACATCTCCGATAACTTCTTCTTCACCTACGACGACCGACAGCTCCTGTGCGGCCGCCCGCTCGACGACTACCTCGTGCCCGAGCGCTGGGACCAACTACACGCCGACGTGGAGACCGCGGCGAGCGAGGGCTGGGTGCTCAACGTCTACGCGCACGCGCCCGGCGTGTCGATCAGCATCCCCACGCTGGAGCGGGCGCTCTCGATGTTCGACGCAGCGGGCCTGCCCTACCTCACGTATCGCGATCTCGATCCCGAGGCCTCGCCGAAGCCCGGCGTGGTCTTCTCGTTCGACGACAACGGTGTGGACTCGTGGATGAGCGTGCGCTCGCTGCTCCGGCGGCACGGCGCACGCGTGACCTTGTTCGTCTCGAACTTCCACGAGCTGGACGCGAAGCAGCGCGCCGCGCTGCACGTGCTCGAGGACGAAGGCCACGAGATCGAGTCGCACACGGTGCACCACCTCGAGGCCGAGGACTACGCGGCGATCCACGGCGCGCAGGCCTGGCTCGACGACGAGGTGCTCCCCGAGATCGAGATGCTGCGCGCCGAGGGCTTCGCACCGGAGAGCTTCGCGTATCCCTACGGCTCGCGCACGCCCGAGACGGACGCGGCGATCGCACCGATCGTGCGCTGGATTCGCACCACGCCGGGAACCTGCGACCGCTAGATCCGCGAGGCCAGCAGCGCGGCCCCGTTGCGCAGCGGGAGCTCGATCGTGAACCGGGCGCCGCCGCCCTTCGCGTCGGTGATCGAGATGCGCCCGCCGTGATCGGAGACGATGCGGTGGACGATCGCGAGGCCGAGGCCGGTGCCGCCCTTCGCGTGCTTCGTGGTGAAGTACGGCGCGAACACCTTGTCCTTGAGCTCGGACGGCACGCCCGGGCCGTTGTCCTCGATGATGAGGAACGCGCGATCGGCGCCGTCGCCGAGCCGGGTCGAGACCGTGATCTTGCCGTCGCTGCGCTTGCTGATCGCATCGCGCGCGTTCTCGACGAGGTTGAGCACGATCTGGTGGATCTGCGCCTTGTCGGCATCGAGGTCCGGAACCTGTCCGAGCGTCACCTCGACCGGCGCGGCCTCCTGATACAGGGTCATGGCCGACCGGACCACCTCGTTGAGATCGATGCGCTGGAACTCCGGCTTCGGCATGCGCGCGAAGTCGGAGAACTCCGAGACGATGTGCTTGAGTCGATCTGCTTCCTGGAGCACGGTCGTGGTCGACTCCTCGAGGATCTCGGCGAAATCGGGGTGCTGCTTCTTCCAGGTCTTGCGCAGGGTATCCATCGCCATCTGGATCGGGGTCAGCGGATTCTTGATCTCGTGCGCGAGCCGCCGCGCGATCTCCTGCCACGCGGCGATCCGCTCGGCGATCACGAGCCGGTCCTTGGAGGTCTTGAGATCCTCCATCATGAAGTTGAACGCGGCGGCGACGGCGCCGATCTCGTCCTTCTGCCGGACCGGGACGCGGTGATCGAGATCGCCGCGCGCGGCGGCGAGCGAGCCCTCGACGAGCTTCTCGAGGTCGTGCGCGGTGCGCTTCGCGACGAACAGACCGATCAGCACGACCGCGCCGAGCGCACCGAGCGCCAGCAGTGCCGAGACCAGCGTGATGTTGCGGAGCACCTGATCGAGATCGCCGTCCGACACCACGACCTCGATGATCGCGACGGGCTTCTTGTCGGGCCCGAGCATCGGCACGGTGATCGGCGCGTCCTTCGCGATCTTCGCCCAGTCCTTGCTCGGCGGCAGGATGACCTGCCCCTTGGGATCCACGACGCGAGCGTCGACGCGCCCCGGTCGGCGAATCCCGACGAGCATCTTGTCGGTGACCCGGCGCCCCGCCGAGACCGCGACCGCCGCGCCGTCCTTGCGCGACATGTGCGACGACTCGGCGACCAGCACGGTCTCCACCGTGGGCCCCGTGCGGATCTGCGCGTTCGCGAAGTACGTGCCACTGTTCTTCATCGCACGCTCGCGAACCGTGGTGTTCACGTCGTCGGTGGCGTCGCGATAGTGCGGCGTGATCAACACGCGATCGTCGGGGCCGGTGACGGTGAGGATCTGCAGCGAGAACCCGCGCATCTCCTGCCCGCCCTGCTCGCGCAAGCTCTTCAGAACCTTGCCGTCGCCGAGCGTGCCCTTGACGAGCTCGCCGAGCAGCACGCCGATGAACGGGTGCCGGTTGTCGGCGAGCGAACCGACCGCCTCGTTGACGTCGTTCGAGATCGTATCGAGCTCGCGGTGAATCGCGGTCTCGGCGATCCGCCGATCCTCCTCGTACGATGCGCGCGACGACGATGCGATCACCGTACGCGTGACGATCGCGGCGACCGAGATCGGGACCAGCGCGGCGAGCGCGAGCGACAGGGTGAAGCGGCCGCGCAGCTTCACGGCTTACCGCCCTTGAGCGCGCGCGCCGGCTCGCCGAAGAGGAACATCTCCGCGTAGCTCGGGCGCCCGGACCCGTCGAACCCGAGCCCGCGCACATCGGTCCGGTGCCAGATCCGCACCGACCGGAACATCAGCGGCACGATCGGCAGCCGCTCGGCGAACGCCTTGTACGCGGCGGGTGGATCGATCGCCCCGGCCGCGAGTCGCTGCTCGGCCCAGGTGTCACCGCCGGCCGCGAACGAAGCACCCCACCATGCACTCGCCGCGGTGACCGGCACCGCGAGCTGGCCGATCCACAGATCGCAATCGCCCTTCTTCACACGGTCGCGCAGCGCGGCCGCGGGCACCGGCGTGATCACCGAACCGATTCCGAGCTTCGTGAGCGCGTACGCGGTGCGCTCGGCGAGCTCGCGGTCATCGGGACGGGTCTCCTCGATGAGGATCTCGAGCTTGAGCGCCGCGAGCCTGTCGGCGGCGAGCGCCTTGACTCGCTTCGCCGCATCGGCGAGCGCGGCGCGGGCATTCGCGAGGTCGTCGATCTTCCCCGCGGCATCGAGCGTGGGTCCTCCTGCCTCGACGGGGATCGGCGTGCGCGCGAGCACGACCCGCTCGCCAGAGTTCACGGAGCTCAGCGTACCGCGGGCGAGGGCGAGGTCGAGCGCGCGCCGGAACGAGCGATCCGCCGTGACATCGAGGTGCGCGCGACCGAAGCCGACGAACACCAGCAGCGACGCCGGCCCGTCGACGAACGACGCACGGAACTTCGGCTGCACGCCGGTGAACACGGCCACGCCGCGCGCGGACAGCTGCGCATCGCCCTTCTCGAACTGCCGGGCCTCGCCGTCGGGCGTGTCGTACCAGCGCAGCGTGAGCTGATCGAGGTACGGCCGTCCCGCGAAGTACGCGTCGAACGCGCGCAGCACCAGGCGCCCCTTCTTGTCCCAGCTCTCGACGAAGAACGGCCCCGAGCCGATCGGGCGATCGGTCTGCGCCTTGCCGCCCTTGGTGATCGCAGTGGCGGGCAGCGCGAGCACGCGCGCGAGCTCGACGGGCGACAGCGCGGTGCCGACCTCGAGCGTGTCGCCGTTCGCACCGACCGAGGTCACCGCGGCGAGCGTCCATCGCGAGGGAGTGGTTCGTACCCGCTCGAGCGACGCCCACACATCGGCGCCGGTGAGCGCGCTGTTGTCGTGGAACCGCACGCCCTTGCGCAGCGGGATCTCGAGCTTGCCGTTCGCGAGCACCGGCATCCCGGCGGCGAGATGCGGCTGCGGCACACCACCCGCACCGATCCGGTAGAGGGTATCGAACACGAGATCGACCGCCGTGATCTCCGCGTGCGCCTGCGCGAGCGGCGGATCGAGCGTGACCGGCGCCCCGAGCAGCGAACCCTCGAGCGCGCCGCCGTAGTGTGGCCGGCTCTCCGCGTGCGCGAGTGCGAGCGACGCGATCAGGATCAGCGCGGCGCGCTTCAATCGAGTCTCCACAGATCCACGAGCGTGGTGCCGGCGAGGCGCACGGCGACGATCACCTCGACGATGCCATCGCCGTCGCTATCGCCGACACCGATGCCGACGACGCCGCTCTGGAACGTCTTGCGGAACAGCCCCTTCTTCGTGTCGCCGCCCAGCGTCATCACCTTGATCGCATCCGGATCGCCGGGCGCGCCCGCCCCCGTGACGATCGCCTCCGGCTTGCCATCGCGATCGACGTCCGCGATCGCGAACACGGAGCCGTAGTCCTTGAGGTCGTGCTTCGCGACCGGCAGACAGCCGCCGGTGGCCCCACAGCGCTCGAGCGTGATCTCGAGGCGCGTGCCGGTGAGCACCGCG
>JBBRED010000376.1:0-8319 GCA_038203335.1 Haliangiales bacterium | reverse complement strand
TGGCATCCGGCCGGCGGTTGAGGACGAGATCCTCGACGTGCTCGCGCAGGATCGGATCGATATCGTCGTAGACCGCGAGCTGACCGGCGTTGACGATCGCCATGTCGAGGCCGGCCTTGATCGCGTGATAGAGGAACACCGAGTGCATCGCTTCGCGCACGCGCGGCGAGGTGCGGAACGAGAACGACAGGTTCGAGACGCCGCCCGAGACCTTCGTGCCCGGGAGCTCGGCCTTGATCCTCCGAACCGCGTCGATGAAGTTGACCGCGTACGCGTCGTGCTCCTCGATGCCGGTGCCGATGGTGAGGATGTTCGGGTCGAAGATGATGTCCTCGGCCGCGAACCCGACCTGCTCGGTCAGGATCTTGTAGGCGCGGTGCGCGATCACGAGGCGGTGATCGACCGAGGTGGCCTGGCCGGTCTCGTCGAACGCCATGACGACGACCGCGGCGCCAAACCGGCGCACGATCTTCGCCTGGCGGATGAACGACTCCTCGCCTTCCTTCAGCGAGATCGAGTTGACGACGCCCTTGCCCTGCAGGCACTCGAGCCCGGCCTCGATGACGGAGAACTTCGACGAGTCCACCATCACGGGGATCTTCGCGATGTCGGGCTCGGCGGCGATCAGGTTCAAGAACCTGCGCATCGCGGCGACGCCATCGAGCATGCCCTCGTCCATGCAGACGTCGAGGATGTTCGCGCCGCCCTCGACCTGCTGCCGCGCGACCGCGACGGCCTCGTCGTACTTGTCGTCCTTGATCAGGCGGCGGAACGCGGCCGACCCGGTGACGTTCGTGCGCTCGCCAACGACGACGAAGTTGGTCTCCGGCGTGATCGTGAGCGCCTCGAGGCCCGACAGGCGCATGTAGCGCGCCGGCGTGACCACCGTGCGGCGCGGGATATCCGACACCATCTTCGCGATCGCCGCGATGTGCTCGGGGCGCGTGCCGCAGCAGCCACCGACGAGGTTGAGCATGCCCTCGCGCGCGAAGCTGCCGAGGACGCCCGCCATGTGCTCCGGCGTGTCGTCGTAGCCCCCGAACTCGTTCGGCAAGCCCGCGTTCGGATAGCAGGCGACGCGGACGCCGGCGGAGCGGGCGAGCTCGGCCACGTGCGGGCGCATGTCATCGGCGCCGAGCGCGCAGTTGATCGAGACCGCGAACAGGTTCGCGTGCTGGACCGAGTTGTAGAACGCCTCGACGGTCTGGCCCGAGAGCGTGCGGCCCGAGCGATCGGGGATGGTGACGCTCGCGATCACGGGGACCTTGCGCACGCCCTGCGCGAACAGCTCCTCGAACGCGTAGAGCGCGGCCTTGCAGTTGAGCGTGTCGATGTGGGTCTCGGTCAGGATCAGATCGACGCCGCCCTCGATCAGCGCGCGCGCCTGCTCGGAGAACGCATCGACGAGCTGGCGGAACGTGACCGCGCGCGCGCCGGGATCATTGACGTCGGGCGAGAGCGACGCGGTCTTCGTGGTCGGGCCGATCGACCCGGCGACCCAGCGCGGCTTGCCATCGGCCTTCTCGGCGCGATCGGCGGCGCGACGGGCGGCGAGCACACCGGCAATGTTGATGTCGCGCACGTCGTTCTCGAGGCCGTAATCGGCGAGCGCGAGCGAGGTGCCCGTGAACGTGTTGGTCTCGACGATGTCGGCGCCGGCCTGGAGGAACGCGAAGTGGATGTCCTCGATCGCCTGCGGCTGCGTCAGCGCGAGGAGATCGCTGCAGCCCTTGAGGCTGTGCGTGTGGTTCGCGAACCGCTCGCCGCGCCACTGCGCCTCGTCCTTGAGCTCGAGGCCCTGGATCATCGTGCCCATCGCCCCATCGAGGATGACGATGCGGCGATCGAGGGTCTCGACGAGGCGGTCCACGGACGACATCCGGGCTGATTACCACCGTTTGGAACGCCTCGCTATGCCCGTGCGGGCAGGGAGACGGGGTGCCTACGGGGTCACGCGCTCGTAGAGCGACTGCCCGATCCCCACATCCGGGATCGCGACCAGGTAGAACTCGTCGCCCGCGCTGGTGCTGAGTGCGAAGCGGACACCATCGAAGGCGTAGGTGCCGGTGAAGTCCGCCGTGTTGGTGCCGACGAACGACAAGGTCATCGTCAGATCGGCCTTCGTGACGAGCGTCCGGACGTTTTCGCTGCTCGCGAAGTTGTCGTGGCTGATCCACGTGCCGACCAGGCCACTGACCGGGCCCGAGGGCTGGAATGCACCGGTCAGCAAGCGGTCCGGGCTCACGTAGTAGGAGCCTGCCTCGGAGAGCGTGCTCATCATCGTGTGGAGCCGCTGATCCGGAAGGATGTCCCAGGTGCCCTGGAACGTGGTGTCGGGCCGCACGAGCGACAGGTCGCCATTCGCCCCGAGCGTCAGCGTTCGCTTCTGCGCCTCGGTGAGCAGCGGATCGAACGTCTTCCACGTGCCGACGAGCGGACCGGGCGGAGCGTCGATGGCCGCGTCGATGGGGGAGGCCGCATCGGGCGAGGCAGGGTTGCCCCCGTCGTCGCCACCGCAGCCGGCCGCAGAGGTCACCGCGAGCGCGGCAACCAGCACACAGGTCATCGGGTACATCATGTGGAGCGGTAGTGGCCATCCGCCGCGCCGATGTGACCAATTTTTTCCGGCCTTGTGACAGAGTGCCCTCGATGTCCGAGCAGATCTACGACTCCATTCTCGACACCACCGGCCGCACCCCCCTCGTCAGGCTCTCGCGCATCGGCAAGGGCCTCCCCGGCGAGCTGCTCGGCAAATGCGAGTTCATGAACCCGGGTGGTTCGATCAAGGACCGCATCGGCGTCAAGATGCTGCTCGACGCGGAGAAGAGCGGTCGGATCAAGCCGGGCGATACCCTGATCGAGCCGACCAGCGGCAACACGGGCATCGGCATCGCGATGGCGGCGGCCGCGCGTGGTTACCGCGTGATCATCACGCTCCCCGAGAAGATGTCGCAGGAGAAGGTGGTGGTCCTCGAGGCGCTCGGCGCCGAGATCATCCGCACCCCGACCGAGGCCGCGTGGGACTCGCCCGAGAGCCACATCGGCGTCGCGAAGCGGCTCAAGGAGATCATCCCGAACTCGCACATCCTCGACCAGTACTCGAACCCGAGTAACCCGGCCGCGCACGAGGAAGGCACCGGTCGCGAGATCATCGATCAGTGCGGCGGCAAGCTCGACGCGATCGTGATGACCGCGGGCACCGGTGGCACGATCACCGGCGTCGCCCGCGTGATCAAGCGCGAGGTGCCGGGCTGCAAGGTGATCGGCGTCGACCCCGAGGGCTCGATCCTCGCCGGCCCCGGCGAGATCAAGAGCTACAAGGTCGAGGGCATCGGCTACGACTTCATCCCCGACGTGCTCGATCGCCGCCTGGTCGACAAGTGGATCAAGTCCAACGACCGCGACTCCTTCCTCGTCGCGCGCCAGCTGATCCGCCAGGAGGGCCTGCTGTGCGGCGGCTCCTCGGGCTCCGCGGTATGGGCGGCGATGCAGGTCTCGCGCGACCTCGGCCCCGGCAAGCGCGTGGTCGTGATCCTCCCGGACTCGATCCGCAACTACCTCTCGAAGTTCGTCGACGACAAGTGGATGCGCCAGCAGGGCTTCGTCAAGGGCGACTGGGAGGTCGGCACGGTCGGCGATGTGGTCCGCGCGCTCCCGCGCCGCGACGTCATCTCGCTCGATCTCAACGACAAGCTCGGCCGCGCCACCGAGGTGTTCAAGGAGCACGGCATCTCGCAGATGCCCGTCCTCGATCAGGGCAAGCTCGCCGGCATCCTCACCGAGAGCGACCTGCTGCACCACCTGGTCTCGGGCCGCGCCACGAAGGACACGGTCGCCGCCGAGATCATGGAGCGGAAGGTCGTCACGGTGGGGCTCAACGCGAGCTCCAGCGAGCTGCCGCGGATCTTCGAGCGCGGCGAGGTCGCCATCGTCGTCGACGATCAGCGCAGCGTCATCGGCATCGTGACCAAGATGGATCTGATCGAGATGCTCGCCGCGCGCAAGAACCAGATGCCGTGATGGTTGGCCGAGCTTGCGAGGCGGTACTTACTGAACGATGACGGCCTGCGTCCACTGCGCGATGTGGTTCGCCGTATCGACCTGCTGGAACGGAACGCGGAACGCCGCGCCCGACGGATCCTGACCCGCCGCGGCGCGCGCCGGGAAGAACGGCGTCATCCAGATCTGCGGGCGACCGCCGCTCGGGATGCGCACGCCGAACGGGCGCTGCGTCGAGAACGTCAGGTAGAACATGGGCTCGTTCGACGCGCCGAACGTCTGCGCGAACGGCACCCAGCGCGCCCACGAGTTGGTCAGGCCGCCGCCGATGTTCGCGATCGTGAGCTGCACCGGCGGCTGCGAGCCATCGGCCTTGACCACCCAGGTCTGCGCCGCGGTGTTGTTGTACGAGTTGCCCGGCGTGCGCGTGAACACGATCCACTGGCCGTCGGGCGAGTACGACGGGTAGTAGTTCGCCATGTCGGTGGCCGTCTCGTACGGAACGAGCGCGGTCGGGGCGCCGAACGTGTTCGTGGTCGTATCGAACGTGCGCGTGACGATCGTGCCGCCGTTCGCGGTGTAGTCCGCGCCCCCGGTGAACTCCACGTTCACGAGGTGCGTGTCATCCGGCGAGATCTCGGGGTGGGTGGCGTTCGGGCCGGCGAGGTTTGGCAGCGTGGCCGCCACCAGCGGCGCGCCGGTGAGGTCGCGCAGGTTCATCTGGCCGTTCTCCACCGTGACGATCTTGGTGGCGTGGGCATCGAACGCGGCGAAGTCCCAGCTGATCGGCGCGGTGTTGAAGTCGTACGTCGGCGCGCGGTCGGCGACGTTGAAGATCGCGCCGCGGCCAAACGCACCGTCGAGGGTCATCGCGATCTTCGTTCCGTCGCGCGAGAGCGCGTGGCAGCCCATGCACCCCGACGGGCGCGCATTATCGGGAAAGTACGCGGCCGGGGGCTGCGTCGGCTTCGCGACGTCGTAGCGCCAGATGCCGGCGGGCGACGAGGTCGTCCAGTAGTAGATACCGCCCTGCGCGTTCTCGTTCGTGACGTCGACCTTCTGCGCGCCGGTGGTGCCCTTCGTGCCCGGCGCGGCAGTGTTGAGGCCGGCGACCTTGAGATCGAGCTGCTGACGCGAGCTGGCGATCGGGTACCAGACGAGCGGCTGGAACAGCGTCCAGAACGGCTGCGGGTTCACCGCATCGAGACCGGTCGTGTACAGGCGAACGTCGACGTACTGGTTCGACATCGTGACCTGGAACAGGTTGTTCCCGCCGCTCGTCGCCGTGTTCCGCCAGTGAACGTCGAACTGGCCGAGGTTCGGCGGCACGAGGATGTGATCGAGCGGGTACGCGATCGCCGGCGCGAGCGCCGCGTCCTCGGTCGCCGCGTTGAACAGGCCCTCCGAGTTCGGCGGCGCCGTGGGATCCACGATCGCCTGCTTCACGAACACGGTCAGCGTGGCCTCGCCGCTGACATCGGTGGCGATCGCGTAGACCTTCGTCGGTCCCGCGCCCTGGCCGCTGACCTTGACGGTGTCACCGGAGAACTGGCCATAGCTCGCGTCGATCTGGAACGTGGTCTGGGCGGTGACGTCGGTCTTCTTGCCGTCCGGCGCGACCATCGTGGCCGTATACGCCTGGGTAACAGGTTGACCATCGACGATCGTCACCATCACATCTGGTGGTTCGACCAATAGGGCGACCGTCGGTGCGTCCGGGAGATGATGGATGCCATCGTCGCCGCAGGCCGCGAGAATCAATGCACACGTCGCAAATGCCGCTCTCATCGCGGAAGAACGTAGCAGCCCGAGGCCATCGATGACAGTAATCGTGCTCACGCCTTTCCCTCGATATGAGCACGAACGTGCGCGATGTTCGTGCTGGCCATCGGGTAGCGACTTCGTTATAGGGAGGTCGGTTTCACCATGGCGCGGGCGACGGTCTTCGAGAGAATTGGCGAGTACCGGATCGAGAGGCTTCTCGTTCGCACGTCGACCTGTATCGAATATCTCGCCGAGCACCGGGTCCTGCCGCGTCGCGCGGTGCTAAAGGTACTCGCGCCGAACGTCGCCGCGCTGCCCGTGCTGCGCGAGGCGTGCATGCTCGAGGCGCTGCACCACCCCGGCGTCGTGCGCGTGTACGAATCCGGTCTGCTCGCCGATCGCCGGCCGTGGTTCGCGCGCGAGCTCGTCGAGGGCACGCTGGTGTCGAGCTCGCTCGCGCCGGGTGCGATCGATCGCCTCGACGTCATCGCGCTGCTCCGCGATATCGCCGAGGTGCTGAGCCACGCGCACTACCGCGGCATCGTTCACGCGAACCTGCGGCCCGACAAGATCATGCTCACCGGTCGCGTGCGCGGGTATCCCGTGTGCATCACCGACTGGAGCGATGCGCGAACCCACGATGCGAGCGCGGCGCCGCACCCGCCGTCGGTGGCGTCGCGGCACTTCACGGCTCCCGAGGTCGCGTGCGGCGACGCGCTCGACGATCGCGCGGACGTGTTCTCGCTCGGCGTGATCGCCTATCGCCTGCTCACCGGCGTGCTGCCGTTCGAGAATCAGATCGCGACCGCGATCGATGGCACCACGCTGCCCACGCCGACCGAGGTCCGCTGCGCGGATGCGCCGCGCGAGCTGACGAAGATGGTCGATCAGATGCTCGCGTACGATCGCTGGGATCGCCCGAGCGCGAGCGAGGTCCATCAGGACCTGACGTGGCTATGCGAGGCGCTCGCCGTGCCGTCGCGCGGGCTGCGGATCCGGCGCCCGCGGTGGACGCCGCCGCTCGACTTCACGCCGCATGATCGTCATCGCGATCCGGAGCTCGAAGTCGATCCGATCGTCGAGTCCGACGAGTAAAGCGCGATCACGTCGTCGAGGAACGCCTCGGCATCCGCGTGGGTGCCGGTGAGGCCCGAGCCGCACACCGTGATCGCCGCGGAGTCGCCGTCGTCGATCACCGTGACCACGCAAGCACCGAGCGGATCGGCGAGGGTGGCGAGCCGTGCCGGGGACGACACGGCGCAGGTCGGGCCGAGCGGCGCATCGACGCGGATCCGCGACAGGCACGCGCGACCGCCGACGACCTCGGCGAGCCGATCGAGCCAGCGCGGTCGCGCCGTGGAGAACGCCGCGCGCTTCCAGGTCAGCGACAGCGGCGCGGCGCGCGCGGCGACCATCAACCGCGCACACAGCCCGCGGCCCATCGCCTCGCGCTCGAGGATCGCGCGCGCGCGGGCCTCGAACGCGGCGAACGGCTCCGGCGCACCATCGACGAATCGCACCGACACCGCCGACGGCACGACGCGGCGGCGCGGCCGCATCGGATCGGAGCGCTCCCCGGGCGCGACCGGGATCTGCAGCGTCGGTGAGAACCGCGCTCCGGTGCGATCGCTCGCCTTGTGGAGCACGCGGGCGAGCGCGTACGCGAGCGGCAAGGCGCGCGGCGCGGGAGAGCGGAGCGTGCGCCACGCGATCCCGAGCGGCACGGAGTCGGCCACGGCGGCGAGCGGTCGGTCGACGAGCGGCTCGCCGCGCGGCGCGAGCGGATACAGCCGCGCGTGGTGGGCCGCGATCCGCGAGGTGAGCCAGGTGTGGCCGAACCCGTCGACGGCGAGGTGACACGTGGTGACGAGCGCGAGGTCGCCCGCGCGTCCGAGCCCGAGCCACGGCCCTCCCTCGTCGGTCCACGCGCGGCGATGACCGTGGCGCGCGGTCCCGATCGGCTCGTCGCCGATCGAGATGCAGACGAACGGCGCGCCCCGCACCGGCTCGTCGGGCGCGGACCCGGCGAGGCGGCGAGCGAGCGGCGCCTCGTCGGCGATATTCTCGGCCAACCGGGCGACGACACGGCGATCGCCGATCGCGAACGCGGCGACGTCGAGATCGCTCGCCGCGGTGCGCGCACCGGTGCGGGTGTCCCGGCAAATCGTCACCGCCAGCGGCTGGTCGGGGAGCTGGCCGTCGATCTCGCGGATCGCGGCACGTGCGGCGTGCGCGCGGGTGATCGCGTCCCGGATCGCGTCGTCGGGCAGCGGGGTGACGACGCCGAGGAACGTATCCGCCGTAGGGGCGGCGTCGGAGACCACATAGGGCGTGCGCCGTCGCACAGTTTCCGCGATCGCGACCCCGCCGGCGAACAGCCACCACGCGGGCTCGGCGGAGAGCTCCGCGACGGCGGCCCGTCGATCGCGGTGATCACGTCGCGCGGCTGCAGGATCTGGTCGGCCGAGCCACCCCAGTCGACGTGCAGCACGACCACGCCGCGCTCGCTCGTGTTGAGCCCGAGCTGGCGGCGGAGCAGGGGGTTCTCGAGGTTCT
>JBBRED010000375.1:0-8323 GCA_038203335.1 Haliangiales bacterium | reverse complement strand
TCCGCGAGCTCGCCCACGCGCTCGATCAGGCGCTCGCCGCCGCGCCGAGCGCACCCTCCATCGATCTCATCGAGCTGACCGCGACGCGCGACTTCTGGGGCACCGCCACGCCGCGCGCGATCGCCACGCCGGAGCTCTCGGCGAGCGACGAGCTGATCGACACCACGCTCGAGAGCGTGCGCGTGCTCCTCGAGCACCACGATCGCCGCGGTGCGATCCAGATCATCGAGGCCGCGCTCGCCGACCTCCTGCCGAACGAGGACTCGGAGCTGACGCCGACGGTGTGGCGCCTCGAGACCGTGCTCGCGGCCCTCTACGACAACCTCGGACGCAGCGAAGCCGCGATGCGCGTCGCCCGCCTCGCCTACCAGCACGCGCAGCGGACGGAGAGCGAGAGCGCCAAGCTGCGCGCCCGCGAGCTCCTCGAGCGCCTCAGCTCGCCGCCGCGCGGCCGGCTCGCTCGTGGTAGCAAGCCGCTGCCCTTCGGCTCGCGCGCGGCGCGCCGCGGTTAACCGACGCGGCGAACGAACCGAGCGAACATCGAGCCGCCGGCGAGCACCGTCGCCAGCGCGACCGCGACCAGCGCCGCGAGGACCATCGGTACCACGGGCCCAACCTCGAGCGCCGCGAGGATTCCGAGCGCCGCGACCACGCCTCCGACGGCGACCATCACGCTGCTCGCCGGGCCTTCGTCGTCGAGCGTACTCGCCCGGATGGGCGCGGCGGTCGGTGCGAACTCGGCGACGTCCTCCTGCATCGCGGCGCTTCGGAGCAGCGCGAGGCCCAGGATCGTGGTCGCGGTGCACAGCATCGCCGTCGGATGAACGCCCGCGAGCACGAGCCCACCGAGCGCCATGCACACACCTCCGCCCGCGATCTCCGCCGCCATCCCGAACACGTCGACGCGCTCGCGACCGACGGTCCTGGTGCAAACATTCCAGCGCGCGGCGCAGGTCACACCCTGGACGAACAGCGCGAGGCCACCGGCGATCGCGGCAACTCCTGCCAGGGTCACCGGATCTCGCCCGGTCAGCCCGAGCATCGCGAACGTCCCGCCGGCGATCCCCGCGAGCAGCATGAGCCACGACCCACCAGCGATCACCCCGCGCGTTCGTCGGTCGTGAGCCTCGAATGCGAGGAAGTCTGGGGCGCCGCGGGTGTTCATGTGGTTGCTTCGTGCACCGCCCGTGCCGCGGACGAATGTGAGAAGCTGGTGAAATGAAGAGGGTGGTTCTCGCTGCGCTGTGCGCGGCCTGCGGCGGCAGCGGCAACGGTGACACCGATGCACCGGACTTCAACGGTCCGGTCACCGATGCCTACGAGTTCCACGACGCGCCCGGCGCGAACGACAGCCCGATCATCGCAGGCTGCCCGATCCTCCCCGGCAACCACGTGTTCAACCAGAAGATCGACGGCCTCCCGGTCGATCCCAACTCCGCCAGCTTCATCACGACCATCGGCGGCGCCACCAAGCTGCACCTCGATCTCGGGCAGGTCGTCGATCCGCAGTCCAGCGAGTTCTACGGCATCCCGTTCAACATCGTCCACGGCAACAGCCTGACCTGGCCGAGCGTGGTGTTCGCGAGCGCGGATCCGGACCTCAACTGGGATCCCAAGCCCGAGAGCGATTGCGGCAACCCCGCGCGCGGCGTGGTCTCGCCGTGCACTGGCGGCACCGCGTACCTTCCGATCCCGCCAAACGTGATCGCGGAAGGCGGCACCAACACCGCCGCGAACCAGATGCCCTACGGCGATCACCACATCATCCTGCTCGACGTCGACACCTGCCGGCTGTGGGAGACCTATCACTCGTACAAGCCGTCATCGGGGACGTGGAACATCTACGGTTCTGCGAGCTTCGATCTCCGCTCGAACGCGCTGCGGCCCAAGGACTGGTCGTCGGCCGACGCCGCGGGCTTCCCGATCCTTCCGCTCCTGCTCCGCGCCGACGAGGCGAGCACCGGCACGATCAAGCACGCGCTCCGCTTCACGATCGCCAGCAATCACATCCGGCCGAAGTTCGTCTGGCCCGCGCGCCACATCACCGAAAACGGCCAGGACATCGCCTCGCAGCCGGCGATGGGTCAGCTGTTCCGCCTGAAGGCGAGCTACGCGATCCCCGCGAATTACAGCATCCAGTCCAAGGCGATCCTCCAGGCGATGAAGACGTACGGCATGTACATCGCCGACGGTGGGTCGAACTGGTACGTCACCGGCGCGCCGAGCGCGGACTGGGACGACTCCGTGTTCAGCCAGGTCCAGTCCGTGCCAGGCAACATGTTCGAGGCCGTCGACATCACGGCGATCACCTCGCGCTCGGGGTTCGATCCGAACTCGGGCCACGTGCCCTAGCGTGACGACCTTCTTCGTGACCGCGGTGCGATCCACACTCCGTAGCGGAGCATCGGGATCACCGTAGCCGTAGCCGTACACCCCGCCGTGTTAGACCCGCCGCATGTCGAGAATTGCCGGGTTGCTCGTGCTCGTTGCCTGCGGTGGAACCCCGATCGTTCCGAAGCCACCCGTCGGTGACCTCGGCGTCAACCCCGCGAACCTCGCGGCCCAGCTCCCTCCATACGTCGATTCGCTCGGTGCGTTCAGTGGCTTCGTGCTCGTGGCGCAGCACGACCAGATCCTGTTCGAGCACGCCTACGGCTTCGCCGACGACCTGACGAAGCGCGTCGCTACCGCCGACACGTCGTTCCGCATCGGCTCGGTGACCAAGCAGTTCACCTCCGCCGCGGTCCTGCAGCTCGAGCAGGCCGGCAAGCTTGCCGTGACTGACACCGTCGAGAAGCTACTCCCCGACTACACCGGCCCGGCGAAGGTCGTCACGGTTCATCAGCTCCTGACCCACACCTCCGGCATCCCGGACTACACCGCGATCGACGCCGTGATGGAGCGCCGCGCCGACAAGATGTCGCCACAGGAGACCCTTCGCTCGGTCTCCGAGCTACCGCTCGAGTTCACGCCCGGCTCGCAGCACAAGTACTCCAACAGCGGATACGTCCTGCTCGGCCTGATCATCGAGAAGGTCAGCGGCGAATCGTACGAACACTATCTGCGCACGCATCTGTTCGAGCCAGCGAAGCTCGAGCACACCGTCGTCGGCGATGCGATCGGCACGGTCGATCGTGCCGAGGGCTACGGGATCGAGAAGGGTGTGCGCGTGCCCGCTCATCCGATCGACATGTCGGTCCCGTACGCCGCCGGTGCGGTCCGCTCCACCGCGCGCGACCTCGTGCGCTGGCATCGCGCACTCTCCGGCGACGCGATCCTCCCCGCCGTGGCGCGCGCGAAGCTCTACCAGCCCGCCCTCGACAAGTACGCGTACGGCTGGGTCGTCGACGAGGTCGCCGGCCATGCCGTCGTCTGGCACAACGGCGGGATCGATGGCTTCGGCACCTCGTACTGGCGCGTACCCGATGCCGACCTCGTGGTCGTGGCGTGGACGAACGTCGAGGGCTTCCGGATCGATCCCGTGGCGAAGGCCGCCGTCGAGGCGGCGCTCGGCGGCGCGCTGACACCGAAGGCCAAGGACGTCCCCGGCACGCTCGACCCCGCGATCGTCGAGCGCATGGTCGGCACCTACAACCTCGACGATGAAGGCAAGGCCACGCTGACCAAGCTCGGCGCGCCGCCCAAGCTGATCGAAGCTGTCGCGACGATGCAGATCTCGGCGACCCCGACCGGCGTCTCGGCAAAGCCGGCGGACCAGCCGGCGGTCGATCTCGTGCCGAGCGAAGATGGAAGCTTCTGGGACGCCACCTCCGAGGTGCGGATCCGCGTCGACGTCCCCGCCGACGGCCCGATCAAGACGTTCCACCTCGAGCAGCGGCAGCTCAAGGTCACGTACACGCGCTAGCGATCGGACGATTCGTCCTCGAGCTGCGCGAGTAACCGATCGAGCTCGAGGTCCGTCGCGTCCGCGAACAGCGGCGGCTTCGGGACGATCACATCCGAGGTATCGAACCGTTCGTGGAGTTGCGACATGGCTGCTCTGAAGCTCAGCAAGCACGGTGCCAGTGCTCACGCCCTCGACAGTGGCCACGACGCGCGTCATGCGCGCCGATGTTGCCACCCGGCGCACACGTCTTCATTTCTGCGACAGCGCGATTCTCGCAGTGGCACTGCCTAGTGGCGGTGACACGACGCTCAGCCCATGACGCAGGTGATCGCCATGAGGCACAGCACGATCGGCTCCGAGTCCGTGGGGCACGTCAACTGGCTGCACGCCTCGACGTCCATCACCTGCTGCGCGGTGCAGTCACCGAGGTCCGCGCCGCACTCGCCGTAGCACGTGGTATCGGGCGCCTGGCCTTCGCACGTCGAGATCTTGTCGCACGCGTGCATACAGGCGTCGACGACGTTCATCGGCAGCGGCGCGGCATCGACCATCGCGTCGATCATCGGAGCGTCGGGCGCCGCGTCGACCATCGGCGCATCGATCTGGACGACCGCCGCATCCTTCGCGGTCGCCGCATCCGGCGCGGTTCTCCCGCCCCCATCACAAGCCCCGACCAGCAGCATCGTCAGAAGTGCGAATCGCATGTTCCCCCGGTACCACGGGGTGAACACGACTCCGAGCCCCGAACAGTGCCCTGCCTGATTTCGCCACACCATGCGTGGTGCGACCGCCGCCGTGGAGCTTCGGTTGCCCGCGGCAGGCCGCGTCCTGGAACCGAATCCCGACAGCGTCGTACTCCAGGCGCTCGAACATCACGCGGAGCTCGGGCAGGAGCACATACGGAAGCAGCCTCCGAGCACTCGCTCCGATCGTCGCCCTGCCCTCTCCCACCGGCAGACCAGGGTCATCGCAGGACGCGCGCAACCGTGAACCTCGGGCACCGCGGTTAGAGCATGATCGCGAACGCGATCGCGACGAGCCCGAAGATCACGCCCAGCGCCAGCGCGACCACGAGCACGCTGGCCAGAAAGCGCTTCCCACCTGACGTGGTCTCGTAGGCATGCGCGAGCTCGCCGAACGTCCGCCCCGTGATGACACTCACGAGCCCGATCATCGTCGTGAACAGCGGGACCACGATCGGGAGGCCCCAGATCTTCGAATACGTCAGCTCGCGAACAACCACGCCGTGCCGGATGTGCTCGGTGACCTCGGGCGCGATGACGCCCATCCGGCTCAAGGCGATCAGCGCGACGAACAGGCCCGCTCCGATCGCTACGCCGATCAGGATCAGTACCAGCCCGCGTTTGCGCTGACTTCCGGGCGTGGTCATGTAGCAATCCTAGTCTGCCGGATGGTGTCGCGCGCGACCGTGTGGTCCTCGGCCCGCCGGGGAGCACAGTCTCGTGCCTGTGTTGCGGTCGAGAACTGGCATGCCCGACAACGGGCCGCCGCCGCGAACAAGCTCGCAGGCCCACGCGGTCATTCCTCTCAAAGGCGCCGCCGTCCGGTCGATTCGCCGTGATACAGGAACAGACGGTGTCAAACGTGAGCCCCACAACGGCGGAGACACCGACGTGCACGTTCTCGTTCGACGACCGCGGCTTCGTTCGCGCCATCATGCGCGAGGGCTGCGAGATGACGCTCGCGGACGCCGTGGCGAATGTGGCCGCGATCCTCGCACTCGGCGGCAGGCCCGTACCCGTGCTGGTCGACATGCGAGACGTGCGCTCGCAGTCGCGCGAGGCGCGCCAGTACTTCGGTGGCCCCGAGGCCGAGAAGGCCACGAGCGCCGTGGCGCTGCTGATCGGCTCGCCGGTGAGCAAGGTGCTCGCGAACTTCTTCCTGCGCGTCTCGAGCCAGCGCATCCCGACCCAGCTGTTCACCTCCGAGGCCGAGGCGATCGCCTGGCTCCACGGATTCCCGGGATGAGCCACGATCAGCTCGACGACATCCTCGAAGCCCTGATGGCCTACGCGCGGCAGGACTTCTCTCCGCGCGTGCACGTCTCCGAGCGCCGCGATCTGATCGATGCCATCGCGACCGGCATCAACCTCCTCGCCGAGGAGCTCGACGGCGAGGTCGCCTCGCGCCGCGAACTCGAGGCCGCCTACGCGCGACTCCAGACCACCCAAGCGCAGCTCGTGATCGCCGAGAAGTTCGCCGCCGTGGGCCAGCTCGCGAGCGGCGTTGCGCACGAGCTCAACAACCCCGCAACCTGGGTCCTGCTCGGCCTCCAGGGCATGGAGCGGCGCATCTCGCGGGCACGCACCATGGCCACCAACAACCCGCCGCTACTCGACGAGATCTGCGCGATCGAACGAACGCTGACCGACTCCCTCGCCGGCCTCGAGCGCATGCGTGACGTGATCGCGGATCTGCGCACGCTGTCACACGTGGATCGCGACGTGCTCGCTCCCCTGGCGCTCGAGCAGGTGGTGCGCTCGGCGTGCAACCTGGCGCGCCCCGCCTATCAGCACGTCGCGGAGCTCGTGCTCGATCTCGAATCCGTACCTCCGGTGCTCGGCGAGGCCGGCCGGATCGGCCAGCTCGTCACGAACCTCGTGGTCAACGCGGCGCACGCCGTCGCGGATCGTCCCGGCCCGCAACAGATCATCGTGTCGACTCGCGTCGAAGCCTCCGGAGACGTCCTGCTCGCCGTCGAGGACACCGGTCCAGGAATCGCCGAGGAGCTGTACGAGCGCGTGTTCGATCCGTACTTCTCGACGAAGACCTCCGACGTCGGCTCGGGCCTCGGCCTCGCCATCGTCCGCGACATCGCCGGGCGTCACGGCGGCACGGCGCGCATCACCCGCAGCGCGGCCGGGGGCGCCCGCGTCGAGGTCCGGCTCCGCCGGGCAAGCGGCGTGGTGGCCGCGATCGTCCCGACCGCCGCCGCACCTCACCGCACGGGACAGCGCGCCCGCGTGCTGCTCGTCGACGACGAGCCCATGCTCCTGCGCTCGATGCAGGAGGCCGTACGCGACGAGCACGACGTCGTGATCGCGCACGGTGGCCGCGCCGCGCTCGATCTGCTCGAGAGCGACCAGCGCTTCGATCTCGTGGTGTGTGATCTCCAGATGCCGAACGTCGACGGCGTGGCCGTGTACGAGACCCTCTCGCTCCGCTGCCCCGAGCTGGTGCGACGGTTCGTGGTGATGACCGGCGGTGCCGTGACTCCGCGCGCCGCGAGCTTCCTGCAGCGCGAGAAGCCGCGCCTGCTCACAAAGCCGATCGACCTCGATGAGCTACTGGAGCTCGCCGCTCGCCCGGTCATCTGACGATCCGCGCATCCCGCCCACGACACAGCGACGCCGCACAGTGGGATGATACCGCCGTGAAGCCTCCATCGCTCGTGTTCATCGCGTGCGCGCTCGCGCTTGCCGGTTGCTCCAGCGCGAGCGACAAGCCCGAGCCCGCCCCCGCCCCGCCGCCCGCGGGCTCCGTCAAGGCACCACCACCCGAGCCGACGGAGACCACGACCGTCGCTCCCACGCGCTCGGCAACGGGAGCGCTCAAGCTCGGCGGCGCGATCACCGGCACCTTCGAGTGGAGGAAGCGGGAACAGAAGACGCCCATCAGCTGCGCGTGGGATGCGGCGAAGGAGATCGGATCCTTCCACGTGGACCTGAGCGACGGAGCCGGCAAGATCGTCACGCTCGGCGTCGACGTGCCGACCACCGACGTCGGCCTACCCAGGCTCGACGTGTCCTCGAAGGATCTACCTGCCCCGCTCAAGACCTCGTTCGGCTTCAACGTCTCGGGCGACGACACGATCCTCATCACGGTCAAATTCGACACCAAGCTCGGCGACGAGAAGAAGCCCGATCTGACCATCAAGGGCACGCTCGAGGTCAGCTGCCCACGCAAGAAGTGATCGGCGGCGCAACCCGATCCGTTCCCGCCGCGCTTCGAGGTGCTGGCGGTACTCCGGCGTTCGCGCCGTGGAGATGAACGACTGTTTGCTCGAGACGCGCGCAACCCGAGCCGGTGGCCAATGAACCAACGCTTCTAACGTTGCGGACGGGCGAGCGTCTGTTCGACTGCTCGTTCGGCGGCTGCCACAGCCCCGGCCAAATATCCCGGCTCGACGGCGCTCGTCTCGCTGCCGGCAAGCGCGAGCCGTTCACGCCACGCACCTGTCACCCAAGCGGCGTTGCTCGGCACGAGGTGCCCGCTCGCGGTCCGATCAGCGGCGGTCGCAGTGAGCGAATCGGCGGCCCAGTCCTTGATAAGCGTCGCGCGAGGCTTCCGCGCCTCGGCACCGAAGACGCGCGCGAGTTGTTCGAGACAGGCCTGGCTCAGCGCGGACTCGCCCAGCGCTGCACGCTGCCCGGCGTCGACACCGATGAAGCCGAACAACGCCGCTCCACCCGATGCCGTGGTCGCGTCGTGCATCTCGACCAATGGCCCGATCAT
>JBBRED010000374.1:0-8421 GCA_038203335.1 Haliangiales bacterium | reverse complement strand
CTGAACTTGATCATCTCGTACGCCGGCAGCTTCGTCGGCTGATGCTTCGGATGCGGCAGGCGCGTGTACGGCAGCTCGTAGAGCGCGTCCATCTCGGGCGTGGTCAGCGGCACCGGCGGCGGGTTGATCCACACGTCCGCGGCCTTCGCGCCCTCGCCGTGGCGCTGCACGATCGCGCGCGCGTTGCCCGGGTTCTGCTCGAGGTGCAGCACGCGCGAGGCATGCGCATAGAGCACCGGATCGGCGGTGACCTGCTCGAAGCTCGGCAGCCGGATGACCTGACGACCGCGATCGACCTTGCGCGGGCGAAGCTGGATCAGCGGCGCTTCGGCAGGCGCGCCCTCGCCGGTGGAGCACGGCGCTTCCTGCCGCTCGGGCTCCATCGCGTACGGATCTTTCGGCGCTTCGATCGTGCCCGGCGCGTCGACCGAGGTCGAGTCGATCACGCTCCAGGCCGCATCGGGCGAGTGGCGGAACGCGGTGCCGCGCAGATCGCGGATCTCGCTGATCGGCTCGTCGGCGGCGATGCGATGCGCGAGCTCCACGATCGCGCGCTCGGCGTTGCCGTAGACCAGCAGATCCGCGTGCGAGTCGATCAGCACGGAGCGACGGACCTTGTCGGACCAGTAGTCGTAGTGCGCGATGCGGCGCAGGCTCGCCTCGATGCCACCGACCACGAGTGGCACGTCCGGGAACGCCTCGCGGCAGCGCTGCGCGTACACGATCACCGAGCGATCGGGGCGCAGGCCCGCGGCGCCATCGGGCGAGTACGCATCATCGCTGCGGATCTTCCGGTCGCTCGTATACCGGTTGACCATCGAGTCCATGTTCCCGGCGGTGACGCCCCAGAACAGATTCGGGCGACCGAGCTCGCGGAACGACTCGGCGCTCCGCCAGTCGGGCTGATCGAGGATGCCGACGCGGAAGCCGTGCGACTCGAGTAGCCGCCCGACCAGCGCCATGCCGAAGCTCGGGTGATCGATGTACGCGTCACCGGTGACGAGCACGACGTCGCATGAATCCCAGCCGAGCTCGTCCATCTCGGCGCGCGTGGTCGGCAGGACCGGCGCGACACCGAAGCGCTTCGCCCAGTACGGACGATGCGAGAATAGCGGCCTGGGTACTGCGGACACGGGGCCTACGGGTACCACGTCACGGCTGCTTCGCCCCGGACTTTTCCTCCTGCGCTTTGACCAGCGCAGCCTGTTGGTCATCGGTCAGTAAGGTGCCGCAGACATTGGCATCATCGGCGGTCTTCATGTCCTTGAAGCAGCGCCGGGCCTCGGGGCTCCACTGATCCGCATCGCAGCGGCCGATGATCAGCTTTCGCAGCTCGTCCGCGGCCTCCGCCGCGACCTTCGGATCCTTCGAGAACGGCAGGATCCCGACCATGCCGTCGGCCGCGGCGGCACAGCTCGCACCGGCCGGCGCCGGTTTGCGGGCAGGGGGAGAGCCACCGCCGCACGCGACCAGGACCACGAGGATGAGCGAGCGCATCGGTTCTCCTGTCACTGCGGGTGGATCATGTCGCGCACGCCGCCGGCGATGAACTCGACGGCGACCGCGGCGAGGAGCAGGCCCATGATGCGTTCGAACGCGCGCAGCACCGTCTTCGGCAGGTACTTGTCGGCGCTCGAGGCCCAGCGCATCAGGAGCCACGCGATCAGGCACGTGATGGTCACCGCGAGGAACACCGACAGCGTCGGGATGGGATGCCAGTCGGCGCGCGACATCAGCACCATCACCGTCGCGATCGCGCCGGGCCCCGCGAGCATCGGCACGGCGAGCGGAAAGATCGCCACGTCCTCGCGCTTGCGGCCCTCGTCCTGCTCCTCGAGGGTGCTGCGCGTCGGCGACGGCTGCGCGCGCATCATGTCGATCGACATCAGCAGGAGCATGATGCCGCCCGCGATCTTGAACGCACCGAGCGAGATGCCGAAGGCACGGAAGATCACGCCGCCGGCGAGGGCGAAGATGCACAGCGTGAGCCACGTGGCGAACGCCGCGCGAAACGCCGTCTTCCGCCGCTGATCGGGCGGATCGCCGGCGGTGATCGAGAGGAACATCGGCACGTTCGCGAGCGGATCGATCACGAAGAACACGGCCGACAGAGCGACCACCGCGAACTTCAGCTCGGCGTCACCCACGATCGATCACCACTTGTCGGAGTTGGGGCAGTCGACCGCCGCCAGCTTGAGCATGCGGATGCCGCTCGAGCACACGGGGCCGAGCTCGGACTTGTCCAGCATGGTGGCCCACTCCGCTTTCGCGGCGTGGAACCGCTGGGCGAGCTGCTCGCGGATCTCCTGCGGAACCTTCGGGCAGCCGACCACGAGCCCGAGGATCTGCTCGTAGCGCCCGCACACCGCCGGGAGGACCTTCCGGGCCTCGCGCTGCTCGACCTCGGCGAGATCCGTCTCGAGCGTCTTCTGCTGCGGAGGCAGCAGCTTGCGCTTGCAGTTCTGCGGCTCGACGAGCGACTTCGTGTCGACCACGCAGGTGCGCATCTCGGCGCTCCACGCATCCGCGGCGCAGCGCTTGGCGAACACGCCTCGCACCGACTTCGCGAAGTCGTCGACCGGCTCGAACATCGTCTGCACGTGATCGGCCATGGCCTCGCAGGTGGGTACCTGTGACTTGCGCTGACACGCGCCGGTCAGCAGCAGCAATACGAGCAGGGCACGCACGCGGGAATCATCGCATCTGCGCCGGTCGGATCAAACTAAAGCATCGGGCAGCCGACCGAGGCTGCCGCCTGCTTGATGGCCTCGGCGGCCGGCCGGCATCCCTCGACGGAGGCATCGCTCCCGCCGACCGTCCACGCCTGCCGCTGGGTCTCGAAGGACGCGCGGATCGAGTCGCGAGCGGCCTGCGGGATCTTGTCGCAGATCATCAGACGCTCGACCGCGTGCGCGTACTCGCGGCATGCCGCCGGCACGGTGCCCTTCGTGGTTGCCGCGAGCGCCGCGAGATCCGTTTCGAGGTGGGCGCGCACCGGGGGCGCCAGCTTCGCCTTGCAGTGCTTCGGGTCCTTCAGCGAGGTGGTGCTGACCACGCACCTCCGCACCTCGGGCGCCCACGCGTCGTCACGGCAGCGTTTGGCGAACACGCCGCGCACCGCACGTGCGCGGTCATCCTTTGGCTCGAGGAGCGTCAGGACGTGATCGGCGGCCTGCTCGCAGCTCGGCGGCGGTGGCGGCGGTGCGGCGCCGTGGTGGCACGCGGCCACGGCCATGACGATCGAGATCCCGGCCCGCACCGGGAGATCATCGCATGTTCACGCCGCGGGCAGCGGCTCGCGCGAGGCGCGCCAGTCCGCCGGAATCCCCGCGAGCCCGACCGCACCGACGACGATGCCACCGACGATCGCGCAGGTCGTATCGATGTCTCCTCCGACGCTCCCGCAGTCCCACAGCGCGCCCGCGTAGTCGCCGAGGCGCGTGGCGGCGCACCACACCGCGAACGGAACCGTATCGGCGGCGAGCACGTTGCTCCCGTTGCCGAGCTCGGTCGCGACGGTGAGCGGCTCTGCGCCGAGCAGGGGGAGCGCGCGCACGAGGCCCGTGTGCGTGGGACCCTTCGGGGTGTGAGCGACCACGGCCTCGAGGATCCTCCGCGGATCGCGCTCGCCCGCGAACACGGCGGCGGCGGCCACGGCGACCGCGATCGCGCCGGCGATTCCATCGGGATGACTGTGGGTCGGGGCCGCGCTGCGGGCCGCATTCTCGACCACCGCCTCGAGGTCGCCGGCGAAGTACGCGCCGATCGGCGCCGCGCGCATGCCGCCCCCGTTGCCGCACGAGCCCTGCCCTCGGAACAGCGCGCGCGCCGCGATGTCGTACGCGGTGCCCGACGCGATGTCGGCGAGCACCGCGTGCGCACCCTGGCCGTAGCCGCGCGCCGGCTCCTTGATGTAGCGGCGCGCGAACGCATCCGCGAGCTCCGCCGGAGCGATCCGCCCGCGCGCGGCGAGAACTTCCACGATCGACAGCGCCATCGCCGTGTCATCGGTCCACATCCAGCTCCGGCCCACCGGCGCGGTGCGGTGGCCCAGCGAGAGTCCGCGCGTGTGGGGGCCGGCGTGCAGGAGCTGCTCGCCGAACGCGTCACCCACGCTGAGGCCTTCCAGGGCGAGGCGCGCGCGGTCGATCGGCTCGTTCATGATGGTGTCATTGTAACACTATCATGCTGGCACGCAAGCCTGTAGGCTGCTCGCCATGGCGCTGAGGTTTCTGTACTGCCATGGCTTCGCCTCGGGACCGAGCTCCACGAAGGGCGTGGCGTTCGCGAAGCACTTCGCCGCGCGCGGCGTGCACGTCGACCGGCTGAACCTACGCGTGCCATCGTTCGAGCACCTGCGCCTGTCGGCGATGATCGAGACCGCGCGGGCCGCGATCGGCGGCCCCGATGACCGCGCGGTGATGGTCGGCTCGTCGCTCGGCGGGCTGACCACGGCGCGCGTCGCCGAGCGCGATCCACGCGTGGTCGCCGTGATGCTGCTCGCGCCCGCGTTCCAGCTCGTGCCCCGCTGGCGCACCATGCTCGGCAGCGAGTGGGAGGACTGGCAGCGCACCGGGTGGCGCGAGGTCTCCGACTACACGACGAACGCGCCGGCGCGCGTCGACTACGGCTTCGTCGAGGACGTCGAGCGCGTGGACGTCGGCTTCCCGGAGCTGACGATTCCCACGTTGATCTGCCACGGCATCGACGACCCCACGGTTCCGATCGAGCACTCGCGCCGGTTCGCGGAGGGTCGCCCGAACGTTCGCCTCGTCGAGCTCGTGGATGGCCACGAGCTGGCCGCCTCGCTCCCGCGTTTGCTCGCGGAGGCCGATGCCTTCCTCGGTCCAGTCCTCGAATGAGCTCGTTCGTCGCGTTCGTGCGCCTCGGTCGGCCGCTGTTCCTCGGCGGTGGGTTCCTGATGTTCGCGCTCGGCGCCGTGATCGCGGCGGCGACCGGCCACGCGCTGGACTGGCCGCGCTACGCGCTCGGTCAGGCGGCGGTCACCGCGTTCCAGTGGATGACGCAGTATGCGAACGAGTACTTCGACTACGACGCCGACGTGGCGAACACCACGCCGACCGCCTGGTCGGGTGGCAGCCGCGTGCTCGCGAACGGCGAGCTGCCGCGCAAGGTCGCGCTGATCGCGGCGCTCGTGCTGTTCGCGCTCGGCGCCGGCGTCTCCGTCCTCGTGGTCCGCGAGGACCGCAACACGCTGCCGATCCTGATCGCGATCGCGGTGCTCGCGTGGGCCTACAGCGCTCCACCGCTGCGCCTCTGCGCGCGCGGCCTTGGCGAGATCGATACGGCCATCGTGGTCACGGGCCTCGTGCCGGTCCTCGGCTTCGCGCTGCAGGCGCCCGACTTCGCTGGCATCGAGACCCTGCTGCTCGCGATCGCGCCGCTCGTGCTGCTGCAGGTGGCGATGCTGATCGCGATCGAGCTGCCCGATATGGCGGGCGATGCGGCCACCGGCAAGCGCACGATCGTGGTGCGCATCGGCCGAGATCGCGCCGCGCAGCTCTACGTGGCGATCACCACGCTCGCGTACATCGCGATCCCGATCGCCTCCCTGCTGGGCCTGCCGACGCGTGTGGTGATCGCGGCGACGCTCCCCGTGCCGATCGCCGCATGGCGGCTCGCGCGGATCGCCGAGGACAAGACCGCCGGCCTCGAGGCCGTGACGCTGTTTGGGGTGATGCTGCTGATGGGCACCGCCGCCGCCGAGGTGGCCGCGTTCGCCACGCTCGCAAGCTGGTGATCGCGCTGGCGATTCGCCTGCGGCGTTCCACCACAGAGCGAGCCGCCAGCCAGTGAGCATCCAGAGGGTATGGCGCGATCACCGTTCCAGAGCGACTTCACCGTGCACCGGGACGAGACCGCCGAGGCGCTGCCGGTGGCGACCCTCCGCTCCACCGAGGCGAGCGCGGGCGCGACCCGCGTGGTCTACATCGCGACGTTCGTGGTGCTCGCGATGCTCGTGCTGCTCTGTGCGATCGGCCCGCACATCCCGGGCGGCCAGTAGCTCTAGAGCGCCGGCGACGTGCCCATCACGAAGTGCAGCGTCGACGCTGCGGCGAGCTGCGCGTGCGTCAGCTCGTTGCCTTCGATCACCACGCCGTCGAGCTCGACCGACTGCACGTAGAACGCCTTCTCGGTGAGCCCCTCGGCGGTGATCACGAGCTCGTGGTTGCCCACGCGCACGCGCGTCTGCGGGAACCGCGGCGCGGCGATGATCCAGCGATCGCTCCCCGCGATCGGATACACGCCGAGCGCGGCGAGCACGTACCACGAGCCGAGCGTGCCTCCATCGTCGTTGCCGGCGACGCCCTCGGGCTGGTCGCTGTACATGGTGTCGGCGACCCACTTCGCCCACTTGCTCGTGAGGTCGCGGCGTCCGAGCTGCGCGAACACGAACGGTGCGTTGATATCCGGCTCGTTGCCATGCCAGTAGTACGGGCGCGGGAAGTTCGCGGCCGCCTCGTCCGCGGTGTCCCAGTCGGTCTTCGCGAGCGTGAAGAACTCCTCGAGCTTCGCGACCGCCGCCTCGGTGCCGCCCATGATCTCGGCGAGGCCCTCGGGATCGTGGATCGCGGCCATCCACAGCGAGTGCCAGGCGTTGGCCTCGGCGTACTCGGAGCTCATGTCGAGCGGATCGAAGTCGGCCGAGGACGGGAACGTTCCGTTCGCGTTCCGGCCGCGCAAGAAGCCCACCGCGGGATCGTAGAGCTTGCGCCAGCCTCGGCTGCGCGCGATCAGCGTGTCCTTGTCGGCGGTGTGGCCGAGGGCACCCGCAAGCTGCGCGAGCGCGAAGTCATCGTTCGCGTACTCGGTCGTCGTCGAGACGCTGCGACCGCCGGTGAGCGGCACGTAGCCGAGGTTCATGTAGTCGACGACATCGCCGCGACCACCGCGGCCACCGGGCGGCGTGGTCAGATCCATCGCCGCGGCGCGCAGGCGAGGCCACGCGACATCGGCGGCGACGTCGGTGATGCCGCGCGCGACCGCATCGGCGATCACGATCTCCGACGATGCGCCGAGCATGGTGCCCGCCTCGCCGATCGCGATCGGCCACTTCGGATACGCGCCGAGGCCCTCGCCGAATCCGACGAGCGATCGCGCTTGATCGCGCGCGCTCTCCGGCGCGAGCCACGCGTACAGCGAGCTGACGGTGCGGTAGGTGTCCCACAGCGACAGATCCGACATCTGGTGCCACGTGCCGGTCTGCACCGGCTGACCCGCGAGCTGGTACTCGCCGCTGACGTCGCCGATCACGCTCGGCATGAGGAACGCGTGGTAGAGGCTCGTGTAGAACACGCGGCGCTCTTCCTCGGTCCCGCCGGTGAGGAGCACGCGATCGAGGATCGACGCCCACGTCGTACGCGCCTGCGCCGACACCGTCGCGAGCGAGATCTCCGGCACCTCCGCGGCGAGGTTCGCGCGCGCACCGGCGATCGATACGAACGAGACGCCCACCGCCATCTCGAAGTTGCCCGGCACCGTGAGCACCGCGCCAACGCCCGTGCCCTGCGCGGTCATCGCCGCCGACGGCGCCACGCCCAGCGACCACACCTGGTGCGCGGTCCACGGGGTTGCCGCGCGCGCGGCGAAGTACACGGTGTAGCCGCCGAACCCGCCCGACATGCCGCCCTTGGTGTGGAGCTGGCCGGTGATCTCGTGCACCGTATCATCGACGGAGATCGCCGCGTCGTCCACGCTGCCGCCCTCGAGGGTCTTGCCGAGATCGAAGATCACCCCGCCGGCGCCGGCGTACTGATGCACGCCCACGCGCTGCGTCGCGGTCAGCGCGACCTCGATGCCGTTCGCGAGCGACACGTGATAGAGGCCCGCGGCCGCGTGCTCGTTCGCCTTCGTGAACCGCGTCTCGTAATCCGTGACCTTCAGCTTCCCCGGATCGAACGTCTTGATCGGCATCACCGAGAGCACGCCGTAATCGGTGGCACCCGTGCCGTGAAGATGCAGGTGCGAGAAGCCGCGGATCTTGTCGTCGCCGGCCCAGTACCCGGAGTAGTGGAGGAAGTTGACGGTCCCGAACGGACCGCTGGTATCGGGCCCGAGCTTGACCAGGCCGTGCGGCACCACGGCGCCGACGAAGCAGCTGCCGTGCGCGAAGCCGAGGCCACCGGTGCCGATCGTCGGATCGACGAGCGCGACCGTATCCGCGACCTCCGGGAGGTCGGGCGGTGCGGCGTCGTCGCCACCGCATGCCGCGAGGACCACCAGCACCAGTACACGAGCCCTCATCGGGCGAACTCTAGCGCTAGAGCACCGATCGGTTTCTCGCCTCAGTAAAATCGATCGCTTAGCGGGTCCGGATCGACAGCGGGGGGCCGATCGTGATCCGCTCCCAGCACGATGGCCATCAAGCGCTGGAGTCCGAGCGAGATCCCGAGTCGCCAG
>JBBRED010000373.1:0-8458 GCA_038203335.1 Haliangiales bacterium | reverse complement strand
GATCCACTGCTTCGATCCGCTGATCCGCCAGCCGGCAGCGGTCTTCACGGCCGTGGTGCGCATCGCCGCGGCATCGGAGCCCGACTCCGGCTCCGAGAGCGCGAACGCGCCGGCGACCAGCTCGCCGCTGACCAGCCGTGGCACCCAGGCGCGCGCGACGTCGGGCCGCGCGTAGGCGGCGACCAGCTCGGCGACCATGTTCGTGACCGAGACCGCGACGGCGACCGAGCCATCGCCGCGCGCCAGCTCCTGCAGCGCGAGGGAGTAGGCGATCGTGCCGGCGCCTGCCCCACCGAGCTCGTCGCTGACCGCGATGCCGAGCAGGCCGAGGTTCGCGAGCTCCTTCAGCTCCGCGACCGGGAACTCCCCGGAGACGTCACGCGCGGCGGCCTTCGGTGCGAGTAGCCGTTCGGCGGCATCGCGCGCGGTCCGCTGCACCAGCCGCTGCTCCTCCGTGGGCGAGAAGTCCATCGCGCGCTGAATCTTCCACACCTCGCGGTGAGAGCCAAGGTCACTGCGCGCGGTACTTGATCGCGAGCTTCGCCACGATGCCCTTCGGATCGGGCAGCCGCCACCCCATGGCGGCCTTCTCGGCGCAATCGCCCCACGCATCGTCGATCGTGGTCTTCGCAGACGCGAAACCCACGGACTGCGCCTTGCCGGCCGGGCCGACATAGACCGTCACGGTCACATCCGACGGCGCAGGGACCTTGCCCTTCGCGCACGCGTCGAGCTTGACCGTCTGCCCGCCGACCGCTTTGAGGCCCTTGTCCTCTTCCCAGCTGATCAGCTTGCCCTTCGCCGTGAACTCGAGCGGTACCGAGAAGTCCGCGTCACCCCCGACCGGCTTGCCGAACGCCGCGGAGCGCGCGACCTCGAGCAGACACTTCTCGATCGGCCAGTTCCCGAGGTCGCTCTCGACGAGCTTGACCGAGGTCACCGTGCCGTCCTTCTTGATGTCCCAGCGGAGCACCACGTGGCCGCCGAGCCAGCGCCGGCGGTTGACCTTGGTCATGTAGCAATCGGTGAGCTCTTCGTTGTGCGGCGAGAGGCCGGCATCGATCACGGGGAGCTCCATGTGACCGCGAGCGTTCACGATCGTGACGCCCTCCTCCTCGGGAGGTTCGTCGACCGGCACGCGCGTCGTCGCCTTCGGGCTGACGTCCACCACGGGCTCCTTCGCCGGAGCCGACTTCCCTCCACACGCCGCGACCAGCCCGATCAGCAGCGCGCCGCGAATCACATCGCCTCGAACGCGTACGTGTGCGAGGTCGGGTACGAGACCGGGACCTGCGGGAACTGGATGTCGCGCACGTGGCCGATCACGCACTCCTCGATGGACTTGGACTCGAGCGTCGCCTTGATCACCTTGACGTTCTCGGCCTTGCCGGCGGTCGTGATCGTGATGTCGAGCGTGATCTTGCCGTGGGAGTTCCTCGGCAGCTCCTTGTTGTCCACGGCGACCGCGAGGCAGCGCGACATCAGTCCGCCCTTGCGGGTGAGCAGCTGCTCGATCTCGTCCATCTTCTCCGGCGAGACCATGCGACCGCTCTGATCGGCCGCATCGGTGTGCGGGCCGCCAAGGGTACCGGCGCTGTCATCCATGGGCGTCGTGTCGCCCTTCTTGCCGCCGCCGCACGCCGCGAGGAGCACTGCACCCAGCAGGATCTGCTTCACCATCGTCATCCACCTTTCGACAAGTGCCCGGCGATCACCAACCGCTGGATCTCGCTCGTACCTTCGTAGATCTCCGTGATCTTCGCGTCGCGGAAGTGCCGCTCGACCGGATACTCGGTCACGTAACCGTTCCCGCCGAAGATCTGGATCGCCTCGCGCGCGGCCTTGTTGGCGATGTCCGACGCGAACAGCTTCGCCATCGCGGCTTCCTTGCCGTACGGCTGCTTCGCGTCCTTGAGATAGGCCGCGCGCAGCGTGAGCAGGCGCGCCGCCTCGATCTCGGTCGCCATGTCGGC
Source organism: Haliangiales bacterium (assembly GCA_038203335.1). Classification (GTDB taxonomy): domain Bacteria; phylum Myxococcota_A; class Polyangia; order Haliangiales; family Haliangiaceae; genus JABFXX01. The sequence goes on along the minus strand of JBBRED010000373.1, from coordinate 6,485 downwards.
GAGCTTGAACTGGATCGCCTGGTGCTGGCCGATCGGTTTTCCGAACGTGCGGCGCTGCTGCGCGTACGCGAGCGAGTCCTCGAGACACGCGCGCGCGATCCCGAGCGCCTGCGCGGCGATGCCGATGCGGCCACCATCGAGGGTGGACATCGCCACCTTGAAGCCGCCGCCGACCGTGCCGAGCATGTGCGCCTCCGACAGCTTCACGTCGTCGAGGAAGATCTGGCTCGACTTGCTGCCGCGGATGCCGAGCTTGTCGTCGGGCTGACCGACGCGCACGCCCTTGGTCTTCATCGGCAGGATGAAGGCGGTGATGCCTTTGTGGCCCGCCGCCTTGTCATTCATCGTGAACAGGACGCAGACGTCGGCGACCGGACCGTTCGTGATCCAGTTCTTGGTGCCGTTGATCACCCAGTCGTCGCCCTGTTTCTCGGCGGTGGTCTTCTGCGCGGCGGCATCCGAGCCGGCCTCGGGCTCGCTGAGCGCGAAGCACCCGAGCAACTTCCCCGCGGCGAGCGGCGTCAACCACTCGCGCTTCTGCGCCTCGCTGCCGAACCGATTGATCGGATCGCAGACGAGCGAGTTGTTGACGCTCATGATCACCCCGGTCGAGGCGCACGCGCGCGACACCTCTTCCATCGCGAGCGCGTACGACACGTGATCCAGGCCGGCGCCGCCGAACTCCTCGGGCACCGCGATGCCGAGGAAGCCGAGCTCCGCCATGCGCTTCACGAGCTCGGCGGGGTGACGGTGCTCGCGATCGATCTCGGCGGCCTTCGGCAGGACCTCGGTGGTCGCGAAGTCACGCGCGGTGGTCTGGACGGCCAGCTGGTCTTCGGTGAGTGAGAAGTTCATCGTTACTGTCCTTTGAACTCGGCCTTGCGCTTGCCGAGGAACGCCGCCATGCCTTCGCGCTGATCGGAGGTGCCGAACAAGAGGCCAAAGCTGCGCGCCTCGAGCGACAGCGCCGCATCGAGCGAGATCGACTGGCCCTCGTGGATCAGCCGCTTGACCTCGGCCACGGCGAGCGGCCCGTTCGCCGCGATCCGCAGCGCGAGCTCGGTCACCTTCGCGATCAGCTCCTCGGCCGGCCACACCGCATCGGCGAGGCCGATCCGCAGCGCCTCCGCGGCGGTGATCTGGTCGCCGGTCATGCACAGCTCCTTGCACTTGGCGACGCCCACGCGCCGCGCGAGCCGCTGCGAACCGCCGAAGCCGGGGATGACGCCGAGCTTGACCTCGGGCTGGCCGAACTTCGCCTTCTCGGACGCGTGGATGAAATCGCAGCACAGCGCGAGCTCGCATCCGCCGCCGAGCGCGAAGCCATTGACGGCCGCGATCCACGCCTTCTCGCTGCTCTCGATCGCGTGGCCCACCGCGCCGCCCATCTCGGCGAACGCGCGGGCCTGGTTCGGCCCCATCTCCTGCATCTCGGCGATGTCGGCGCCGGCGACGAAGGCCTTCCCTGCGCCGGTGACGATCACCGCGCGAACATCGGTCGACATCTCGAGCTCGCCCGCGACGTGCACGAGCTCGGTCATCACCTTGCTCGACAGCGCGTTGAGCGCGGTCTCGCGGCTGATCGTCACGGTGGCGATCGGCCCGTCGATGGCGATCTTCAGCGTCTCGAAATCGTCATAGCTCATCAGATTTTCTTCTGCCCCTGCGAGTCGTACTCGTAGAACCCGCGCGCGACCTTCTTGCCGAGCCAGCCCGCCGCCACGTACTGGCGGAGCAGCGGACACGGACGGTACTTGTCGTCGCCGAGCTCGCGGTGAAGCACCTCGGCGATCGCGAGGCACGTATCCAGGCCGATCAGATCCGCCAGCTCGAGCGGACCCATCGGGTGGTTGAGGCCGAGCCGCACGCCGGTATCGATATCGGCCGCGGTGCCGAGTCCCTCGTAGAGGCCGTAGCAGGCCTCGTTGAGCAGCGGCAGCAGCATGCGGTTGACGATGAAGCCGGGGATGTCGCGCGCACCGATCGTGGTCTTGCCGAAGCGCTTCGCGAGCTCCATCACGGTATCGACCGTGCTCTGGCTGGTCGGCAGACCGCGCACGATCTCGACGAGCTTCATCAGCGGCACGGGGTTCATGAAGTGCATGCCGACCACGCGGTCGGGACGCCCGCTCGACGCGGCGATCTTCGTGATCGAGATCGACGACGTGTTCGACGCGAGGATCGCGTCGTCCTTGCACACCATGCCGAGGCTCTTGAAGATCGCGAGCTTGATCTCCTCCTTCTCGGGAGCCGCCTCGATGACCACGTCGCACTCGGCGAGATCGGAGTGCTGGTTACCGCACTTCAGATGCGACAGCGTCGCGTCGCGCGCGGACGCCTCCATCTTGCCCTTCTCGACCAGGCGATCGAGCTGCTTCTTGATCTTCCCGATGCCCGCCTGCGCGAAGTCAGGCGCGGCGTCGACGATGATCACGTCGAGCCCCGACTGCGCCGCCACCTGCGCGATGCCCTGGCCCATCTGGCCAGCACCCACGATCCCGAGCTTTCCGACCTGCATCACGGGCGCTCGACGAGGAGAGCGATGCCTTCGCCGCCGCCGATGCACACCGACGCCGCGCCGCGCTTCACGACGTGCTCCGCCATGGCGTGCAGCAGCGTGACGAGGATGCGCGCGCCCGAGGCGCCGATCGGGTGCCCGAGCGCGACGGCGCCGCCCCACACGTTGACCTTGTTCGGATCGAGCGAGAGCAGCTGGTTGTTCGCGAGCGAGACCACGCTGAACGCCTCGTTGATCTCCCACAGGTCGACCGACTTCGCGTCCCACTTCGCCTTCGTGAGCGCGTTCTGGATCGCGGGCGCGGGCGCGGTGGTGAACCACTCCGGCGCCTGCGCGTGATAACCGGTCGCAACCAGCTTCGCGAGCACCTTGAGGCCGCGCTTCTTCGCCTCGTCGGCCGACATCAGCACCACCGCCGCGGCGCCATCGTTGATCGACGACGCGTTACCGGCGGTGATCGTGCCGTCCTTCTGGAACGCGGCGCGCAGGCCCGGCAGCTTGTCGATCGAGCCCTTGCCCGGCTCCTCGTCTTCCTCGACGCTGATCTCGCCCGGCTTCTTCTTTGGGTCGGCGATCTTCACGGCGGCGATCTCCGCCTTGAACTTGCCTTCCTTCTGCGCCGACAGCGCGCGGCGGTAGCTCTCCGCGGCGTGCTCGTCCTGGGCGCTGCGGGGAATGCCCTTCTCCTTCGCGCACAGCTCGCCGCACATGCCCATGTGCTGGTTGTTGTACGGATCCCACAGGCCGTCGTGGACCATCGTGTCGACGGTCTCGAGCGGGCCCATCTTCGTGCCGGTGCGCGACTGCTTGAGGGCGTGCGGCGCGTTCGACATCGACTCCATGCCGCCGGCGACCGCGATCTCGATCTCGCCCGCCGCGATCGCGCGCGCCGCGCCGATCACCGCCTCGAGCCCCGAGCCGCAGACCTTGTTCACGGTCACGCACGGGACCGAGTTCGGAAGGCCCGCCGCGAGCGCGGCCTGGCGCGCGGGCGCCTGGCCAACGGCGCCCTGGAGCACCATGCCCATGTGGACGAGGCCGACGTCTCCCGGCGCGACACCGGCGCGCTCGAGCGCAGCCTTGATCGCGGTGGCGCCGAGCTTGGGCGCGGGGACGCTGGAGAGAGAACCGAGGAAGCTTCCGATGGCGGTGCGGGCAGCACCGACGATGACGACGTCTCGCATGACCAGGGGATACCCTGCTGCTCACCAGGGCGTCAAGGCGACCTCCCCGGCCGGTTAGCCCTGACAGAACGATGACTTAGCGGCGCGCGCGGGCCACGATCTCGGGGAGCGCCGCGAGCACGCGCTCGATCTCCCCGGCGGTCGTCGTGCGCCCGAGGCTGAACCGCACCGCTGCGCGCGCGTCCTCCGCGGACTGCCCGAGGGCGAGCAGCACCGGCGAAGGCTTGATCGAGCCGCTCGTGCACGCCGCGCCGGTCGACGCGCTGATGCCCGCGAGGTCGAGCGCGATCACGATCGACTCGCCACGGGTACCGGCGAATGCGGCGTTGATGGTGCCGCCGATCCGCAGGCGATCGGCGCAATTGATCCGTGCGCCGAGCGCGACCAGGCCCGCTTCGAGGCGCGCGCCGAGTGTGGTGACGGAGGCCCAGCTCGCGAGCTCGATCGCGGACGCGGCGGCGCCGAAGCCGGCGATGCCGATCGTGTTCTCCGTGCCGGGGCGGCGGCCGCGCTCCTGGTGACCGGCGTCGAGGTCGTCATCGGGATCCACGCTCGCGAGCAGCGCGCCCACGCCCTGGGGGCCGCCGATCTTGTGCGCGGAGATCGCGATCGAGTCGGCGGCGACGTCGGTGAGCGAGCGCTTGCCCGCGGCCTGCACGGCATCGACGTGGACGAGCGCCGCTCCGGGCGGCGGCAGGTCCGCGATCGTCCCGAGCTCGTGGTTGACGAGCGTGATCGCGATGAGGCCGGCGCCCGCCGCAGGGCCGCGCTGCCACCCGCGCGCGAGGAGCTCGGCCACCGCGCCGGTGAGGGATGGATGGTCGGCGCCCGACGCCGAGACCACCCGCGGCAGGCCCCGCGCCTCGGCGAGGGCGGCGAGCCGCGCGATGCCGAGGCGATTTGCCTCGGTGCCGCCGCTCGTGAAGATCACCTGCTCGCGCGGGCGGCCGGCCAGCGCCGCGACCTGGTTCCGGGCGGTCTCGACGAGATCGCGCGCGGCGCGGCCCTCGGCGTGGACGGAGGACGGGTTTCCGACGACGTCGAGGGCGCGGACCATCGCCGACCGGGCGGCCGCAACTACCGGCGCCGTGGCATTGAAGTCCAGGTAGATCCTCGCGTTCGTTGACATACGGAGCTGGCTCCCTTCTGATTGGTACCACCACTGTGGCGGATGACGCGGGCGCGCTCCTGGTTCGTTCGGGACTGGTCACACCCAGTGCCTTGGACGACGCCCGTGTTCGCGTGGAGGCCGACGGCGGCACGATCGGCGAGCAGCTCGTCGTGATGGGCGCGATCAGCGATGACGCACTGACCGACTTCTACCGGTCGCGATTGCTGGTGCCGCAGGTCAATCCGAACACGCTCGCGCGGTTGCCGATCAAGGTGGTCGCCGCGATCCCGAGCGACATGGCGATCGAGCTGCGCGCGATTCCGGTCGCGTTCGATGGCGACAACAACCTGACCATCGCGATGAGCGATCCATCGGATCGCCACGCCGTGGACGAGATCACGTTCTTCACCGGCGCGTACGTCGTGCGCGCGGTGGCCACGCAAATGCAGATCGCGTGGTGCCTCGCGCACTACTACGGGCACGTCACCGCGCTCGGCCAGAAGCTGATGCAGACCACCGGCAGCACCACGCCGATGTCGCCGCCGGTCGCGCGGACGAAGGGCCTGACGGGCAAGGTCGATGCGATGCGCCATCGCGGCGTGGTCCCGCAGACCGGCCCGGTCAACGTGCCGCGCCCGAACAGCGGCGAGATCGTGCTCGCCGCGATCGGTCAGAACGATTCCACGCCGCGGCTCCCCGCCCCGCCGACGCCACCGCCGAAGATCGAGGAGCCGATCCGCGCCGTCAGCCAGCCCGACGTCGACTCCGACGGTGTCCCCGACAAGCCGCGCGCGCGCAGCGTGTCGGGCGAGATCCGCGTGCCGGGGCGCCGTGCTCCGTCGATCAAGCCGATGATCGAGGACGTGCTCGACGACGTCCTCGAGGACGAGAGCGGGCCGGTGATCACGGTCGAGGTCAACGACGCCTCGAGCGAGGAAGCGGAGACCGGGCCTCGCATGGTCCCGGTCCAGCGCACCCGCCGCAAGGTGAAGTCGGATCCTCCGGAGCTGTACGCGCGCGCGGGCGAGGTCACCGTCGACACCGGCCCGGTGCGAAAGGTCGACCTCGAGGAGCCGCGGATCATCATCGAGCCCGAGCCGGTGAAGCCGCACCCGACGATGGCGGTCACCGAGCGATCGGGCGAGATGCGCGTGATCGATCGGCCCGAGCCATCGGCCGCGCCGTCGCGCACCATCGAGATCTCCGAGGACAGCTCGGCCGCCGTGATGATCACGGATCGCCCGAGCCCGCGCGACGACAACGAGTCACAGCCGATCCTGCTCGACCGCCGGCGGCCGAGCGATCAGCCGCCTTCCATCGCTCGGCAGCGCGCGCCGTCCGCGGACGATGGCGACGACGATGATGACGGCGAGGTGCTCGTGCTCGAGGCGCGAAAACCGAAGCTGACGCCGACGCGGCCGAACCGCCCCACGCAGGTCGGCATCGGCGCCCTGCCCGCGCAGACCGCGCGCGTTCACCGCGATACCGAGGCCACCGCGATCCCCGATATGGTCGACGACGGCCCGACGACGTCCGAGTCGCTGCCCAACGATGACCCGACGGTGCTGACCTCGCCGGCCCCGCGCGGTGACGACACCTCCGACGAGACGCTCGCCGCGCCCCCGTCTCCCGACGACACCAAGAGCTTGCCCGCCGCACCGCCGCGCCCGAG
>JBBRED010000372.1:0-8472 GCA_038203335.1 Haliangiales bacterium | reverse complement strand
TCGGGGGTCTGCATGAAGCCGACCTTCGCGAGCACGCGGAAGAAGCCATGGCCGAGGTCGGTAACGACGAGGTTGTCGTCGAGATCGACCGAGGGCACAGGCTCGATCTTCAGCGAGAACAGCACGGTCTGCGGGTGCAGCACCTGGTTGTGCTTGAGGTGATGCAGCAGCACGTTCGGCATGCCATCGGGCGTGGAGGCCATGAAGACCGCGGTGCCCTTCACGCGTGGTGGCGGATTCGCGGCGATGTCGGCGAGCAGCATGTCATCCGGGATCGAGCCGGCTTCGAGGGTCTTCGAGAGCTCGACGCGTCCGCGCCACCACGTGGTCATCACGATGAACACGCACAGGCCCGCGGCGAGCGGGAACCAGCCACCATCGGCGATCTTCGCGGCGTTCGCGGCGAAGAACGTGAGGTCGATGATGAGGAACGGGATCAGGAACGCGAGGGCCTTGGGCTGAGACACACCCCAGCGCCGGCGGCACACCAGGTAGAACAGATACGACGTGATCCCCATCGTGCCGGTCACCGCGATGCCGTACGCGGCGGCGAGGCCGGAGCTCGAGCGGAACTGCAGCACGAGCGCGATGCACCCGACGAGCAGCAGCCAGTTCATCTCGGGGATGTAGATCTGACCCTCGGTATCGGCCGAGGTGTGGACCACGGTGACGCGCGGCCAGAACCCGAGCTGCATCGCCTGGCGGGTCAGCGAGAACACGCCGGAGATCAGCGCCTGCGACGCGATCACCGCGGCCAGGGTGGCGAGGATGATCATCGGGATCAGCATCGGTCCCTCGACCATCGCGTAGAACGGATTCGTGATGCTGCCGGGCCTGGACGAGAGCAGCAGGGCGCCCTGGCCGAAGTAATTGAGCAGGAGGCCGGGGAGCGCGATCGTGAACCACGCGATCCGGATCGGCCGCTTGCCGAAGTGCCCCATGTCCGCGTACAGGGCTTCGCCGCCGGTGACGACGAGGAACACCAGGCCGAGCAGCAGGAAGCCGTGCCAGCCGTGATGGAAGAGCAGATCGATGCCGTACCGCGGATCGATCGCGCGAAACACCGACGGATCGACGGCGATCCAGCGCACGCCGATCACGCCGATCGACACGAACCACACCAGCATGATCGGACCGAACGCGATGCCGATCTTCTTCGTCCCGTGGCGCTGCACGAGGAACAGGCCGACGAGGATGCCGATCGTGATCGGCACGGCGAGGTCACCGAGCGCGGGGCTCTTCTCGGCGAGGCCTTCGACCGCGCCGAGCACCGAGATCGCCGGTGTGATCGCGCCATCTCCGAACAGCAGGCCGGCGCCGAACAGGCCGAGCAAGAGGGGGATCGCGAGCCGGTTGCGCCGGACCTTCGGATCGGTGCCCTCGAGCAGCGCGGCGAGCGCGAGGATGCCGCCCTCGCCCTTGTTGTCGGCGCGCAGCACGAACACGAGGTACTTGAGCGTGACCACGAGCATCAGCGCCCAGAACATCAGGGACAGGACGCCGAGCACGTTGTTCGGAGTCGCGCCCACGCCGTGCGGGCCGGCGAGGCACTCCTTCATCGCGTACAGCGGCGACGTGCCGATGTCCCCGTAGACCACCCCGAGTGCACCGAGCGACGCCGCTGCGAGTGCACCTCTCCCGGTGGGGGCGGGGTGGTGGTGGGGGGGATTGGGGGTGGCCGAGACCGTGCTGATTGCTTCCATCGTGCCGCCCGCGGCGACAGCTTGGAGGTACGCCCTGCCGCGTAGCGATGGCGTTCAGGCGGCCGCGGATCGGATCAAGAATCCATAAAGATGGACCCGGGTGATCCTTTACATTACCGCTGGTTAGCCTGCGGATCGGACGTTAGCGCCAGCGCCGACTGAGCGCGACTTCGGCCGTGTACTCGGCGATCATCGCGGTGCGCTGTTCGGTGGTCCAGCCGTGGATGGCCGCGAGCGTGTCGGCGACGCGCTCGCACGCGCCGAGGCCCTGATCGCGGCTGACCAGGAGCAGCGGCACGCGGCGGCCGAGCACGTCCTCCACGGTGCGCGCGAGATCGTGGGTGGCGGCGAACTCGATCTCCGCCCACACGTACGGCAGCTCGGGATCGAGGCGCTCGCCGAGCGCCGGCACCGCCTTGATGCGCTCGGCGATCAGCGGAGCGCGCGTGCCGTAGACGCCGCACAGGTGCGTGGCGGTATCGACATCGAGCCCGAAGTCCTCCATCAGCGCGCGCCCGACCTTCGCCACGCCTTCGAGCGTGTCCTCGGTGAGGCCGGCGGCGCCCGGCAGCGGCCGCGACTTGGTGACGGACTTCGTGACCTCCACCTGCTCGCCGAGCTCGCCCATCAGCTTCAGCGTCTCGTGCACCGCCTGGCCGGCCATCCGGCGATAGGTGGTGAGCTTGCCGCCCGCGATGATCACCAGGCCGTTGTTGCGCGCGAACACCTCGTGCTCGCGCGAGATCTCCGATTCGTCGACGTTCGGGGGCGCGGCGATCAGCGGCCGAAGGCCGGCCCAGGTGGCGATCACGTCGTCGGGCGTGAGGTTCGCGCCGGGGAAGTAGCCGTTGCCCGAGTCGCACAGGTACTTGACGTCGTCGGCATCGGCGGCGACCTCGTCGGCACTGCCGGTGAAGTCGGTGTCCGTGGTGCCGAGCACGGTGCGCTCGCGCCACGGGATCGCGAACATCACGCGCTTGTCGACGGGCGAGATCAGGGTGATCGCGCGGGCCAGCGGCAGGCGCTCGCGCGGCAGCACGATGTGCACGCCCTTGGTGCGGCGCAGCAGCGGCCGATCCATCGGGATCTCGAACCGCCGGATCATCTCGTCGGTCCACGCCCCGGCGGCGAGGATCACGACGCGCGACGTGACCAGCCGACTCTCGCCGGTCAAGCGATCGCGCACGTGCACGCCTTCGATCCGGCCATCGGCGCGGCGCTCGAACCGCGTGACCTCGGTGTACGTGTGGCAGTGCGCGCCCGCCTTCACCGCATCGATCGCGTTCTCGAGCACGAGGCGCGAGTCGTCGGTGGCGCAGTCGTAGTACTCGAGCACGCCGCGCAGACCCTCGGGGCGGAGCTGCGGCTCCAGCGCGAGTGCCTGCTTGACGCCGCGAAACGTCCTGTGGAGGCGCGGCGCGCGGAACAGCGCGAGCGAGTCGTAGATCCACAGGCCGACGTTCATCAGCTCGAGGCCGGGCTTCGCACCCTTGTAGATCGGGATCAGAAACGGCAGCGGGCGCACGAGGTGCGGCGCGACCTTCGTCTGCACGCGGCGCTCGGAGACGCTCTCGAACACCAGCCCGATCTCGCCGTGCTCGAGGTAGCGCAGGCCACCGTGAACGAGCTTGCTCGACTTCGACGACGTGCCCGAGGCGTAGTCGCCCTTCTCGAACAGCGCGACCTTGAGGCCGCGGAGCTGGGCGTCGCGCGCGATGCCAACGCCGGTGATTCCTCCGCCGATCACGACGACGTCATAGGCCGCGGAGGTCACGGACCGACGATCTCCGGTGAGCCAGCGTCGGTCAAGGCTTGGTCTTCTTCGCGCGCACGATCACCGCGGACGTCACATCCTTGTACGCCAGGGCGCCGAGCACGGTCGCGAGCGACTCGGCGGTGGCGTCGGACGCGAGCGAGAGCTGCGGCGGCGCGGTGAATGCGGTTGCGGGTGCCGCCGTGATCGCCTTCAGCGCGTCATCCGTGCTCGCGCCGAACGTCAGCATCAGGCGCTGCGCCTTGTCCTTTGGCAGGGTCGCCGGATCCACCTCGCCGACCAGATCGATCGGCGCGGCGCCGTACTGATCCCAGCCGGGCAGCGTGCTCGTCGCTGTGACCGCGAGCTGGAGCGGGCGGCGCTTCAGCGTTGCGAGCACGTCGACGAGCTTCTGCGCGCTCATCAGCTTCGGGAGGAACACGAGCACGGGCGGTGCCAGCTTGTCGTACGCGGCGGGGAGGTCCGCGAGCTTCACGACGTTGCCGGGATACGGGTCCGCGGTGACGGTCACGCCGGTCGCGCCGAGCTTCGCGTGGGGCAGGGCGCCCACGTGGATCTCGTCGACGGTGACGGTCAGCTGGCTCGGCGCGGCGCTCGGCTTGGTCACCGCGCTCGTCGGGATCTCGAGACCGGCGCCGGTGACCGAGGACGCGGGGAGCACGAGGTCGATCGCCGCGAGCAGCTTCGCGCCATCGGGCCGCGCGGCCACGTCGCGCGCGATGCGATCGAGCGCGAAGTACGGCGCCGACATGAACCGCGCATCGGGCACCGACGAGAGCTCCGCCTTGCAGAACTCGCCGAGCACGCGCCACGGGCGGCGACTGTTCTTGCCGCGCGTCTCGTCGAGGCCGTCGAGGAACCGCATCTTCGCGTTCGGATCGCAGTAGGCCTTGCAGCCGAGCATCGCAGTCTCGATGTCCTTCTTCTTCGGCCCGCCTTCCTCGGTCGGCGTCTGCCAGTCGAGGAGCGGCTTCCAGTCGCCACACGGCGTGCAGCCGGCGAGCAGCGCGGCGACCTGCTTGGTCGGCGGCAGCTTGGGGTTCGCCTCGAGCGCGGCCTTGCACGCGGCCCAGTCTCCGGCGACCGGAACGGGCACCGGCTCGGGCATCGGATGCGGCGGAACCGCGACCGGGTCCTTCGTGGGCTCCTTGCCTTTGCAGGCAGCCGCGAGCAGCAGCAGAGCCGCGAGCCGCCTCACCCTCGGTCGACCTCGAGCCCGTACTTCTTGACGAGGCGGTGGATGTAGTTCCGATCGATACCAGCCTCGGAGGCGGCGCGCGAGATGTTGCCGCGGTGGCGTGCGAGCAACGCCGACAGGTAGTCGCGCTCGAAGCTCTCGACCAGCGCCGCCTTCGCTTCCTTGAACGGCAGCTCGAGCACGTCCGCACCCGGCGGGGTCAACGTGGCGCGCGCGGCCACGGCGTCGTCGCCTGCCGAGCCAGACGTGGATGAGCGCGTGGTGCCCTCGCCGAGATCCTGGAGCGCCGCGGCGCCGAGCGAGAGCGCGCGCTCGACGACGTTTCGCAGCTCGCGCACGTTGCCCGGCCAATCATGGCGCTCGAGCAGGTCGAGCAGCGCCGGCGATTGCGCGAAGCCACCGCGGCCCATCTTGTCGGCGAACCACGCGGCGAGCGCCGGGATGTCGGCCTTGCGATCGCGGAGCGGCGGCACCATCGTCGCGACGACGGCGAGCCGATAATAGAGATCTTCGCGGAACTGGCCGGCCTTGACCATCGCGCGCAGGTCGCGGTGCGTCGCAGCGATCACGCGGATGTCGACGTCCACGGACTGCGTCTCACCGACCCGGCGGACCTGCCGGCGATCGAGCACGCGCAGGAGCTGTGGTTGGAGATCGAGCGCGAGCTCGCCGATCTCGTCGAGGAAGAGCGTGCCCTTGTTCGCGGCCTCGATCAGGCCCTGCTTGTCGGTGGCGGCGCCGGTGAACGAGCCCTTCGCGTGACCGAACAGCTCCGAGGCGATCAGCTCGTGCGGGATCGAGCCGCAGTCGACGACCACGAACGGGCCGCGGTTGCGCTTGCTCTGCTTGTGGACCGCCTCGGCGATCGCTTCCTTGCCGGTGCCGGTCTCGCCCTGCAGCAGGATCGTGGCCTCCGTCGCGGCGGCCTTGCCCAGCAGCGCGAACAGCCGGCGCATCGGGGTGGTGGTGCCCAGCACCTCGCCGAACCGATCGCCGTGCCAGTCGCCGAGATCGATGCTGGTGTCGATCGGCTCGACGTCCATCTCGGTGTGCTTGCCGAGCCGCAGCCGCGCGGCGCCGGTCAGCACCACGTTGCCGACCTTCACGCTGTTGTGCTTCGTGCCGTTGGTCGTATCGAGGTCGCGGATCTCGATGCCGTCGCGGCGCACGCGGATCTCGAGGTGGTAGCGGGAGACCGTGGCATCGGTCAGCACCAGGTCGTTGTCGGCGTGGGTGCCGACCATCGTGGTGCCCTCGTCGAGGGTGTGCTCCTGGCCCGCATCGGGGCCCGAGACGACGCGGAGCCGGAACGTGCGCTCGACAAGCGCACCGCTGGCGTCGTCGGTCAGGAGCTGCGTATGAACTTGAGACACCCTATCTAGTTGTAACGCGGCGGCGCCTCAGCAGGAACCCCACCAGGGCCACGAGTGCGATCGGTGGCGCTCCCCCCGTGCCAGCCTCGCAGCAGCCACCGCCGGGGCCACTGTCGGGGTTCCCTCCATCGGGCCCGAACCCGCCGTCTCCGGTGGTGGTGGCATCGGTGGCTTGCGGACCATCAGGAACGCTGGCGTCGGCGGGTGGATCCGTGCCCGGATCGAGCACGACCGAGTTGTAGGTCTGGATCCCCGAGTCGACGATCTGGCACTGCTTCTTCGTCTTGTAGCCGGTCTTCCTCACCACCACGCACGCGAGCCTCGGCGTCACCGCCGTGAAGTCGTAGAACCCATCGCTCGCGGTGGTGCTGACGCGCCCGTCGTCGAGCGTGACCACGGCGCCGGTCAGCTTCGTGCAGTTGAACACCGAGTTCGCGCACACCAGCCCGACCAGCTCGCCGCGCGGCAGGGCGCCGTACTTGACGCCGAGGTGGTTCGCCACCGTGCGCTCGATGCCATCCGACGGATTCGTGATCACGTTGCCGTCGAGCACCATCGTCGCGGAGCTGCCGCCGTCGAGCGCCATCGCCCACGCAGCGCCGCGGGCCGAGAGGAACGCGCCGAGCTCCGCCGCCGTGAGCCCGACCGAGCCGGCCTGCCAGCCATCCACGGTCGCGAGCCACATCGTGTTGCCGTCGCCGGAGATCCCCACGCCGGACCGCGGCGCGCGCTGACACGCGAGGGTCACGGGATCCGCGCAGTCGAAGTTGCTCTCGACCGCACCGGAGCGCACGAGCAGCGGCCGACCGCCGAGCGCGCCCTGCGTGCCCTCGGGCAGATCACCGGTGGTGAGCACGAGCTCGGGCGGCTCGATCACCGCGACCGTGCGCTCGCCCACCCGGCGCAGGTGCAGGAGCGGCAGCTGCGCCGTGTCCTGCGTGTTGGTCCATGCCGTCGAGTCGCCGATCGCGAGACCGCGCGGTCGATAGCCCGCGATCGCGAACGCATCGCCGTTGATCGCGACCTGCGCGTTGATCCGATCGGAGAACCCGCTCGTGGTGATGCCGCGATCGGACTCCTTGGTCGCGTACAGAGCGATCTCCGCGGAGGTCAGGTCGATCCGCACGAGGGCGATCCGCGCCGGGATCGCACCGTCGACCCAGGTCTCGGCGTGGATGCCCGGATGCGGATCGCTCTGCGCCGTGCGCACGGGCGCCGCGCTCGCCGGACCGGCAAGCACCAGAGTACTGAGGATGGCCGCGCCGCGCACGGGCGCAGCATAGACCGTCTACGCCGGTCCCCCAAGACGTTCTCGTCGACCGAGGATGCGCTCCAGCTCGGTGGTGAGCTGGTCGGCCGTGTAGGGCTTCTCGAGGAAGCCATTCGCGCCGGCGGCGAGCAGATCCTGGGCGGCGGTGTGATCCGTGTACCCGGAGGTCAACAGGATCGGTACGTTCGAGCGCTTGCGTAGCTCGGCGAAGCACGCCGGGCCATCCATGCGCGGCATCGCCATGTCGAGCAAGACGAGCGCGACCTCGTCCTGGTGCTTCTCGAACACGACGAGCGCGTCGGCGCCATCGCTCGCACTCGCGGTCGTGAGGCCGAGGGTCTCGATGATGCGCGCTGCGCCCGCGCGCATTGTCGCCTCGTCGTCCACGATCAGCACCATGCCCTGCATCCGGCACGGCTGGCTGTCGGCGCGCTTGCGCTGCTCGGGCTCCGCGTCGGTGATCGGGAGAAACACGTGGATCGTGGTGCCGGCGCCGGGCGCGGACACCACCTCGATCGCACCGTCGTGGGCCTCGACCGCACCGTAGACCATCGCGAGCCCGAGGCCGGTGCCCTTGCCGACCGGCTTGGTGGTGAAGAACGGTTCGAACATGCGCTTGCGCGTGGCCTCGTCCATTCCGCTGCCGCTATCGCTCACGGTGAGCCGCGCGTGGCTCTTGCCGTCGCGCTCGACGACCGAGGTCGCGATCTTGATCGTGCCCTCACCGGCCATCGCGTCCGCACCGTTCAGGCACAGGTTGATCAACACCTGCCCGAGCTGCGCCGGATCGCCGGCGACGATCGCCAGCGGGCCGTCGCTTCGCTCGAGCTCGATCGACTTGCCGAGCGTGCGCGCGAGGAGCGGCGTCATGTCCTCGATCACGCCGCCGAGCGCGATCGGCCGCCGCCGGTAGTTGCCACGCCGCGAGAACGCCAGCAGGCCCCGGGTCAGCGCCGCGCCGCGCTCGGCCTCCTGGCGGATGCGATCGAGGTCCTCCTTGACCTGCGGATCGGTGGCCTCGAGCTTGAGGATCTCGGCGAAGGCGAGGATGCCGCCGAGGATGTTGTTCATGTCGTGCGCGAGCCCTGCGGAGAGCGTGCCCACGGCGTCCATGCGCTGCGCGTGAACGAACTGATCTCGCAGCTGCTCGCGGT
>JBBRED010000371.1:0-8520 GCA_038203335.1 Haliangiales bacterium | reverse complement strand
GCCCGATGCGTACGAGGGTGCACCGACGCCGGTCACCGCGTTCATGGCCGCCGCGGTCAAGGCCGCTGCGATCGCCGCGATGATGCGCGTGTTCGGCATCGCCCTCGGTGGCGAGATCATTCCGTACGGCACGCTTGGCTGGGCGAGCCCGCTCGTCGTGATCGCGGCGGTCACGATCACGATCGGAAACATCTCGGCGGTCCGTCAGGACAACGTGAAGCGGATGCTCGCGTACTCGTCGATCTCGCACGCGGGCGTCCTGCTCGTCGGGATTTGCGCGCTCGGCCTCGGTTCGCCGACGGCGAACGGCGGCATCGTCTACTACCTGATCGCGTACTCGTTCACGACGATGGGCGCGTTCGCCGTCGTCTCGTACGTGGGCTCCAAGGGGCGCGAGCGGCTGCTCGTCGATGACTGGGCCGGCCTCGGCTCGCAGCACCCGGCGGTCGCCCTCGCGATGACCGTGCTGCTGCTCTCGTTCGGTGGCGTGCCGCCGACCGGCGGCTTCTTCGCCAAGTTCTATATCTTCAAGTCGGCGATGGAGGTCTACGACGGCCAGCTCATCTGGCTCGTCCTGATCGGCGTCGTCAACTCGGCGATCAGCATCTACTACTACCTGCGCATCGTCACGGCGATGTACTTCAAGGAGGCGAACCAGCCGTTCGCGCCGACGAAGTCGGGTGGTCTGCTGTTCGTGATCGCGGTGTGTCCGCTGCTGGTCCTCGAGCTCGGCCTGATGCCGGGCTGGTGGCTCAAGCTCGTCAGCTGATGTCGACCCTGCGCGAGCTCGCGAAGGCCGCGGGCCTCGACGCCGAGTACACGGACTTCCGCGGCCAGCCCACGGCGGCCAGCGACGAGGCCGTGTTCGCCACGCTGAAGGCGCTCGCCCCGGATCTCGGCATCAAGCTCGAGCGCGTCGAGGATGCGCCCGGCTCGATCGCCGTGCTCGAGCGCGAGCGCTGGCGCCAGATCGTGCCCGCCGTCGTGGTCGGCTGGAACGGCTCCATCGAGGTTCCGTTCTCGGTGCCGGCGGAGAGCGACGATGCGTGGGAGGTCGAGGTCACCACCGAGGCCGGCCGCACGGTGAAGGCGCACGGCATGCTCTTCGATCTGCCGGCAGAGGAGCATGCGCAGCCGCAGGGCGTGGTGCACTGCGTGCGGCGCGCGTCGATCTCGCTCGATGGCGAGGTCGGCTATCACAGCGCGCGCTGGCGGGTGCTCGGCTCGCAGGGCGAGGCGCTCGCGATCTCGGCGCCCGAGCACGCGTGGGGCGGCCCCGGATCCGGCGGTCGCCGCTGGGGCGTGTTCGCGCCGGTCTACGGCCTCGCGTCGGTGGAGTCAGGGCAGGCCGGCGATCTCGGATCGCTGCGCCGGCTGTTCGACGCCGTCGAGCGGCGCGGTGGTCGCTACGTGGCGACCCTGCCGATCCTCGCGCAGTTCCTCGACGAGCCGTGCCAGTTCAGCCCGTACTCGCCGGCGAGCCGCCTCTACTGGAACGAGATGTATCTCGATCTCGCGCCGCTCGCCGCGCAGGTCGGGCTCGCCGCGCCGACCGCGCCGCCGATCGTCCCCGGCACGCTCATCGATCACAAGGCGCAGTATCACTGGCGCCGCCTCGCGCTCGATCCGATCGCGGAGCGGCTCGCCGCGGTGCCGGCGATCTCCACGCAGATCGACGCGTGGGCGCAGCAGACCGGCGCCTACGACTACGCCGCGTTCCGAGCGATCGGCGAGCAGCGTCGCACCGGCTGGCGTGACTGGGGGGCGCCATGGCGCGAGGGCACCCCTCTGATCGAGACCCGCTCGCAGGCGATCGGCCTCGGCGCAGACGGCGCTCGCCTCACCACGCACATCGTGGCGCAGTGGGCGATGCAGCAGCAGCTCGAGGCCCTCGGCGGCGGAGCGGTCAAGCTCTACCTCGATCTTCCCGTCGGCGTGAACTGCGATGCCTACGAGGTCTGGCGCCATCGCAATCTGTTCCTGACCGAGCTCGCCGCGGGCGCACCTCCCGACGCGCTGTTCCTCGGCGGCCAGAACTGGGGCCTGCCGCCGCTCTCGCCGATCGCGCTGCGCCGTGATCGCTACCGCTACTTCATCCGCTGCGTGCAGCACCACATGAAGGTCGCGGGCATGCTGCGCATCGATCACGTGATGGGCCTGTTCCGCCTGTACTGCGTCCCGCAGGGCCGCCCGGCCACCGACGGCGTCTACCTCCGCTACAACGCCGAGGAGCTGCTCGCGATCCTCACCCTCGAGTCGCAGCGCGCGGGTTGCGCGCTGGTCGGCGAGGACCTCGGCACCGTGCCCGACCAGGTCCGCCCTGCGATGGCGCGCCACGCGCTGTTCCGCCTCCACGTCGGCCAGTGGTTCCTGCCGGCCAAGGTCGGCGATCGCCCGGACCCGTCGCCGGCCGAAGCCGTCGCGAGCCTCAACACCCACGACACCGCCACGTTCGCCGGCTGGTGGCGCGGCGCCGACATCGACGACCGCCGCGATCTCGATCTCATCACCGCCGAGCAAGAGGCCATCGAGCGCGTCGAGCGCGACGCCGCTCGCGCCGCTCTCCTCGCGTTCACGAGCGCCGAGGGTCACACCAACGATGCGCTGACCGATGTCGAGCGCGCGATGGTCGCCGCAACGGCGGACCTCGCGCACGGTGCTGCCGAGGTCGTGCTCGTCGCCCTCGACGACCTCGCCCTCGAGCCGTTCCCGCACAACGTTCCCGGCACCACCACGCAGCGGCCGAACTGGCAGCGCCGCGTGGACCGCTGGTCGGATGCGCTCGAGGTCGATCGCGCGGCGCCCGCGGCGGCGGCGGCGATCGCGGCCGTTACGATCGCCCGCGTCCCGCGCTAGCAATCGTCGGTTCGGATCGATGTGTCGCATGCAGCATTTCGCTGCAGCTCGCGTGGGTTCGTAGTTTCGGACTCCACATTTCGAGATCGCGCGCGGTGTGCTGGTTGTTCGGGCTTGCTGCGTTCGATTCGATCCACGTGGAAGGATCCATACGGCGAACGGATCGTCGTTTGGGGAGACCTCGATGTTGAAATGGCTCGCGCTTGGCGCAGTACTGGTCAGTTGCGGTGGAGCTTCAGACGAGGACGGAACCCTCGCGAACACCTCTCAGTGTGAACGGTTGCGCGAGCACATCGTCGATCTTCGAATCGGCTCGGCGACGAACCTCCGAAAAGATCTCGAGCAACATCGCGCGGCGCTGACAAACGCGCTCGGGCCTCAGTTCGTCGAAGATTGCACGAAGAGAATGTCGGCGGCGCAAGTGACGTGCGCTCTCGAGGCTCGCGACGCGCAGGCAGCGACAGAGTGCACCGTACCGGCGATCACGAACTGAACAGTTTTACGACGACGAAGGTCGAGGAGTAGCATCATGGGGAATCGACAAGCGGGATGGAAGATCGCGAGCGCGCGCGGCATGGCAGCGCTCATGGCAGTGGTGACGGTGTTCAATGTCGCGCCGGCGATTTCAGCGCCGAGCGATATCTTCGAAAACCCCGCGCCCGTCTTGGCGTCCTCGCCGGGCCAGACCGCTCCAGTGGCCGACGGTGACACGACCGTATCGTCGCAGACGGGCGCTCTGACGTACTCCTATCCCGTCACCGTCCCGCCTGGCCGTTCGGGGATGCAGCCTCACCTCAGCCTGAGCTACTCGAGCCAGGGGCCGATCTTCGGTGGCCTGGCCTCGGGCTGGGCGTGGAACCTCTCGATCCCAGAGATTCGTGAGGACGTCTCTTCGTCGCGGATGAAGACACACTATCCGCCGACCGAGGCGACCCAGCCCGACCCCAAGCTCGACGACCGGTTCGTCAGCTCGATGGCGGGCGGACGCCCGCTGATCTTGGTCAGTGAACCGGGAGATCCAGCGGCCTACCAGTATCGCGCGCAGTCGGATTCCTCGTGGTCACGCTATGAGCGGATGAAGCCCACCGCGAGCAAGCCGTACTCGTGGCGCGTGTACAGCACGGACGGTTCTGTTCGGTACTTCGGCGACGTCAACCAGACCGTCGGATGCGCGAACGTAAGCGAGGGATTTGCACCACTCACCCTGGAGACGGATGCGTTTGGCTCGGAGGTTCTCTACACCTACGAGTCCGTGCTCGCCGGCGAGTGCCGGATCAAAAATATCAAGTACGGCCAGAACGTCGCCGCCGGCGTCGCGGCGTTCGCACAGGTCGACTTCACGTACTCGCCGGATCAGGTTGTGTGCGGAGGCCTCGTCTCCGGCTCATCACGCGACTACCGATCGGGTAAGCTGATCGTGACCGGCGCGAGTCGGCTCACTTCGATCACGTCGACCGCGTTCACGCCGGGCGGTTCGCCGGCGAGCGCGGTGCACACGCGCACAGTGACGCTGGGTTACGACGTGACAAAGGAGTCATGCACGCTCCAGCACGCGCCGGTCAAGCTGCTCACGTCGATCACGGAGAGCGCTTCGGGTGTGGACTCCCCCCTGGTCACACTGCCGCCCAAGACGTTCTCGTACAACTCGCCTGCGACAACGCTGGTCTCGCCAGGGGGGGCGGGCCTTGTCGTGCCGTGGCTTGTCACGGCAGAGGACGCACAACGCAAGAGCAGCCTGGCGTGGGGCTATCGAAGCAACGATGAACGCTTGCCGACCGTAGAGGCGATGAACATTGACCTCGACGGAGACGGTTTGCTCGACCGGCTCTACAACACGTCGATCGAGGTGGTGGGCGGTACTAAACATGTCTTCAACTGCTCGGCGCGCTGGGCCAAGAACATGGGGCCCGATGTAGCGGGCGGAGTCCTGAACACGTTCGTGCTGCAGACGAGCACGATCACGTTACCCCGGCTGAAGTGGCACGGCCCAGGAGGAGCCTTCAACACTGTCCCCGGCGCAAGTGAGGCAGGCTTTCTCGACGGGAACCACGAGGGTTGTTCGCTCAGCGGCATGGCCTCCAACTACCGCAACTCGCAGGGGCCGGGGTCTCAACAGAACAATACGTGCCACGACACGACGAGTTGCAACGCCGCCACCAACCCGCTCGACCCGAACCTCTATTGCAACGTCAACGCGCCGAACAAAGGCACCGCGTGCCCACCACGCGGCGGCCCCGATGACCTGAAGCTTACGTATCTCGCGTATCGGTGGATGGACGTCACGGGGGACGGCCTCGTCGATCTCGTAACGGCCGTGCACGGGTCGAGCAACTACTACGACATCGAACGCGGGAACCTGTTGACCCCGGACAACTTCGCAAAGGGCGAGCCGACCATGTTCGGAATTCCTGGGCTCGACGGCTGGCCGCCGTGTCCTAGCGGCGCTGCGGACATCGATCGCTGCGCGAACACCGGTCCGATCACGAATGAGTTTGTCAACAACTGCGATCTGACCGGCCAGTGTGTGCCGAACTGGCCGGTGATCAGCACCGCCGTATCGAGTGCGCCGAAGGTTGGCTGCGGCGGGATGATGGCGAAGCCGGGACCCGGCGGCGGTGGCGGCGGGGGTGGCGGGGCACCGTCGCGCGCGCCGTACGAGCGTTGCCAGGGTCTGTATCCGTGGATCATCTATCCGGGCCTTGGCAATGGAACCTTCGCCACAGCGCCGACGATCAAGTACCAGCCGGTCCCGCTCGAGTCCGATAGCGGCGACTCGAGCTTCGGCGGTCCCGGTATCGCGTCCACCAACCACGCGATCCAGGACTTCGATGGCGACGGGAGCCTGGACGCGGTCGTGCACTTCGACGAGCACGTCGTGGGCGGGACGCCGAACGCGTGGCAAGTGTGGTTCGGGGATCGCACCGGGCAGATGGGCCCGCGCATGTACTTGTTCGCGACGCGGCCGAACCCACTCAACACGATCGCCGGTCTAGGGCAGCAGGGAGCGACCTTGTCGGAGAGCTCGACGGGTTTGCTCGACTTCAACGGCGATGGCATCCCGGACCACTGGCGCCTCGATGCGAGCCACAACGTTAACATCGCTCTGAACAACGGGCTCTACCTGGATCTGACCACGCTGAACAACGGGTTCATCAATACGCCGCTCGTTGGCGGTGTCGGCGTCAAGCCCGGAGCCGACGCGACCTACACGGGGGCGACGCCGCCGATTCCCGGCTCTATCCGCCTGGGCACTTCGACTTCGAACAACCGTCCGGTCGATGTCGACGGAGATGGGCGCGTCGACGTGGTTCGTTGGAACGGAGGCAGCCCGCAAGTGTTCTGGAACTACGGCGGCCAGTTGAGCTCGACGGGCGTCAGCTATCCGGGAGACACAGCGGGCGACCGGCGCCGCGTCGAAGCCACAGAGAACGTCCCCGATCTCTACTGGGAGCTCGAGAGCGATCTCGTCGATTTCGACGGCGACGGCATCAACGAGTCGGTGTCGTTTCCGAACCCGGGGGCAAGCCAGTTCTACCGCGCGAACCCGCAATACACGCAGCCGCCACGCATGCTCTCGATCATTAACAACGGGCGCGGTGCCACAACCACCGTCGCCTACGCGTCGATGCACGACATGGCGGTCGTGCAACAGGATCCCGCGTTGGTCGTTAACGGTCGCCCGAAGGCGAGCCCGACCACGCAGTGGGTGGTGAAGTCGATGACAACCTCCGACGCGTTCGCAACCGGCACCGCGACCACAGGCTACGTCTACAAGTATCCGGTCCACGGCAAGGACGATGAGGGTCGCTATGGGTTCCGCGGCTTCGAGCAGGTGACGACGACGTCACCGTCTGGATCCCGCACCATCCAGCGCTACAGCTACGTGCCCGACTGGAGCGGCCGGCTGGCGACGACCGTCCTGATGCCAAAGCTCCTCAGCGGCGAGGGCGACAACGACGCGCGTACGATCGATATCACGACGTGGGAAGAGCGGCAGTTGTTCGGTGGTGCCGTCAAGACGTACCACGCCACACGGTCGCAGCACTTCACGTGCAAGAACACGCAAGGTGACCCGACCGATCCGTACGCGGTAGCGCCGACCACTCCGTGCAACGCGACCACGGCCGGTGGCTACTCGTCGACGATCACCTACCTGAATGCCCTGGTGAGCTCGACCTCTGGGAACTCGACGCCGCTGCTATGGCAGGAGACCGACACGCTCCTCCAGTCCGGCACTGCGGCGGCAAACGGAGATCGCAAGACCAAGCTGACGTTCACGCTGAACGCAGACACCGCGGTCTATCGGCTGCGTCCGATCTCCACCCTCAACACGGTGCAGGTCGCCGGCAGCTATGTGACGTACGGGCGCACGGCGACGACGTGGGACGCG
Source organism: Haliangiales bacterium (assembly GCA_038203335.1). Taxonomy (GTDB): domain Bacteria; phylum Myxococcota_A; class Polyangia; order Haliangiales; family Haliangiaceae; genus JABFXX01. The sequence continues at coordinate 1,274 of JBBRED010000371.1, read as the reverse complement.
ACGTATCGCGTGCCGTTGACGGACGAGACGTGGTTCGACAACGTCGACGCGAACCGCGCGATCTCGCGAACCGCCTACGACATGGCGACGGGGAACGCCCTGCAGCACTGGAAGCCGATCCAGAACGCAGCCTCCAGCTCCAGTACGACGTTCACGTATGACGCCCGCAAGCTGTTCGTTGCCACGGAGGTCAACGAGCTCGGGCATCAGCGCGACATGCAATACGAGTACGGCACCGGCGCCAAGCTCCAGACCGAAGGCCCGAATCAGCGCACGTGCGTCACGGGACAGCCCAACTGTCCCGCCGACGCGACGCACCCACCCAAGGAGCAGCACAAGGTCCGTGTCGACGGTCTGGGACGGACGATCGAGCGCTGGGAGACGGTCAGCGAAGACGGCGTAGTTTATGTGTCCTACAAGGTCGGGACGAATAGCTATGTGGACGCTGCTTCGGGTACGACGCCGACGTCGCGGACGAACGCAGCGCTCGTCGACGAGCTCGGCACCACCTGGAAGCAAGAAAAGACCGAGCTCGATGGCCACGGTCGTCCGACCAAGATCACGATCTACTCCCAAGGCACCGCACCCAACGACCAGATCACGACCTTCGTGTATCGGCCCGAGGGCACGCTGCAGTCGGTCTCGGTACCAGACCCGACGACCAACAACGCGTCGGTGGTGAGTTACACCTACGGGTTCGACAGCCTCGGTCGTGCGACATCGATCCGGCGACCCGACTCCACGACGACTCCGAGCGGTGTCGACATAGTCTACAACGGCGCGATCACCACGACGACCGAGAACCTCGGCGGCTTCGGTGGCCAGCAGGCACAGACGCGAACGACGAATGACCGGTTCGGTCGCCTCGCGCAGGTCGAGGAACGTACGGTCACCTCGCCAGCCACCTTCACCACGACGACGTACACGTACTCGGCCGACGACAACGTCGCGACGATCACGTCACCCCCAACGACCTCCGGCGGAGCGAGCGTGGTGACGACGCTGACGCACGACCTTGCTGGTCGTCGTACGAAGGTGGCTCGCCACGGAAGAGAGTGGAAGTACACGTACGACGCCAACGGCAACCAGACATCGGAGCAGGTGCCGGGATCGGGCGGCCCGATGACGGATCTGAACTTCACAACCAGTGTGGCGTACGACGCGTTGGACCGCGAGACCTCGCGCTCGGTGGGCCGGCGCAGTCTCTCGGACACAGATCTCGCGTTGTTCAACAGCGCTACCGAGGTCTCCACCTGGGACCTGAGCTTCAAGGG
>JBBRED010000370.1:0-8527 GCA_038203335.1 Haliangiales bacterium | reverse complement strand
ACGAGGTTTGTCCGCTAAATGGGGTCGGACCCCATTATCGGACGCGCTATCGGCCCGGCTCGCCGAGCAGCGCCTGGGCGTTGCGCAGGTCGGTCTCGGCCGCGATCTTCCAGAGCTCGGCCTCGCGCGGCGGCTTCGCGTCGATCGCGAGCTTGTACTCGCTGGCCGCCTTGCGCAGGTAGATCAGCGCGCGGCCACGGAGCGTGCGGCGAAGGCCTGCGGCGACGTTCGGATCGAGCTCGGGCGGCAGCTCGAACAGCAGCCCGAGCGCGAGGTCGTGATACAGGCTGCCCGCGCGGTAGTGCGCGGCGACGAACGCGAGGCCGCCGTGCTCCGCGATCGCGCGGTACTGCGCGACCACGGCCTCGGTCGCATCCTCCTTCGCGCGGATCGAGGTCGACAGCGCCTCGATGATCGGCCGCGGTCGCAGCCGGTGGACCTTCTCGAGCGCCTTCTCGGCGACGGCGAACGCAGCCGCGACCCCCGGATCCACGCCGATGAGCGGCGTGCCGAGGCGCGGCCCGCGCAGGTCGCCCGCGCCGGACTCGGCCACCGCCGACGCGCGGATCTGCGCGGTCCCCTCGGCGACCACGGGATCGTTGGGCGCCAGGGCCGAGGCGCGTAGCGAGAGATCGCGCGCGTACCCGGTGTGCCCTGCCTTGGACTCGAGCTGCGCGAGATGCAGTGCGGCGCGGGCGGCGAGCGGGGCCGGCGAGTCGGGCGCGTCGAGCACGCGGGTGAAGCCGCTGCGCGCTGCGATCTCGTCGCCGGTGAGCTCGGCGAGCACGGCGTCGCCGAACGCGGGCGCGGCGCCATCGAGCTCGGTCTGCACTCCCTCGGCGGGATCCGCGGCGGTGCGATCCGCAGCGGGCGCGGTGCTCGTCATCGGCGGCCGCGCCTCCGGATCTCCGCACGCCGCGAGGAGGAGCGCCAGCAGAATGGGTGCCGCGCCGACACCACCGCGTCGCCCGCCGAAGGGTAACCGCTGCGATGCCGGCGCGTTCACCTCGCCGAGATCAGAGATAGCGCTTCCACGCTCCGGTAGCGTCACGTGCTTGCAAAACGTCGTCACGGCTTTGTCATCCAGCGAACGGCGTCGCGCGCGACGTCGAGCTTGTAGCCGGCGCCGTGGATCGTCACGAGCCATCGCGGCTTGTCGGGCTCGTCCTCGAGGGCGCGGCGCAGCTTGACCAGGTGGTTGTCCACGGTCCGCGTGTTCGGATAGTCCTCGTAGCCCCAGGCCTCGTCGAGCAGCACGTCGCGGCTGACCACTTCGCCGGGGCGCCGCGCGAACACCTTGAGGATCGCGAACGCGCGGCTCGGCAGCTCGATCCGCTTGCCGCCGCGCGACGCGACCTGCCCGACGAGATCGATCTCGATGCCGCCGAACGCGAGCGCGATCGGCTCGGCGCTCTCGCCCTTCGCGCGGCGCAGCACCGACGCCACGCGGGCAAGCAACTCCATCAGCGAGAACGGCTTGGTGACGTAGTCATCGGCGCCGAGCTCGAGGCCGCGCACGCGATCGAGCTCCGCGCCGCGCGCCGACAGCATGATCACCGCCACGCCCCGCGCCGGGCTCTGCCGGATCCGCCGGCAGACCTCGAAGCCATCGATGTCGGGGAGCATGACGTCGAGCACGACGAGGTCGAACTTGCCGGAGGTCGCCCGCTCGGCCCCCTCGCTGCCGCGCGCCACGGCGTCGACCTCGTAGCCCTTCGCGGTCAGCGTATCCACCAGCCCGAGGCGGATCGAGGGATCGTCCTCGACGACCAGGATCTTCGTCATACGGCAGGCTCCTGGATTCGTGGCAGCCGGATCGTGAACGTCGCACCGTTGCCGACCTCCGACGCGACCTCGACGGTCCCGCCAAGCGCCTCGATGTGGCGCTTCACGAGGGCCAGGCCAAGGCCCGTGCCCTCCACGCCCGAGCGGTAGGCCTCGGGCGAGCGATAGAACTCGCGGAAGATCCGCGGCTGCTCCGACGACGGGATGCCCGGTCCGTGGTCGGTCACCCTGATCCACCCACCTGCGGCATCCGCACCGACCGCGACCTCGATCGGCTGATCCGCCCCGCCGTACTTCGCCGCGTTCGCGAGGAGGTTCAGCACGGCTTGCACCACCACGTCACGGTCGACCTCCACATCCACGCGCATTGCATCGGGGGACACCTCGACCTCGATGCAATTGCGCTTGCCGTCGGGGTCGCGGAGGGTCTCGAACGTGGTCACGGCGTGCCGCGCGAGGCCTGCGAGCTCCTGCCGGCTCGGGGTGTAGCGCCGGGTACCCTTCTCGATCTGCGCGTAGTCGAGGAGGTTCGCGATCAGGAGGCCCAGCCGCTGGCTCTCCTGGACGATCACGCCGTGGTAGCGCGCCATCTTGGCGGCGTCGCCCTGGGCCACGCCCTGCTCGAGCATCTCCGCGAACATGCGGATCGAGGTCAGCGGGGTCTTCAGCTCGTGGGAGACGGTCGAGACGAAGTCGCTCTTGAGCTGCGCCAGCTCGCGGGCGCGCACGGCACCGCGGATGATCAGCAGGAGCCCGATGCCGAGCGCCACGGCGAGCGCGGACGTGTACACCACGTGTCGCTTCGAGCGCTCGCGGATCACCTCGTCGCGCGGGTCCGGATCGGAGATCGGGTTGACGATCGCCACCGTCAGGTGCGGCAGCGCCTCGCCCAGCGGAACGGCCGCGATCCGTCGCAGCTCCGCCACCACCGCCGCGCCCGACGGCATCACGAGCGAGCGCGCGTTCTTCGCCACGCCATCCTCGGGCTCGCGACCCGCCGCCTCCTCGAGCATCGGCGCATCGACGGAGATCCCGATCACGCCGCCATCGGCACGCCGGCGATAGATCACGGTGCGCGTGGCGGTATGCGCGGCGGCGCGACCGCGCCAGGTCGTGGTGGCGGTGCGAAGCATCTCGGGCACGTCATCGGCGAGGCCGGCCGCGGCGCGCGCCTCGGTGCGAATCTGCGCCACGCGCTCGTCGAGCTCCGTGCGGCGCCTCGCCTGCGCCTCGGTCAGCGTACCGTCGAGCCGCAGACGGATCCGCGCCAACACGCCGAGCCGCACGATCGGATCGAGCTGGTAGCGATTGGCGAGCACGCCATCGGCGACGTCGAGGAACGCGTTGGCATCCGCCGCGCGCAGCATCGCGACCACGAGCGTCACCGGAAGGCCCTCGAACGCGCGATCCGCGAACCGCTTCTCGAGATCCGTGAGCGCCTGCGCGGAGCGCGGATCCTTCAACAGCTGGAGCGTGCGCGCGAGGCCGAGCTGCGCGACCGGACCGGTATCGTCGAACTGCGCGAGCACCGTGTACTGCCGCTTCGCCTCGGCCCAGCTCGCCGCGCACGCATCGCCGCGACAGGCCTCCGCCCGCTGCGCGCTCTGCAGCCGGGTCACGCGAGTCTGCCGGGTCGCGAGCTCGCGCACGCAGTCCTCGAGCGGGCTGCCCGGCGCGCACGGGGCACCGCGATCGAGCGCGCCACCGAGCTCCACCGCCGCGGGTACCGGGCGCGGCACGCGCAGCCGCCCGTCGCCATCCATCCAGAACCAGTAGCGCGCGAGCGGTGCGTTCACGGTGGGCCGGCCGCCCTCGGTCTCGAGCAAGGTCGCGTTCTCGACCGCATCGAGCGCCTCGTCGATGGCTCGCGAGATCCGGTTCGCGATGCCCTGCGCGGCCTGGGTCTGCCGTTCGTCCTGCGCCGCGATCGCGCCGCGCTCGTCGCGGTAGGACACCGCTCCCAGATACGCGATCCCGCCGGCCGGGACGAGCAACGCCGCGACGGACAGCACGTAGATCCAGGCGCGGCGGGGCTTCACCACCATCCGGAGCATAGCGCGTTGCGGCGCAAGCGCCTGATCGCTATCGTGCCGCCGCCATATGCCGCAGTCGCTGATCGTCGTGCCGACCTACAACGAGCGCGACAACGTGCGCGGGGTCGCCGAGCAGTTCCTCGCGGCGCTACCGGGCACCGAGCTGCTGTTCGTGGACGACAACTCCCCCGACGGCACCGGCGCGATCCTCGACGAGCTCGCTGCCGCCAACCCGCGCATCCACGTCATGCACCGCGCCGGAAAGCTCGGCCTCGGAACGGCATACGTCGAGGGCTTTGGCTGGGGCCTCGCGCGCGGCTATGACTACCTGTTCGAGATGGATGCCGATGGCAGCCACGACCCGAAGTACCTGCCGACCATGCTCGCGCTCGCCGAGGACGGCGCCGACGTCGTGATCGGCTCGCGCTACGTGCCTGGCGGCGGCACCGAGAACTGGAGCCTCGGCCGCAAGGTGATCTCGCGTGGCGGGGGACTGTATGCACGAACCGTCCTCGGAATCGACGTCCGCGACGTCACCGCCGGCTTCATCTGCTGGCGCCGCGCCGCGCTGGAGGCCCTCGACCTCTCCACCGTCGGGTCGAACGGCTACAGCTTCCAGATCGAGATGAAATACCGAGCCCACCTCAAAGGGCTGAGGCTCGTCGAGACGCCGATCATGTTCGTGGACCGGCGTGTAGGACAATCGAAGATGTCGCGGGCGATCGTCGCGGAAGCTCTGCTGAAGGTGTGGAGCCTGCGATTTCGCAGACCTTCGTGATACGGTCGTCGGCGAGTCGTCGTGGTTATCCTGAAGCTCCGAATTCGAACGGCCAACGAGTGGCGCGACCTCGCGCCCAGCGACACGGTCGGCGAGCCAGTGTTCATCCCCACCACGGACGAGCTCGAGCCCGGGCAGCAGGTCATCATCGAGGTGTCCTCGAACCTCCTGCCGAACAAGGTCCTCGTACGCGGTGCCGTGCAGACCTGGCGCCCCGCTCTTCCGCGCATGCGCGTCCGCGCCGGTGCCACCGTCGAGCTCGCGAATGACGAGCAGGTGAAGCTCACGTTCCTTCACGACGTGTTCTCCGGCAAGCGCACCGACGTGCCCCGCCGCCGGCACCACCGCCTGCCCGTCTCGGTCAACGTTCGCTATCGCCTCGCGAACAGCTCGAGCTTCATCGATTCGGCGATCTCCGAGATCGGCGTCGGCGGCGCACTGCTCACCACGCTGCAGCCCCTGCCGATCGACACCGAGCTGACGCTCGAGGTCGTGCCGCCGGGCGCCGCGGCGCCGATCGAGATCACCGGCCGCGTCTCCTATCACGTCCCCTCGGGCGGATCGGGACTGCGCTTCGTCAGTCGCGATGGCGATGGCGATCGTCGGCTCCGCGAGCTGATCCGGCGCCTGCGAGCGTCGTGAAGCGGCCGCCCCCGCGCAAGGGGACCACGCGGACGCTCGAGACGCAGTCCGCCGCGCAGGCGATCCTGCGCGCGCTCACCCACCACGGGCTCTCCGACGAGATCCGCGGGCATCGCGTGATCTCCGAGTGGACCGAGCTCGTCGGCACGAAGGTCGCGGCGCGCACGCGGCCCGAGCGCATCTCCGAGCGCGTGCTGTGGGTCGAGGTCGCAACCAGCGCGTGGCTGCACGAGCTCAACATGTTGAAGGCGCAGCTCCTGAAGGGCTTGATCGATCGGCTCGGCGAGCCGCGGCTGTTCGAGGACGTCCGGTTCAAGCTCGCCGGTCGCAGTCGCCGCGAGGTGACGACGGCCCCGCAGCCCCGCACGCCCGAGCTCGGTCCGTTGCCGACGGGCCTCCCCGCCACCGGCGCGCGCCGCGAGCAGATCGTCAACGAGGTCGCGTCGGTCGATGACGAGGAGCTTCGCGAGCTGATCGCCCGGGTCCGCATCACGAACGATCGTTGAGCCGATCTACTTCGACGCGCCGGCGAGCGCGGAGCCGCCGACCGTCAGCAGCGCCGCGAGATCCTCGTCGTTGAACCGCAGCATCGCGCCGAGGAAGTAATCGCGACCGAACCGGAACGAATCGAACTGCGTCGGCACGTCGGAGGTGCCCTTCACGATCTGCAGGTACTCCGGGTTGTTCAGCAACTCGTCGACGCCGCCGAGCACGTAGAAGTGCTTGAACATCTCGTACGCCATCGCGAGCTTGATGCGCGGGTAGTCGTCGAACGAGGCATCGAACGCGTCGACCGAGAACCGGAGGCCGTGCCCCCACCACTTGAGGTCGACGTCCGCGCCGATGCCACCGGTGGACTCCTTGATGCCATAGCGCAGCGTCAGCCACGAGAATCGCTTCGCGAACTGGAACGTGAACCGGATCGAGTCACGGATCGTGCTCTTGCGAACCCAGTAGTTCGGATCGACCGAGGGGTCGAACTCGAGCGTGACATCCGGGTAGTCGCCGCGCGGGCCCTTCTCGAGCTCGATCAGATAGTACTTGTCGGGCCGCGTGTGCAGCTCGACCGTCACGTAGTGGCGCGCGAGCCCGGCGAACACGTTGTACTCGCTGCGCAGACCGACGTACGCCTTGAGGCCGAACAGCGTACCGAGGAAGCCCTTCGCGTCGTCGGTGATCGCTTCGACGTTGTCGGCGATCGCCGGGTCGTTGACGAGCCGGCCGAGCGTTCCCTTGTCCTGATCGATCTTCGCGGTGATCGACTCGGAGTTCGAGATCACACCGTCCAGCTTGTCGAGCTTGCCGCGGAGCGCATCGCCGGTGCTCTTGAGCTCGGCCTTCGCCGTCGCGACCAGGTCCTTCGCCTCGGCAGACGCGTCATCGAGGTTCGCGAGGATCTTGTCGATCTTCGGATCCGCGCCCTTGGTGATGCTGCGCAGGTCGTTCGCGATCTGCTCGATCTTCTGCATCGAGCGATCGGCGCGCTCGATGATGTCGGCGACGGTGCCGGCCTCGCGCTGGACCAGGCCATCGACACGAGTGGCGACCGACTGCAGCGGCCCGTTGACGACGCGCCGAACGTCCTCGGAGAGGTCGCGCACGCTCTCGAGCACGCGGTCCACGTTCGGCAGCGTCTGCTCGATGCGGTGCATCAGCTGATCCGGCGTCGTCGCCTCGATGACGTTCGGCACCTGCTTGCACGGATCGGACTTCGCCCGGTCCTTGTCGTCGTAGGTGGCGCACGACGGCCCGAGCAGCGTGAACGTCTGCTTGGTGCCATCGGGCAGCTGCTTGACGTCCTCGCCCGGATCGATCTCGAGGTAGTTATCGCCCAGGAGCGACGTGGCCTTCTTGACCACGATGCCGCTCGTGTAGACCTGGATGTCCTTGCTGACCTTGAACGTGACGCGCGCGTAGCGGCCCTGGACCTCGAGCGCCGTGACCTCGCCCTGCGAGATGCCGGCGACCACGACCTTGCTGCCGATCGGCAGGCCCGCCGCATCGCGGAACTTCGCGACCAGCTTGTAGTTGTCCTTGCCCGCGGGGTTCTGCCCGAGGTTCTTCCAGACGAGATAGCCGCCGACGAACAGCAGGATGAACAAGATCGCGACGCGGACGCCTGCGGAGATCGATTTCACGCGGGCTCTCCGCCGAGCTTCGCGATCGCGGAGACGCCCGACGCGTGGAGGAACTCGTAGATGAACGGATCCTCGCTCTGCGCGATGTCCTTCGCGGTGCCCGCGGCGAGGATCTTCTTGTTGTGGAGCATGGCGATGCGATCCGCGATACGGAACACGGAGGCCATGTCGTGAGAGATGACCACCGAGGTGACCTTATACCGCTGGCAGGCGTCGATGATCATCTCGTCGACGTTCCGCGTCGCGAGGGGATCCAGCCCGGTTGTCGGTTCGTCATACATGAGGATCTCGGGCTCGAGCACGAGCGCCCGTGCGAGGCCCACGCGCTTGCGCATGCCACCCGACAGCTCGCCCGGGTACTTCTTCTGAGTGTTCTGCAGGCCGAGCGCTCCGAGCTTCTCCGCGACGATATCCCGGATCTCCGAGGCAGACTTCTTGGTGTGCTCCTTGAGAGGAAACGCACAGTTTTCCTCGACCGTGAGAGCATCGAAGAGCGCGGCGAACTGGAACACCAGCCCGAACTTGCGGCGGAACTTTGCCAGGGCCTGTGTGTCGAGCGACATCACGTCGGTGCCGTCGACCCAGATGTGCCCGCTGTCGGGCCGCAGGAGGCACATGAAGTGCTTGATGAGGACGCTCTTACCGGCGCCGGATGCGCCGAGGATCGCGTTCACCTTGCCGCGCTCGATGTCGAGGTTGACGCCGTCGAGCACGAGGTTCGCTCCGAACGACTTCTTGAGATCGCGCACGCGCACCTGCCACCGCGGATCGGGCTGATCCGGGGGCGTCACGCTGACGATGCCCACGGCGAGCTCGGGGTCGTGGACCATCAGGTCTTCCCCGCGCCGAAGATCGAGAACAGGATGTCGGTCAGGAAGTAGTCGAGGCACAGCGTGGTCACACTGCCGATCACGACCGCGCGCGTGGTGCCGATACCCACGCCGCGACCACCGCCGCTCGCGTTGTAGCCCTGGTAGCAGCCGATCAACGCGACCAGGAATCCAAAGATCACGCTCTTGATCATGCCCTGCACGACATCGAGCGGATGAACGATGTCCCGCAGCTTCGCGACCCACTGGCCCTGGTGGACGCCTTCGACGATCACGGCGACGAAGTACGCGCCGCCCATGCCGATCACGAAGAACAACAAG
>JBBRED010000369.1:0-8533 GCA_038203335.1 Haliangiales bacterium | reverse complement strand
TCCGCGCGGCGAGCGCATCGAGATCCAGATCCGCACCGGCGAGATGAACCTCGTCGCGGAGCACGGCATCGCCGCGCACTGGAAGTACAAGGAGGGCAAGCCGATCGCCCCCGACACCGACAAGAAGTTCGGCTGGCTCCGGCAGCTCATGGAGTCGCAGAAGGAGCTGCGCGATCCCACCGAGTTTCTCGAGAGCGTCAAGATCGACCTGTTCGGCGACGAGGTCTACGTCTTCACACCAGGCGGCGACGTGAAGGCGCTGCCGAAGGGGTCGTGCCCGATCGACTTCGCGTACGCCGTGCACTCGTCGATCGGCGACCACTGCTCGGGCGCGCGCGTCAACGGCATGATCGTTCCGCTGCGCTACCAGCTCCGCAACGGCGACACGATCGAGATCATCACGAACCCGAACCAGAAGCCGAACAAGGACTGGCTCAAGCTGGTCAAGACCGCGAAGGCGCGCACGAAGGTCCGCTATCTGCTGCGCACCGAGCAGCGGGACAAGGCCGTCACGCTCGGCACCGACCTCCTCGACAAGGCGCTCCGCAAGCACGACACCACGCTCGCGCGCGCCGAGAAGCAGCTCAAGATCGCGGCTACCGAGCTCAAGTGCATGACCGTCGACGAGCTGATCATCCAGATCGGCTACGGCAAGATCACGACGCAGCAGGTGCTCGAGAAGGCGCTCCCCGAGCTTGCGAAGCGCGGGGACGAGCTACCGCAGAAGACCGAGAGCATGCTGAAGACGCTGCTCCGCAAGGTCACGCGCCGGCAGTCATCGACGGGCATCAAGGTCGCCGGCGAGGAGGACATCCTCGTGCGGTTCGCGAAGTGCTGTTCGCCGCTACCGGGTGATCCGATCGTCGGCTTCATCACCCGCGGCCGTGGTGTCACCGTGCATCGCCGCGATTGCGACAAGGGCCTCGACCTCGATCCCGAGCGGCGCATCGACGTCGAGTGGGATGGCAACTCGAAGACCCAGCACGAGGTCGCGATCCAGGTGCTGTGCTCCGACAAGCCGGGCCTGCTCGCGCACATCTCGCAGTCGTTCACCGATCAGGGCGTCAACATCAACCAGGCCCACTGCCGTGCAACGGAGGATGGCCGCGCGGTCAACACGTTCCATGCATCGGTGAAGGACCTCGATCAGCTGAAGAGCGTGATCCGGTCGCTGACCCGCATCAAGGGCGTGTTCTCCGTCGATCGTGTCTCGGCCGACGTCGCCTGAGGCGTGCGGTCGACAAGTGGACTTCGGTCCGGTGACTGTCGTCAGCGTGCCGCGAGCACGGCGATCAAGGCCACGACCAGGATGGCGGTGACCCGCGCGGCGATCGGGAGCTCCACGAAGCCGATCCCGAGCTGCTGCCAGCGCGAGGTCACGGGCGCGGCGATCGTCGGCAGCGTGCGCGCCGCGGCGAGCGTCTCGATGCGGCACGCGCGACCGTCGAACGGTCGCCGGCGCTTGCACGCGGGGCAGGTGGTCTCGCCGATCGCCCCCGTCGGCACGCGGAGCCGGCGCGTGCAGAAGCAGCGGATGATCACCGTCGGTTCGAGCGCGCGGAACGGCAGCGGGCGGCGCGGGATCCGCGGCCACAGCAAGGTCACGTGGAGGCGGGCGGGCAGGACGTCGAGTGCGCGCGAGAGCCCGAGCCCGAGCGATCGCGTGACGCGCGCATACGCGTAGCGGAGCAAGCGCGGTCGCAGCGCGAACGTCGCGAGCTCGACGGTGACGCCGCGCAGGATCGGTGCGCCGAGCCCGCACAGGATCGCGACGAGCTCCAGATCGGCCGCGCCGATCACGCCGACGGCACGCGCGATGTTCCGCTCGCGGAGGAGCGCGTGGGCCGCCTCGCGGGCGAGGATGACGCCGAGCATCTCTGCGTTGGTTTTCCACGCCGGATCGATCTCGAAGAACCAGCTATCGCCGTCGCGATCGACCTCGGGCGTGGCGAGCCCGGATTTCCACAGCACCACCGCGGCGTCGCAGCGGACGCCGGCGTGCTCGAACACGCGCTTGATCGCGCGCTGGAGCGTGATGTCCGATTCGGTGCACGACGCGCGAAACGCGTGATCGGCATCGAACAGAAAACTCTCCCTGACCGGGGAGGGCAGATGCAGTGCGGCAGCGAGCGCGACCAGGCGAACCTCGGTCCAGCGCTCCGTCGCCGCGAGCTTCAAGCGAGATCAGCGCTTCGCGGGAGCCGGCTTGCCAGGCTCGCCGAGGCCGGCGAACAGCTCGATCGTCGACTTGGTCGACTTCCGGGCGAGCTTGTTCTTGCGACGGCGACCCGCCTTCTCGTGCTTGTTCTTGCGCTTGACGCGGGAGGCGGAGGTGTTCGAGGCCATAGGGAGGGGTTTCTAGCGCCCTGTCCGTCAGCTTGTCAACGCGCTCGACGTGGCAGAACCAGTAGGCTAGATTGCTTTCCCTCACGGATCTCCTTACGATTCAGTGAATTAGAGGGACCGGGATGAAGCTCTGCCCCAAGTGCCAGAAGCAGTTCAAAGACGACGCGAACTTTTGTCCCGTCGACGCTGCGCGTTTGATTCCCCTGGAAGGCCAGACGGCCGGGGCTGATCCGCTCACCTCGCGATTCGAGCTGGGGGACCGGCTCGGCGGTAGCCGGACCGGCACCGTGTCGCGGGCGAAGGACAAGACCACCGGCGCGGCCGTGGCGGTCAAGGTCGTCGCTCCGGCGGTCACCGCACTGCCGGGCGTCGCCCAGCGGCTGGAGCGCGAGCTCAAGCAGCTCGAGCGCGTTCAGTCGAGCGGCGTCGCCAAGGTGCTCGCCTCGGGCAAGCGCCCGGGCGCAGCCGGTGACGAGACCTGGGTGGCGCTCGAGTTGCTCGACGGCGCTCAGACGCTCGCCGAGGCGATCAGTGCGCGCGGTCCGATCGCGCTCGATTTCGCGGCGCACCTCATCGAGGTCGTCGGCGAGGCGCTGATCGAAGCCGCGCAGGTCGGCGTTGTTCACCGAGATCTCGCCCCGAAGAACGTGCTGTTCGCGGGCAACGACATCAAGCTGATCAACTTCTCGCTGCCCGTGCCGACCACCGACAAGGTGCCGGGCGTGCCCGAGTTCGTCGCACCCGAGCAGGTCGACGGCAAGGCGGTCGACCAGCGCTCCAACCTCTACAACCTCGGCGCGCTCTACTACTACATCCTCACCGGCCAGACCGTTCACGCGGGCTCCGTCGAGGAGGTGCACCGCGCGCACGTCAACGGTGCGATCAAGACCCCGTCGTCGCTCGCGCCGGTGCCCAGCCAGGTCGAGGCCGTGATCATGCGCGCGCTCGATCGCAGCCCCACGAAGCGGTTCCTCACCGTTCGCCAGTTCGTCGACGAGGTCGGTCGCGTCGCGCGTGGCGAGGCCGATCCGAAGTCCACGCAGTCGATGGGCAAGGTGGGGCGGCCGAAGGCCGAGCTCGTGCAGACGCTGATGGGCCTGCGCGGCGGAACGATCCCCATGGGCTCGAACGTCCAAGGTCATCCGGCGATCACGCCGATCGAAGCACCCACCCCCGCGTTGCAGGCGCCGGCGATGCCCGCGCCCGTCGCGGTCGCGCAGCCGTCAGCGGCCGCGCTGTCGCCCGATCGTTCGCCGTGGGCACCGCCCGCGGGCGAGCCGGGCGCGGTGGCGGTGGCCGCCGTTGCTGTCGCGCCGGCGCCGGTGGCAGTGCCAGTCGTCGCGGCTCCGGTGGTCGCACCGCCGGTGGTCGCCGCTCCGGTCGTCGCCGCTCCGGTCGTTGCCGCCCCCGTGGTGGCCGCTCCGGTCGTTGCCGCCCCGGTCGTCGCCGCTCCGCAGGTCGCGGCGCAGCCAGCCGGCAAGAAGAAGGCGGAGGAGCCCGGTCAGAAGGGCAAGTTCCGCGAGACGATGTGGTTCAAGAAGGGCGATCTCGATGCCCAGGCCGCCGTCACGGCCGCCGAGGAGCGAGATCGCACCGGAAAGGACGCGTCGCCCGACAAGGCCGACTCGCTACCGATGGACGAGCGCTACAAGGACGACGGTTCGATCTCTCGCGGCGACAAGGAGAAGTATTCGCTGCGCACCGGCGCCACGCAGATGATGTCCGCGGTTCAGGATCCGCGGAGCAAGGGCTCGGGCGCGAGCATGAGCGGCGGCAGGGTCTCCGAGGACGCGCTGATCGGCGAGATGAAAAGCGGTCGCACGAAGTACATCGCGATCGGCCTCGGCGTGGTCGTTCTCCTGATCATCCTCGTCGTCGTTCTCGCTCGGTAGTCACTTCGCCTTCGCGACCACGCGCGCGTTTGTCGCGCGGACCTGGAACACGCCGATGCCTGCCGGGTCGCGACGGACCGGGATTCGCACGGTCTGCGCGGAGAACCCTACGGCCTCGATCGCCTGGGTCAGATCGCCATCGGTCGCGGGCAGGTTGATCACGCGCTCGATGCCGAGCGAGCTACGCAGCGGGAGCGGGATCATCCCGACGCCGATGATCACGCCGCACCAACCTTGCTCGCGGATCGCGTGAAGCTGGAGCATCGCGCCGGCCTCCATCTGGTCGAAGTCGACGACGACGATCGCGGGGCGGGGCGGCGGATCCTCGATCAGGGCGGCGATCACGTTCTCGACGTTGCGCTCGATCTGCACGAACGCATCCAGCCGGGAGATCTCGGAGACGATCCACTCCTCGATGTCGCTGCCGGGAGCGAACGCGAGGACACGGAGGCCGGGCTCTGGGCGCGGGATGTCACGGGTGCGGCGAAGACGGGGGTGCGGCGCCATAGCCGGTGTATCGGCCGCGGCGCGGACAAGCGTAGGGCTAGCGGGCCGAGACGATCGCCCGGTGATCACCGGTGGGGTCCGCGGCGGTCCCGGCAGCGAGGTCGATGTCGCCCTTCACGCACATCGCGGCCACCTCGACGACGAGATCCGGATGCACTCCTGCGACCGGGATCACGGTGACCTCGCGCGCCGCCAGCTCGCCGGGGAGGTGCGCGATCGGCGCGAGCACGGTGAGCGTGGCGCGCGGCCCGGCGAGCGCAGCGGCGAGCTCCACGCCCTCTGCGGTGGTGGCGATCACGCGCCACGGCTTGCCGCCGAGGCCCTGCGCGGTGAACGCGGCGATGCAGGTCGCGCGCGCGTCTTCGCTGGCCGCGACCGTGACGCCCTTGGAGAGCAGCCAGTCCGCCCACGCGGCGGGCTCGCGATCGGCGACGACCGCGATGGTCGCGCCCTTCGCGAGCAGGATCTCCACGAGAAAGCGCGTCACCGCCGAGGCACCGGTGACGACCACCGGCTCGCGTGGAGCGACGCCGGTGCGCGCGTAGAGCGTGTACGCGAGCGCGACCGCACCGGGCACGGCGGCGCCCGCGGGCGGCAGATCGAGGCCGTCATCGAGCGCGACGACCCAGCGCCCCGCGGCGGTGATCACCTTGTCGGCCGTGGTCGTGCGACGGCGCGCGAGCGGGCACACGGCACCTCCACCACGACGGCACACGTCGCACTCGCCGCACGGATCGATCGGACCGACCAGCACGCGCTTGCCGAGCAACACGGCGGCGCGCTCGCCTGCCTCGACGATCCTGCCGATTCCCGATCCGGGCTCCGAGACTGCCTCGAGCTCGATCCGGACGTCGTCGTCACCGAGGGTCAGAACTCACCAGTCGTCGTTGGTGGTGCGCGGCTTGCCGGCGGGCGGCGCGACCTCGGTCCCACCGTCGTCGTCGAGCGTGGCCTCCGACGGGCGGCCGAGCGGCGGTGGCTGGTGGCCGATCGCGGTGGAGTCCTCCTGCTCGCCGGCATCGGCGACGGGGGGCGCTCCGCTGAACGCCATCGCGAAGTCGTTGCCCTCGTTCTCGTAGTGCGTCTCCTCGAGGAGCGCGGCGTCATCGACGTCCAGCGAGTCCTCGAGGGGGGCGTCGAGCGGAGGCGGCGTGGCGACGTTACCGAGGAAGCCCTTCGGCGGCGGCGGGCCGGGCGGCGAGGTCATCGGGACCGAGACCATGGGCGGCGGCGTGAGTGCGCCCGACAGCTGCGCGACCGGGAGCCCCTGCTTCGCGCGCCACGTCTGCAGCGCGATCACCAGATCCTCGTACGGAATCATGCCTCGACGTTACCATGGTAAGCCCCTCGCGATGACCGCGCCTGGCATTCGGCTGCACCGCTCGCCCGTGCTCCCCACCGAGGGATTTGTCCACGGCTTTCCCGAGCGCACCGGCGGCGTCTCGGTCGGCCCGCGCAGCTCGCTGAACCTCGGCAAGCGCTGGGGCGACGACGAGACCAACGTCGCGACCAACCGCCGGCTGCTCGCCGAGCACGCGGGCTACGATCCCTCGCAGCTCGTCGCCACGCGCCACGTCCACGGCACGAACGTGTGGCGGTTCGGGGAGCCGCTTGCCGCCGATGCCGAGTTCGATGGTCTGGTCTGCGATCAGGTCGGCCCCGTGCTCGGAGCGTTCGCCGCCGACTGTATTCCGCTGCTGTTCGCCGAGCCCGACGCGCGGGTCTGCGGAGCGGCCCACGCCGGCTGGCGCGGGACCGTGGGCGGCGTGGGCACGAACGTCGTCACCCGGATGGTCGAGCTCGGCGCGCGTCCCGACCGCATTCGCGTCGCGCTCGGCCCATCGATCGGACCGTGCTGCTTCGAGGTCGGCCCCGAGGTCGTCGCCGAGTTCACCGCCGCGTTCGGCGATGTCCCGGGCATGGTCGTCGACGGTCCGAGCAAGCAGCATCTTGACCTGCGCGTCGCGAGCCGCTTCGCGTTCGAGCGCGCGGGCCTGGCGCCGGAACACATCGACGACCGGCCGCCCTGCACGCGCTGCGAGGGCGACCGGTTCTTCAGCTATCGCCGGGACGGCCGCGAGGGCGGCGTCCACATGGGCTTCATCGGCCTCGTCTAGCTACTGGCAGGTGCCGGCCGACCACGCCGTGTAGTACGCACCGCTCTGCGAATCGACCATGTCCTCGCCGATCACGCACTGCCCCGCGGTCGCCGACACGCCGTACTGCGCCGGGTTCGTGGTGATCGCGAACGTGCCGGTCATGACCTGGGTCTGGTCGGTCGCGCGGTCGTGTTGCAGGCTGCCGGTCAGCAGCACGCGGGTCACGTCGTAGAGCGGCGCCTCGTCGCCGAGCACCGCGTGGTTCTGCGCGATCTCGATATCGAGCATCGGCGTCACGGAGAGGGTCTCGGTGCCCGCCTCCTCGTCGAGCGAGACCGCCGCGTCGAGCGCGCGGCCGCCGTTCTTGTTGAGGTCGATCGACACCGCGACCGCGCCGTTCTTCGACAGCTTCGTGGTGCGGTGGCCGAGCGAGATGTTGCTCAGCTGAGGCGGCAGGTTCGCGGCGAGCACGGCCGAGAGCGTCGCGCCGGGCAGGTCCAGGTCGAAGCTGTCCGCGCCCGGCATGTGGACCGTGGTCGCGCCGAGGCCGAGGGTGATCGCGCCGGTCGCGGCGGTGCCGTTGAGCTCGACGGCGATTACGTGCGCCGCGGCGGAGGCCAGGCGGAACGCATCGGCCGAGGACAGTGCGATGCCGTCATCGGCGACCTTGATGTCGATGGCGCGGTCGATGTCGAACGAGGCCGTCGCGCTCGCGGTGCCGAGGATGGTCAGCTTGGCGGTCACCTTGCCCGAGAGCTCCGCGTTCGGGGCCATCTCGCCGAGCGCGGTGGCGATCGCGATCGTCGCGGCCTCGGCCTCGTCCAGGTCCACCGAGAGCGCGAGCGAGTTGTGCGTCAGCGACACCGCGAGCGGCTCGTCGTGCGCGACGCCGATCTGGACCGCGAACGTCAGCGCGCTGCCGTTCTCCGACACGCGGACGCGCAGCGCGAGCTTGTTCCAGTTCGCCGCGCACTCGGGATCGACCGTCGAGATCTCGTTCCCGCTCGGATCGACGGCGGTCTCCGAGCAGCCGAGGTCTGCCGGTACGGCGTAGATGCCGTCCTCGACCTGGTTCGCATCGGTGAACACCGTGGTGTTGAGCTGCTCGATGATCGCGTCGCCATCGAACGGATCGCCCATCGCCTCATCCGCATGCGCGATGAAGCTCGAGGTCGCGGAGTCACCGCTGACGCCCAGCGCCCGCTCGATGATGGAGAGCATGCCGCTCGGGATCATCGAGACCGCGCTCTTGCTTCCGGCGGCGGACTCGTGGAGCACGTAGCCGAGGTCCGTCGCGATCCGCGAGCGGACGGTGGTGGGCGCGGGCGGAGCATCCGAGCACCCGGAGAGGGTCAGCGACCCGAGCGTCCCGAGCGTGAGAAGCGAGCTAGTGAAAAGCGAGGTTGGCTTGCGCATCCTGCACAGACCCTCCAACACGCATGCCAGCCACCTCGAATCCCGCCGGCGGCGTCGATTGCCAGGGCTTGCCGAGACCGCGCTGTCCTGGTCCGCGATGTTCCGCGTACTTCGCTGCGGGTCAGCAGCCGCGACATCGCTGACACGTATGACGCCGCGTTCACTATTGAACGGTGGCTGTCGAGGACCTCGCACGCAACAATGTGATCGCGATCGTCGGGCCGATCGATTCGAGCGTGGTCGATGCCGCGGGCAGCCGCGCCGGATCGTTCG
>JBBRED010000368.1:0-8552 GCA_038203335.1 Haliangiales bacterium | reverse complement strand
CACGTCGTACAATTGGCCGGGGAACATCCGCGAGCTCGAGAACGAGATCCAGCGCATCGTGATCCAGGCCGAGTCCGGCCACTGGATCGAGGTGACGGATCTATCGCCGCGGCTGCGTAAGATCGAAGGCACCGTCACGCGGATCGCGCCGAAGCAAGGCACGCTCAAGGAGATGATGGAGCAGGTCGAGCGGTGGCTGATCAACGAAGCGCTGCGCGATCACAACAACAACAAGACCAAGACCGCCGTGACCCTCGGGATCACGCGCGAGGGTCTGCACAAGAAGCTCGCGAAGTTCGGCGTCTGATCCGGGTCTGAGACACGGGCGCACGCTGTCGCTTCGCATGCGGCGCGGTAGACCTGCGAACGCGTCAGGAGGGATCCATGGGCTTCAGGAGGTTGCTGCTCGCCGGCATCGCGCTCGTCCTGTTCATCACCGTCGTCACCGGCACCGTCTCGATCGTGGCGCTACACAGCGCGACCGATCGATACGAAGCGCTCGGCCACGAGCTCGCCGAGGATCTCCTGGGCATCGAGCAGCTGCGAACTCAGGCCGAGCTGCTGGCGGCGGCGCGGCGCGGTTACATCAAGACGCAGGATCCCGAGGTCGCCACCAAGGTCGGTGCGCTGACCGCGCGCATCCGCGAGCTGCTCGCCGAGCTGCACACGCGCAACCTCGACGAGGCCAGCGCCCGGGAGCTCGAAGGCGTGGATCGTGCCACCACGGTGTTCGTCGCGGCGGCGACCGCGCCCGAGGAGAACGTGGATGCGCTGCTGCGATCGTTCGATCGGTTCGAGCAAGCGGTCACCGAGTTCGTCGACCACCAGGCCACGTTGTTCGACGACGATCTCGATCGCGCGCGGATCACCGCCTCGCGCCACGAGCTCGCCGTACTCGTCGCCACCATCGTCGGCCTGTTGCTCTCGATCGCGCTCGCCGCGTTCGTGATGCGCAAGCTATCGCAGCAGTGGCGCGAGGCGCAGACCGCGACCACAGCCGCAAAGCGCGAGGCCGCGGCGCGTCAGGAACTACTCGCGGTGGTCTCGCACGATCTGCGCTCGCCGCTGACCGCGGTGACGATGGGCTCGGCGCTGCTCGAGGAGACGCTGCCGCCCGATACGCAGCCGCGGGGGCCGCAGCGGCATGTCGCCGCGATCAAGAACGCCGCGGATCGGATGAAGAGCTTGATCGATGACGTCCTCGACGCCGCCCGCCTCGAGACCGGGACCATCGCCCTCCATCGCGCCTGGTGGGACGCGAGCGACGTGCTCGAGCGCGCCGTCGAGCTGCATCAGGCGCGCGCCAACCAGCAGGGCATCACGGTGCGGGCCGACCTGCCGGCGACGCCGGTGCAGGGATGGGGCGATCCCGAGCGCGTGCTGCAGATCCTCGGAAACTTGATCAGCAACGCGCTGAAGTTCACGCCGCGCGGCGGTGAGATCGTCGCCGCGGTCGAGGTCCAGTCGCAGCGGCTCGAGCTGAGCGTGCGCGATACCGGGCCCGGCATCGGTCCGGAGGATCAAGCGCGCCTGTTCCAGCGCTACTGGCAGGGCAACCGGTCGGCTCGCCCCGGTAGCCTCGGGCTCGGCCTCTACATCTGCAAGAACCTCGTCGAGGCGCACGGCGGGAAGATCTGGGTCGAGTCTGTGCTGGGGCACGGATCTCGGTTCTGTTTCACGCTCCCCTCGTGACGCGCGCTAGAGTCCCGCGCATGACGCTCACCCTCTACGTCGGTAGCAAGCGGTACTCCTCGTGGTCGCTGCGCGGCTATCTCGCCGTGGTGCAGACCGGCGCGCCGTTCGAGTGCAAGACGATCACCCTCGACACGTCGAACACCGCCACCGAGATCGCGGCCGTGACGCCGGCCGGCCGCGTGCCCGTGCTGCATCATGACGGCCTCGTGATCTGGGACTCGCTCGCGATCGGCGAGTACCTCCACGAGCTCTACCCGGCTCGCAACCTGTGGCCCACCGACCGCGCGGACCGTGCGCGTGCGCGATCGATCAGCGCCGAGATGCACTCGAGCTTTGCGGCCCTGCGGCGCGACATGCCGATGGATGTCGTCGACGCGAAGCACGGTAAGGGGCACACCGCAGATGCCCTCGCCGATGCGCGGCGCGTGCAGCAGATCTGGCGCGAGCAGCTCGTCGTGTCGAAGGGCCCGTTCCTGTTCGGCGCGTTCACGCTCGCCGATGCGATGTTCGCGCCCGTCGCGACGCGGTTTCAGACGTACGGCGTGGACCTCGATCCCACGTGTCGCGCGTACGTGGATGCGATCCACGCGCTGCCGGCGTTCCTCGACTGGAAGCGCGATGCCGAGGCCGAGCCGGAGATCGCGAAGTACAAGTGAGCGCGCGGATCATCCAGCTCAACGTCTCGCCGGGTGGAGTGCCAAAGCTGCCGCTCGACGAAGCGGCGTGCGGCGTGCTGGGGCTCACGGGTGATGGCCACAAGCACACGAAGATCCACGGCGGCCCCGAGCGAGCGCTGTGCCTGTATTCAGCCGAGGTGATCGCGGCGCTGCGGGGCGAAGGGCATCCGATCGCGTTGGGGACGTGCGGAGAGAACGTCGACATCGAGGGGCTCGACTGGACCGCGCTCGCCGTGGGCCAGCGGTTCGCGCTCGGCGACGAGGTGATCATCGAGCTGACGCGGCCGACCGAGCCGTGCAAGCAGATCGCGGCGTCGTTCGTGGACCGACAGTTCCGGCGCATCGATCACGACCAGCGGCCCGGGTGGTCCCGGTGGTACGCGACGGTCGAGCGCGAGGGGGTGCTGCGCGTGGGACAGAGCGTGGTCGCGGTCGGGGCGCGATAGATGGACGCGACGGTGTGCTCGACCCACGGGCCGCTCGACGGGAAGCTGGTGTGCCCCGAGATCGTCGAGGCGCTTCGGGATCGCACGCCGTTGCCGGCGAGGGCCGACGTGCACATGGGGTCCGAGATCGGCGCGGCCCTCAAGATGACGCTGTGCGGGGCGTGCATCGGAGAGCACGGGATTCCGATGGACGCTGCGCCGATCGCAGAGGAGGACAACGCGGCGATCGAGGCGCTCCTCGAGACGCTCGACCTGGTGTGCCCGAAGTGCTTCGCGGTCGCGGAACGAGAGCTCGGGACCGCGAGGTAGACGGCGTATGCTCCGGTCCGTGGCACACCAAGAGCTCGATGCCCTCGCGCGCGCAGTGCGGACCGCGGTCGACGAGACCCACGCCGAGTACGCGCAGATGCCGTTCTTCGTGCGCCCGATGGTGCGCCGCGGCTTCGTGAAGCGGACCGGGCACGATCACGCCGAATGGACGCGTCTCCTCGATGCGGCAGCACGTGGCAGTGCCGCACCGAACCTGGCCGAGGGGCTCGCACGGCTCGCCGAGCACTACGACAGCGCACCGGAGCGGGCGAAGCGCGGCATGGGGGCGCGCCCGGAGGAGCTTCGCGAGGTCGAGCGCCGGTCCCAGGCGCGGGCCGCCGCGTCGCGGGCTCTCGCGACGGCGTTGCGCGCGTCGTAGAGGCCGGCGGAACTTCGCGCAAACGTTGCGTCGTGAAGGTCCGCACCGAGGCACGGTGTCGGCGCTACGATAGCGATGCCGCGGTCGAAGTGGGCAGGACCACCGGAGGCACATGCAGACCCCTCTCACCCCACTCGAGTTCATGCGCCGCAGCAAGCGGCTGTTCGGCGATCGCGAGGCGGTGGTCGATGGCGACCTCCGGTTAAGCTACGCCCAGCTCGGCGACCGCTGCGATCGCTGGTCGGCGGCGTTGCAGCGACTTGGCGTCGTCGCGGGCGATCGCGTCGCGTACATCGCACCGAACACCCACGCGCAGCTCGAGTCGTTCTATGCGGTGCCGCAGATCGGCGCCGTGCTCGTGCCGATCAACTACCGGCTGACCGCCGATGACTTCGCGTACATCCTCGGGCACTCGGGCGCGAAGGTCGTGTGCGCGGCGCCCGAGTACCTCGCCGCGATCGACGGAGTTCGCGATCGGCTGACCGGCGTGACCACGTTCGTTGCTCTCGAGGATGCGCAGCCGGGGTGGCTCGACTACGAGTCCGAGCTCGTGCGCTCGGATCCGGCCGCGCTGGTGCGACCGGAGATCGCCGAGACAGATCTTTTGTCGATCAACTACACGAGCGGGACGACGGCGCGCCCCAAGGGCGTGATGATCACGCATCGCAACGCGTATCTGAACAGCGTGGGGACGCTGGTGCACATTCACATGACGCCCGGCGACCGGTATCTGTGGACGCTGCCGATGTTCCACGCGAACGGCTGGACGTTCGTGTGGACGGTGACGGCCGTCGGTGGAACGCACGTGTGCCTGCGCAAGGTGGACCCAGCCCGCATCTTCGAGCTGCTCGGTACCGAGCGGATCTCGATGCTGTGTGCCGCACCGACGGTCCTGATCGGGCTCGCGAATGCGGACGAGGCGATGCGTCGACGGGCGCCGCGGGGCGTGCGCGTGCTGACCGCCGGCGCCCCACCGGCGGCGGCGACGATCAACCGCGTGGAAGGCGAGCTCGGCTGGGAGGTCACGCAGCTCTACGGCCTGACCGAGACGGCGCCGTTCATCACGATCTGCGAGCCGCGTGCCGAGCACGCCACGCTGTCGATGGAGGCACGCGCGGTGATCAAGGCGCGCCAGGGTGTGGAGCTCGTGACGTCCGGCGAGGTGCGCGTCGTCGACGAGGCGGGCGCCGAGGTGCCCGGCGATGGCGTGACCCGCGGCGAGATCGTCGTGCGTGGCAACGTGGTGATGGCGGGCTACTTCGCCGATCCAGAGGCGACCGCGACCGCGATGCGCGATGGTTGGTTTCATTCGGGCGATGCAGCGGTCGTCCACCCCGATGGCTACGTGGAGATCCGCGACCGGATCAAGGACGTGATCATCAGCGGCGGCGAGAACATCTCGTCGATCGAGATCGAGGCCGCGCTGCTCCAGCATCCCGCGGTGATGGAGGTGGCGGTGGTCGGCATGCCGCACGAGAAGTGGGGCGAGGCACCGCATGCCTTCGTGGTGCTCCGCGCGTCCGCCACGGCCACCGCCGCCGAGCTGCGCGAGCACACGCGGGCTCATCTGGCGCACTTCAAGTGTCCGCATGCGTTCCACTTCGTGACCGAGCTGCCGAAGACGGCGACCGGCAAGGTGCAGAAGTTCGTGCTCCGTCAAGGACGTGCGGGAATCGCCGCGCAATAGGCGCGCTCGCGCTACGCTGAGCACATGACGCACCGGTGGTTGGCCGCGGTCGCTGTGCTCGTCGGGTGCGGCGGATCCGCGGATCGGCCCGCGGCGATCACGGGCGAGATGCAGGAGGCGTACGACAAGTACGTCTCGACGTTCGAGGCCGTGGCGAACGACCTCGGCGCGCCGGGGATGACCTGTTCGAAGGCCCTCGGGGTGGTGAAGGACCACGCGGGCGCGCTGGCATCGCTGGTCGCATTCAACGGCACCACGGTGAAGAGCACGCTGTCAGCGGCGGCGAAGGATCCGGCGTCGCGAACGTGGCTGTCGGAGACCTATGGATCGCGGCTGAGCTCGTCGGCCGGTAAGGTCGCGCTGGTGACCACGCTGTGCAAGGACGAGATCGCATTCAAGATCGCGATCGCGTCGATGATGGCGCAGTTCCCGATGCTGAAGAAGTAGGGCGGCACGCGAGGCGCATCCGACGTCCGAGGTCAAAGCGAGCGCGACAGCGACGAGGCGCTCCGCACGCTCGGCGCCGACCAGAAGCTCGTCGCTGCCTTCCTCGCCGTGCCCTGATCGTCAGCCCTCGTCGGCGTCGGGGATACTGGTCGGCGCCGTGAACGGGGTCTCGGAGAGCCTCGCCATCGCGGTGGCGATGTTCACGACCTCCACCGAGGGCGGCGCGTTGCGCTGGAGCATGAACGTGCAGGTGGCGCACGAGGTGACGACCATGCCGCCGCCGGTCTGCTGCACCTCGGCGAGCCGGCGCTTCGCCATCTGGTCGGCGACCATCGGCATCGTCTTCGGCAGAAGACCTCCGCCGCCGCAGCACTCGGTATCGGACTTGTTCCACGAAAACTCGCGGAGCTCGGCGAGCTGCGAGAGCGCGCGACGCGGCTGCTCGACGACGCCGTTGTAGCGCGCGTGGTAGCAGGGGTCGTGGTAGTAGACGGTCTTGCGCTGGAGCGGGCACGCGAGGTTCTGCGCGGCAGGCGCGAGGACCTCGGCGAGCGAGACCACCTCGGCGCGCAGGTTGACGCCCTCGGCGGCGTACTGCGTCTTCATCGCGTAGAGGCAGGCGGAGCAGTTGACGGCGACCTTCTTGAACCCGCGCAGCGACGCGGCGACGCGGCCAGCGTGCCAGCGGAACAGATCGCGGTGGCCGGCGGCGAGCAGCGGATAGCCGGCGCACGCCTGCTGTGCGTCGACGATCTTCACGTCTTCGAGGCCGACGCGCTCGAACAGCGCCATCGCCGCGGAGATATCGCCGGCGCCCTTGTCGATCGCATCGCAGCCGGGCCAGTAGCCGAGCTCGCCGGAGGTTCCGAGCTCGCTCTCGAACTGCGAGTGGACCTGCGCGGACAGGCGCTGCTCGCGCGCGCGAAAGCGTTCGCTGTAACCGGTCAGCGCCGGATGCGGTGTGCCGTGCGAGACGGCAGCGGCGCGCGCGGACAGGAGCACCAGGCCGGGCTCGTTACCGTGATCGCAGTACATCGTGCAGTGACGGCAGCCGGTGCACGCCCACAACGGATCCGTGGCCTCGGCGGTCCACTCGGCGCGACCGAGCCGCAGCTGGTTCGCCCTGTCCATCTTGACCTGCGGAATGAACGTCTCGCGGCCGCTCGCGGTGGACACCGGGCACGCGTGCCGGCACATCTTCGGACAGAACGTGCAGAAGTCGAGCTGCTTCGCGACCGCTCCGGCGGAGAACGTGTCGCGTGGGTCCTCGGACATCGAGGCACAGTCTACTAGTTCAGACCGTCGACACGCTCGCGCAGCTGCGAGAGATCGCGCGCGATCCGCGGATTCGCCGGCTCCAGCACGTGCAGGCGCTCGAGAACATCGAGGGAGCGCGGCAGATCGCCGTGGCGGCCGTAGATGCCCGCGAGATTGACGAGCATTCGGGACAGGATCTGACGCTTGCTCGCCGCGGCGATCACGCTCGGCTCGAGCACGGCATCGGGCTGCGTGGTCTTGCGGAGCAGCGCCTCGAGATCGGACGGCGTCAGCGCGCGACCGCCCGAGAACGGATCGAGGAACAGCCACCCATCGTCGATCGCCACGCGAACGAGAAAGTGACCGGGGAAGTTCACGCCCTGCGCGAGCACGTCCACCCGGCGGGCGACCTCGAGGTAGAGCACGCTGAGCGTGATCGGAATGCCGGTCTTGCGATCGAGCACCTCGCACAGAAAGCTGTTGCGCGGATCGTAGTAGTCGCTGGTGTTGCCGGAGAAGCCGAGGTGATCGAACAGCCAGTCGCTGATCGCACGCGCGCGTCCGATGCCCGTCGTCGCGCGCTCCACTTCGGGACGCACGCGCGCGGCGATCTTGTCGAGCTCCGCGCGATACGCGGCGAGGTCACGCTCGGGGTAGTCCCACGAGCCGATCAGCAGCGCGGCCTGATCGAGCGCGAAGTCATCGCGCGTGATGATCTCCTTGAATGAACCAAGCGCTCCACTGCCGTCCATGGAGAGTGATCTTACATCAGTCGTGACGAGCTACGTCGACCAATTCTTCGTCGGGGAAACCCCGAGTCAGGTACGCCTCCGCACCTTCATCCTCGTCCAGCGTGGCTCGGAAAAACGCCGTGACGTACGCCGCCGCGATCGACCGTCCTAGCTCGGGATCGAGGTAGTCGAACGCCGATCCATCGTCTTGACGGGTGCCCGGCCCGCACCCCTTGTTGAAGGCGGGGATCAGGCCGTCGAGATCGGAGACCGACCAGTGGCCAGCGTCGGTCACCTCGAGCTTCCAGGCGCGGTTCGTGGCGCCCGTGAAGTTGTCGCGGATCAGCTTGTTTCCGAATTCGGTGATCGAGTTGTCCTCGCGGGCGACCAGGAACAGCAGCGGCTGACTGATCTCGGCCAGCTTGACCCCGGGGATCAGGGGGTTCTCCATCGGGGCGGCGAGGGCGGCGGCGGCCTTCACCCGGGTATCGATCTGGGCCAGGCGTCCTGCCGTGACGGCGCCGAAGCTGTGGCCGAACACACCGAGGCGTTCGCGATCCGCGGAGACGAGGGCGGGCGAGGCGAGGTCGATCGCGAGCTTGAGATCGGCGACCCGGAGCGCGAGCTGTGCGGTATCGAGTGAGGCCTCGTGGCCATCGAGGAGATCCCACATCGTGTCGGCCGTGTGATCGACGGTGACCACGACGAACCCGTGGCTCGCCAGGCGGATCGCAGTCGATGCGTTCGAGAACCGGGTGCAGGCGTGGCAATGGGAGGCAACGATCAGTGGGAACGAGCCCGCTTCGGGCTCGCCGTCGATCGCCACGTCGAGGCGGCGGGTCGGACACGTGCCGACGCCCGCGAGCAGACCCGCGGTGCGCGTCTTCAGCGGCTCGGCCTCGAGGCTCTCGATCGCGACGTCCG
>JBBRED010000367.1:0-8579 GCA_038203335.1 Haliangiales bacterium | reverse complement strand
GCCGATGTCGACGGCGTGGTCTACGCCTCGCGCGCGGTGCTCGAGCTGCTGAGCGGCGATCGCGATGCGCTCGAGCGGATGGAGCGCGTGCTCGAGAAGGCCAACGATCCGCGCCTCGAGCAGACCCTCGAGTACCACGCGGCCGCGTCGACCTCGCCGGCCGAGCGCGCGAAGCTGCTCAAGCGGCTCGCCCGGCTCGCGACCGCGCGCCAGGACGACATGGCCGCGCTCGATCGCTGGGAGCAGACCCTGCGCGCGTCGCCGTCGGACCCCGATGCGCTCGCCGCGCTGTCGGAGCTGTACGAGCGCGTGGAGCGCTGGCCCGAGCTCGCGCAGATCCTCGAGCGGCTCGATGGCGGCAAGCCGCTGCCGGCGCAGGGCACGCCCGAGGCCGCGATGCGCGCGCTCGAGCTCGAGCGCTACGCGACCGTGCTCGACACCCACCTCGGCGATCCCGTCCGCTCGATCAAGGCGTGGCACCGCGTGCTCGAGCTCACCCCGCGCAACCGCACCGCGCTCGCCGCGCTGGTCCGGCTCCACCGGGGCGCCTCGAAGTGGCGCGAGCTCGCCGACGTGCTCGGCGCCCAGATCCTGTCGTTCTCCCAGCTCGTCGCGCCCGATGATCGCGAGCACGCGTGCCAGGCGGCGATGGAGCGCGCGGAGCTGCTCGAGGAGAAGCTCGGCGCGCCGGCCGAGGCGATCAAGGTGCTCGAGCACCTGATGTCCGAGCTCAACCCGAACCACCTCGACGCGCACACCGCGCTGCGCCGCCTGCACGAGGCGCGCGGCGACTTCGATGCCGCGGTGCGCGTCGCCGAGCGCGAGATGTATCTGTCGCCCGAGCCGATCCGGAAGATCGCCCGCGGCCTCGAGATCGGCATGATGTGCCGCGACCGCCTCAACAACCCAACGCGCGCGCTGCAGGCGTTCAAGCGCGTGCTCGAGCTCGACGGTGATCAGGACGAGGCGCTCGCCGCTTCCGCCGATCTGCTCGCGCGGCTCGGCAAGTGGAAAGAGTACGTCGTCATGCTCGAGCGCATGCTCGCGCTGCTGCCCGGCGCCGAACTGGAGCGAACGGGCCTTCGCCCTGGAGCGGGAGAGTCGCCGGATGCCGCCGCGTACGCCGAGGACCGGCGCGCGCTGGTCCAGCGGATCGCCGCCGCCACCGCCGACAAGCTCGCGGATCCGAAGGGCGCGTTCCGCTGGTGGCGCCGCGCGCACGACGAGGCGCCCGACGAGTCGACGCTCGCCGATGTTCGCCGCGCGGGCGAGTCGTACGGCCTGTGGCGCGAGCTCGCCGAGGTCCTCACCGACGAGCGGAAGCGGTTGATCACCCTCGGCGCGAGCGGCGCCCCCGCCGAGCCCGAGCGGTTCGTCACGCTGTCCCGCGAGCTCGCCAACCTGCTCGAGCGCCGCCTCGGCGACAAGCCGCGCGCGATGACCACGAACGCCGAAGCGCTGTCCGTCGCGCCGCGCGATGGCGGTCTCCTCACCGAGCTGGAGCGCATCGCCGCCGAGCTCGAATCGCGGCAGACGTGGAAGTCACTGCTCGACTCGTACGATGTCGCGCTCGCCGCCGCCGCGCCGCCGGAGCGCGTCGAGCTGTACCTGCGCCGCGCGCGGATCCTCGACGAGCGCGTCAACGATCCGAAGGGCGCCGTCGCCGACGTGCTCGCGGCGTTCTCGTGGTCGCCGGAGCGCGAGGACGTGCGCGTCACGCTCGTCGCGCTCGCGACCAAGGCCCGCGCGTGGAACGATGTCGTCGCCGTCGACTCGGCGCTGGTCGAGCGCGCGCCCACGTCGGCGCGGCGCGTCGAGCTGCTGCGCCGCAAGGCGGCGGTGATCGAGGAGCAGCTGAAGGATGCGCCCCGCGCGTTCCGCACCCACCTGATCGCGCTTCTGCTCCAGCCCGACGACGCCGACACCACCTCGCACCTGTGGCGGCTCGCGCGCGTGATCGGCAAGTACCGCGAGACCGACCGGATCCCGCACTCCGAGCCGCCGTCCGCCACGATCCAGGCCGACCACACAATCGCCGAGGCGGTCGCGGTCTCCGGCCGCATCGCGCCCGGCCGCGGCACCATCCCGCGGCGCCTTCAGACCGAGCCGCTCGCCGATACCGATCTCGGCGTCGGCGACATCACCGACGCCACGCTGTCGGTCGGCGACTCCACGCAGCCGCTCGATCTCACCGAGATCGAGCTCGCCGCCGCGCAGCAGCAGACCAGGAAGCCCGTCGTCCCGACCGGCGAGTTCACCGCCGAGAACTCGACGATGGCGCTGTCGCAGAACGACATCCGCAACATGATCGTGCCGCCGCGTCTGCCGCCCGGTGCCAAGGGTCCGCCAAAGCCGCCGCCGCGCCCGCCGTCGATCCGGCCGCCGCTGCCCGGCATGGCGCGCACGAAGTCGCCGACCGCCGGTCCGCCGCCGGCGCCGCGCAAGGCGCAGGCCTCGGTGCGTCGCGCGCCGTTGCCCACGCTGCCGAACCGCGCGTTCGAGTCGCCGTGGGAAGAGCTCGCCGTCGCGTACGAGAGCATGCCCGTGACGGATCACGAGTCGCGCCTCCGCTGGCTCTACCGCGCCGCCGAGGTGTGGGAGACCGGCGGCAAGGACATCGTGCGCGCGTTCGATGCGCTCGCCCGTGCCTTCGCGCAGGCCCGCCGCGCGCCCGGCGGCGATGCGGAGGTGCGTGCGCGCCTCCACCGGATCGCGCAGGATCACCGCGCGTGGGATCGCCTCGCCGACCTGTACGAGGGCATGGCCGAGGAGGCCGAGACTGCCGTCGCCGCATCGGATCTCCTGATGGAGGTCGCCACGATCCGCAGCGAGCAGAAGAAGCCGCGCGAGGCCGAGGCTCAGCTGCGCCGCATCCTCGGCATGCTGCCGAACGAGCCGGTCGCGCGCGCGCGCATCGAAGAGCTCTACCGGGGCGAGGGCCGCTGGGTCGAGCTCGCCGCGTCGCTCGAGGAGCGCACCGATCCGCGCCTCGGCACCGCCGCCCCCGAGGCCGAGCGCCCGCAGCTGCTGCGCGAGCTCGCCACCATGTACACCGAGAAGCTGCAGCGCCCGCACGACGCGATCGACGCGTTCGAGCGGCTGCGCCACCTCTCGCCCGCCGACACGGCCATCCTGTTCCAGCTCGCGAACCTCTACGGCTCCGTGGGCCGCTGGTCGAAGGTGATCGAGACGCTCGCGCGCGTCAGCGAGGTCTCCGAGGGCTCGCCCGAGGCGCGCGAGGCGTTGCACTCGATCGCGCGGATCTACGTCAAGGAGCTCGAGCTGCCCGATCGCGCGCTCGACGCGTACAACCAGCTCGTCACCACGTGGCCCGACGACGTCGACGCGTGGGCCGCACTCGATTCGATCTACCAGACCAACGCGCGCTGGACCGAGCTGTCCGATGTGCTGCGCCGCCGCGCCGCGCTCGAGCGCGATCCGGCTGCACGCGCTGCCCTGCTGTCGCGCCGCGCGCAGGTGCTGACCGAGTGGCTCAACGCGCCCGAGGAGGCCGCCGCGGCGCTCCGCCACGCGCGCACCATCGCGCCCGAGGATGCCGGGCTCGCCGATCAGCTCGTCGCGGCGCTGATGAAGGGCGGCCGCGACCGCGAGGCCGCCGCGATCCTGGAGGATCGGATCGACACGCTCTCCGCGCCGGGCGATCAGAACGCGAACGTGCCGCGCGGCGAGCTCGCTGCGCTGCACATCCGCCTCGCACAGCTCCGCCTCGAGAAGCTCGACGACAAGGCCGGCGCGAAGGCAGCGCTCGACGAAGCGCTCGCGCTCGTACCCGAGCACCCCACCGCGCTCGCAGTGCTCGCAAACGTCGCGTCGCCCGACGATGACCCGCGCGCCTTCGCCGATGCGAAGCTGCGCGAGGCCGAGCGCGCCACCGACGACGATCTCAAGCTCGCCGCGCTGATGGCCGCCGGCGACGTGCTGCAGACCAAGGTCGGCGACACCGCCGCCGCGCGCGCGACCTACGAGCGCGTGCTCGCGCTGCGCCCGTACCATAGCGATGCCACGTGGGCGCTCGCCGGCCTCGTCGAGAAGGGCGGGGATCCCGAGACCGCGGCGCGCGTGCTCGAGAAGCGCCTCGAGGACGAATCGCTGACCCCGCCCGAGAAGGCGCGCATCATGACGCAGCTCGCGGCGCTCTCGCGTGCGGCCGGCGTGGAGCCCGCCGCGGAGCGCCACCTGCTCGAGGCGCTCGGCTGCGTTCCGGATCACCTGCCGGCTGTGGTCGCGCTCGCGGACTTCTACGCCGACGCCGGCCGCTGGAACGACCTCGAGCAGTTCCTCCGCCAGATCCTCGAGAGCACCGCGCTCCAGGGCGCGCCCGCCGCGCTGATCGCGGACCTGCATCGCCGCATGGCGAACGCGCACGAGAAGCTCGGCCGCGACGAGGACGCATACCAGACGCTGGTCGCCGCCGATCGCCTGCACCGCGGGCACCTCCTCATCAAGCTCGCCCTCGGCGAGAACCGGTACAAGGCGCGCCGCTGGCGCGAGGCGGCGCTGCACCTGTCGCCGCTCGCCGCGCACGAGGACGCCGCGCGCTATCCAACCGAGGTCGCGCAGGGCCTGTATCACGCGGCGCTCGCCGAGATCCGCAGCCTCCGTCCCGAGAAGGCCCAGCCGCTGTACGTGCGCGCGCTCGAGCTCAAGCCGAACTACGCGCCGGCGCTTCAAGCGCTCGCCGAGATCGCGATGGAGCAAGGTGACCACCGCAAGGCAGCCGACCTGCTCACCCGCCAGGCCACCGCCACCGAGGAGCCCGTCGAGCGCATGCGCCTGTTCGAGGCGCTCGGAGACATGGCGCTGCTCATGCTCCAGGACGAGGAGCGCGCGCGTACCTGCTTCTCCGCCGCGGTGGCCGCCGCGCAGCCGATCGAGGCGAAGCACGTCCCGCTCCTCGAGAAGCTGCTCGAGCGCCAGGACCTCGCGAACGATCACGGCGGGGCCGCGCGCACCGCCGAGCTGATGGCCGCGTTCGGCGCCACGCCGGGCGATCGCGCTGGGCGCTACCTGCGCGCCGCGCGCGACTACCTCGCCGAGGGAGATCGCACCCGTGCACGCGCCGCGGCCGACCGCGCCGTCGAGAGCGATCCGTATGACGTCGACGCGGTCGACCTCGCCTCCGGTCTCGCGATCGACGCCGCGGATGTCGAGGCCGCCGCCGCGATGCTGACCCGCCTGCTCACAGCGAAGGACGATCGCCTGTCGGGTCAGGAGACCCACGCGCGCCGCGCGATGCTGTCCTACCGGCTCGGCCTCGCGCGCCACCAGCGCGGCGATGCGCGCCAGGCGGTGCAGGCGTACGACCGCGCGGTGGAGCTCGCTCCCACCTCCGAGGGCGCCACCCATGCTCGCCGTGGCCTTGTCGAGCTCGCCCGTGCGAGCGACGATCCGGCGCGCAAGGACGCGATCACGAATCACCTCGCGGCGATCACCGGTGCCACGGGCGCCCTGACCGACCTCGTCGCGTGGGCCGAGGAGCTGCGCCGTCTCGATCGCGCCGACGCCGGCCGCGCCACGCTCGATCTCGCCGTCGCCGCGGGCCACACCGCCGAGGTCCACCAGAGCGCGTTCCTCTCGATCCACAAGCCGTACGCGATGCGCGACGACGAGACCTACAAGGCCGTCATCGATCCCACCGAGCGCGCGATGATCACGGATCCCGACGAGGCGTTGCTCGGGCCCGTCGCCGCGGCGCTCGCCGAGGCCGCCACGCTCCTGTGGCCGGATCTCGAGGAGGCGCTGTCGCGCCAGGGCGTGGGCGGCGCGAAGCGCATCCCCGCCACGCTGCACACCCCCGCGACCGCGATGTTCTCGCGGCTGACCACGGCGCTGGGCACCGGTGCCGTGATGCTGTACCAGCGCGAGGAAGGCGAGGACGTCACGGTCGTCAGCGCCGCCACGCCGGTGATCGTCCTCGGCCCGCGGTTCACCGCAGACTCGGGAATACCTCCCGAGGTCGTTCGCGCGAAGCTCGCGCGCGCGGTCGAGCTGACTCGCCCCGAGCACATCGTGTTCGCCGGCATGCCGATCGCCGACGCCACGCGCCTCCTCGCCTCCGTCCTGCGGCTGTTCGGTCCTCCTGCGCTGCGCGAGGCCGCCGCTGCGCTCGTCGTCGATCAGGACGTTCAGCGCGGTCACGACGAGATGGTGAAGGCCGCGCTCTCGGTGAAGATCCGCTCGCGCCTCGAGCAGACCCTCGCCACCACCTCCCTGTTCGTCCTCGATGTTCGCCATCACGTCGCGGCCTGCGAGCGCACCGCCGACCGTGCGGCGCTCCTCGTCGGCGGCGATCCGAAGACGATCGTCGCGCTCGCCACGGCGCGCGGCGCCACCGCGCAACACCTGATCTCCGCACTCGGCCAGCCCGCGTGGCTGCCGCTCCGCACGAAGCTCGGCGTCGGCGTTCGCTAGGGAACGAGCTTGTCCGCGAGGGTGCGCGCCTCGGCCCACGCGCGCTGCTTCTCCTTCGCGAGCTTCGCCTTCGGCACGGCGGCGATCGCGACCTCGCCCTTCGCGATCGAGTCGCCGATCGCGAACACCGAGACCCGCGGCTTCACCGCCGGCGAGGCCTCGGCATCCTGATCGGTCTCCGCGAGCTCGACGAGCAGCGCGTAGGGCACCCCATCAGCGAGCCTCCACTCGAGCTTGTCGCCGATCCGTCCGTTGATGCTCGTGTCGCCGGCCTTCCCGCCCGACACCGTGACGTGCGTGTCGGTCGCGGAGAAGAACACCTCCACGCCGAAGCCCTTCACGGCCGGGCACGTCAGCACCGGGTCCTGCCCCTCGCCGCCCTTGATCTTCGTCTTGCACGCCTTGCTCGGGTACAGCCCGGTCGTCTTGGTCGTCAGCTTCGGCTTCGCGATCGCCACCGAGGACACCAGGAGCAGCCCCACCATCACGCGTGCGTTCATCGGACGATGATAGCGGGAACGGCCGTGTGGTAGGCTGCCGCTCCGATGTACCTCGGGATCGTCAAGGGAACCCTCGTCGCCGAGCGCAAGGCCGAGGGCCTCGCGGGCACGAAGCTCTTGCTCGTGCAGCCCGTCGACGAGCACGGCACGCCCGTCGGCGACATCCAGGCCGCGGTCGATCGCGTGCAGGCCGGCGTCGGCGACTTCGTGTACCTCGTAGGCTCGCGCGAGGCGGCGCTCGCCTGCGATCCGTGGTTCGTCCCGGTCGATGCCGCGATCGTCGGCATCGTCGACGGCGTCGACGTTCCCGCCAAGGCACCCGCGTGAAGCACTGCCGCGTCGTCGGTCCACTCTGGGCCACCGTCAAGCACCCCGCGTTCGCCGGGCATCCGATGTTCGTCGTGCAGCCGCTCGACGAGACCGGTGCGGACACCGGCGCGAGCTTCGTCGCGATCGATCACGTGCAGGCCGGCGTCGGTGACCAGGTCATCGTGCTCACCGAGGGCAACGGCGTGCGCCAGATCCTTCAGCAGGGCGACAAGACGCCGATCCGATCGATCATCGTCGGCATCGTCGATGCCGTGACCACATGAAGTCCGGCCAGCCGTTGCGCCGCGAGCTCGCGGAGGTCGCGCGTCACCTCCACGCCGCCGGATGGGTCGCGAACCACGACGGCAACGTGACCGCGCGTGACGGCTCGCGCTACCTCGCCACTCCGACCGCCACGTCGAAGCGCGTGATCCAGGAGCGCGACCTGATCGAGGTCGATGCAAAGGGCCAGGTCGTCGGCTCCGGCCGCGTGTTCGGCGAGATCGGCTTGCACCTCGCGGTCTACGAGCGCCGGCCCGATATCCACTGCGTGGTCCACGCGCACCCGCCGAACGCGACCGCGATCGCGTCGTCGCGCAAGAACCCGATCGAGCGTCCGTTCATCGCGGAGGCGCTGGTCTCGCTCGGACCGCGGATCCCGACGATCGCCTACGCGCAGCCCGGCGACCCCGCACGACAGGCGCTCGCGCCGTGGTGCGAGCTCGTCGACGCCGTGCTGCTCGGCAACCACGGGGTGCTGGCGTGGGGCGCGGATCCCGAGCAAGCGTTGCTTCGCCTCGAGCTGGTCGAGCACCTCGCGAAGATCGCGATCGCGGCCGAAGCGCTCGGCGGCGTGCAGCCGCTCCCCGATGCGGCGATCGGACCGCTCCTCGCCGCGCGCGCCAAAGCGAACATCGGCCGCGCCGCCGACAACGCCGTCAAGACGGCGGCGCAGTTGATGGGCACGAGCGCGCCCCAGACGCCGGTGGTGGCCTGCGCGCCCGCGCCCCACGCCAACGTCCCGACGATGTCGCCGGGGGGCGTGGCCCACGATCTCGCGACGGTCGTCCGCGAAGAGATCGTGCGCGCCCTCCGAAAATAGCGCTCGGCCGTCCGGACCTGGAGCTCCATCGTTCCCTGGTAACCGGTGCGCCGGAGGCGCGTAGATACGCCATGCGTGGCCTCCTCCTGCCCGTCCTCCTGCCCGTTCTCTCGATGGCCTGCACCTCCGCCGAGGGCACACCTCGCGGAGCAACCGGTCCCGAGGGCCCGCTCGTGGTCGAGCTGTTCACCTCGCAGGGCTGCAGCTCGTGCCCGCCTGCCGACAAGCTGCTCGAC
>JBBRED010000366.1:0-8588 GCA_038203335.1 Haliangiales bacterium | reverse complement strand
AGGTTGTCGTCGACGGAGATCAGCGATGCGGCGCCGTTCGCCGATGCGGACGCTCACCTCGGCGCGCTGCTCGACATGGTCGCGGCGCGCGCGGCGGTGGCGATCGCCGAGGCGTGGGACAGCGGCCGGATCAGCGCCGATGTCGAGGGTCATCATCCGTTCGAGCGCGAAGTCGGTGCCCTCGCGGGGCTGGGGGGCGGGCACGCCGGCGGGCAGGTCGCCACGGCCTGCGAGCTACTCGCGCGTCGTGCGTCGCTGTTGTCGCGGCGTGTTCACGCGAGCCTGCGCGCCGGCGGGGTGCTGCCGTTCCTCGAGCTCGCCGACGAGCTGCGGTTGTCGTCGGTCGCGATGCAGATCCTGATCACGGTCGTGGCGCCGCGCGTGCGCTGCGAGGTCGGCCGCATGTACCGGATCCTCGGCAACGGTGCGTCCACGGCGATGTGCGACCTGTCCCAGGTCATGCTGCTGCTCGGCCGCGCGGGCAGCGCGACGCGTGATCAGATCCTCGACGAGCTCGGGCCCGATGCGCCGCTCGTGCGTCACGGCATCGTCCACATGGATGCTCACGGTGGCCTCGACATCGATGACGTCCTGATCGCGCGTCTCCGCGGGAACGTCGGGCTCCGCACGATCCGCAGGGCGGACCGCGATCTCGCGGACCTCGTACTCGATCGCTCGGCGCTGCGCGCGTTCATGCTCGAGCTCGCGGAGACCCGTGGCGCGTCGTCGCCGCTCCGCGCGGTGGTGCGCGGCCGGCGCGGCAGCGGACGTCACACCGTGATCGCGTCGCTCGCCGCGAAGGTCGGGCGCACGATCGCGTGCATCGATGCATCGGAGGTTCCGCGCGAGCAGCTCGCGCGCGAGCTCACCCGGGCGGCACTCGCGCGTGCGGTGCCGGTGGTCTCGAACATCGAGCTCCACGATGCCGCCGACAAGGAGGCGAACCGCATGCTCCGCCAGATCCTGCGCGAGCATCCGGGCCCGCTCGTGCTGCGCACGGGGCTCGATGGCGAGGCTCCGCTCGATCCGGGCTTCGCCGAGCTGGTGATCCCCGCGCAGTCGGAGACGGTCCGGGCGCGCGTGTTCGCCGATGCCCTCGCCGCCGCGCGGATCTCCGCGGATTCGGCGCAGCTCGCGCGCCGCTACAAGATCGCGCCGGGCACGATCCACCGCGTGGTCACGGATGCGCGCGCGCGGATCGTGCGCGCGGATGCGAGCCCAGCCGAGCACGATGCGATCGTCGACGAGGCGGCGCGCCAGCACCTCGCCACGCGGATCGGTGCCACCGCGCAGCGCGTGACCCGGCTCGCGGACTGGGACCAGGTGTCGCTGCCCGACGAGATGCTCGACAGTATTCGCGAGCTGATCGGCCGCGCGCGCCACGGCCGCACGGTGTTCGACGACTGGGGCTACGACGACCGGATCGCCACGGCGCGCGGCATCACCGCGCTGTTTTATGGCCCGCCGGGTACCGGCAAGACGATGGTCGCGGGCTTGATCGCACGCGAGCTCGGGCTCGAGCTGTATCGCGTGGATCTCGCGAAGGTGATGTCGAAGTGGATCGGTGAGACCGAGAAGCACCTCGGCGAGCTGTTCGACGCCGCGGAGGACGGCCGCATCATGCTGCTGTTCGACGAGGCCGACTCGCTGTTCGCGAAGCGGTCCGAGGTCAAGTCGAGCAACGACCGCTACGCGAACCTCGAGGTCAATTACCTGCTTCAGCGTCTCGATGCGTTCGAAGGTGTCGCGCTGCTGACCACGAACCTCGATGGCTCGATCGATCCGGCGTTCAAGCGCCGCATGTCGATGCGCATGTACTTCCCGCTGCCCGACGAGACGCTGCGCGCACAGCTGTGGGCCGCGCACGTGACGTCGCGGATCCCCACCGCGGGTGTGCTCGACTTCGGCGCTCTCGCGCGCCGGTTCCCGCTGTCGGGTGGCTACATCCGCAACAGCGCGCTGCGCGCCGCGTTCCTCGCCGCTCAGGAGGGCACCGCGCTGACGCAGCAGCACCTCGAGCGCGCGGTGCTGCTCGAGTACCGCGAGCTCGGCAAGCTCGCCGACGACGGGCGGGTCGACTAGGTCACCAGCCGCAGCTCTGGCCCTTGTTCTGCTCCTCGAGCCACTTCTGCAGCGGCGCGAAGTACTCGAGGATCGCGGTCGCATCCATCTCCTTCTCGCCGGTCAGCTCGAACAGCGCTTCCTGCCACGGCTTCGAGGCGCCGAGCTGGAGCATCTTCCAGTACGCGTCGCCGGCGGCCTTGTTGTTGTAGATCGAGCACTCGTTGAGCGGCCCGGTGAAGCCGGCCTTCTTGCACAGCGCGCGGTGGAACTGGAACTGCAGCACCGCCGCGAGGAAGTACCGCATGTACGGAACGTTCGCGGGCACGTGGTACTTCGCGCCGGGATCGAAGTCCTCGGGGCCGCGCGCCACCGGCGGCACGATGCCCTGGTACTGCTTGCGCAGATCCCACCAGCGCTGGTTGTACTGCGCCGGCGCGACCTTCCCGGCGAACACGTCCCACCGCCACTTATCGACGACGAGGCCGAACGGGAGGAACGCGATCTTCTCGAGTGCCTTGTGCATCTGGAGGTTGATCGTGACGTGGTCGTTCGTCTTGACCTCGGCGAGCAGGCCCTTGGTCTTGAGGTACTGAGGCGTCATCGAGAGGGCCACGGTGTCGCCGATCGCCTCGTGGAATCCGTCGTTCGCGCCTTGCTGGAGAACGATCGGCAGCTTGTAGTACGCGGCGAAGTAGTAGTCGTGGCCGAGCTCGTGGTGGATCGTGACGAGATCCTCCTGGTTCTTCTCGATGCACATCTTGATACGCAGGTCGTTGTTGAACTGCACGTCCCACGCGGAGGCGTGGCACACGGCCTCCTTGCCCGCCGGCTTCTGGAACATCGAGCGCTCCCAGAACGACGGCGGCAACGGCGGCATGCCGAGCGACGTGTAGAACGCCTCGCCCAGGCGGACCATTGCCTTGTCGTCGAGCTTCGCCTCGATCGCGGGCGTCACGTCGATCGTCGCCTCGCCGGGGTACGGCTCGAGCTCCTTGTACATGTAGTCCCACGACTGCGCCCACATGTTGCCGAGGAGGTGCGCCGGCATCGGGCCGGTCTTCGGCACCACGGCGTCGCCGTAGATGCCGTTCAGCTTCTTGCGCGTGTAGCAGTGGAGCTGGGTGTAGAGCGGCTTGAGCTGGTTGAACAGGCGATCGGTCTCGGCTTCGAATGCATCGGGCGGCATGTCGTACGCCGACTTCCACATCGCGGCGACATCGGGGAACCCGATCGCCTTCGCGCCTGCATTCGCGAGGCCGACGTACTTCACGAACAGATCGCGCTCCTGGTGACCGACGGTGTCGTGCCAGCCCTTCCACGCGGTGAGCGCGACCTTGGGATCGCGCGTGGTCTGCAGCGTCTTCGACAGCTCGTCGAGCGCCTTGCAGTCCTTGCCCTCGCAGACCTTGCCCTTGCCGTAGATGCTGCCCATCTCGGTCGCGACCTTCGCGAGCTCGGCGGCCTGCGCGGGATCATCCGGCGATGGTGCGACCGGCGTGGCGACGGTGGTGATGTTGATCAGCACCTGCAGCTGCCGGCGCGTCAGCGGTTCGAGCTGATCCATGATCGGCTCGTACTTGCGCGCCTGCTTGATGAGCTTCGCGATGGTGTCGTTCTGGATGCTGTTCGCCGCGGACTCGGCCGCCTCGTGCGCATCGGTGATGTCGGTCGCGTTGGCCCACTGCGCCTCGGCGGCGCCGACCATGACCTTGCGCAGCTCGACATCGGTGTCGGCGACGAACTTCGCCGCCTCGGCGACGAGTGCCTTGTCCTTCGGCGAGGACGCCGATTTCGGCGAGCCGCACGCGGCCAGAGCGATCAGCGGGATGGGTAGAAGCAGTCTGGAGATGCGCACGGCGGCG
Source organism: Haliangiales bacterium (assembly GCA_038203335.1). Taxonomy (GTDB): domain Bacteria; phylum Myxococcota_A; class Polyangia; order Haliangiales; family Haliangiaceae; genus JABFXX01. The sequence continues at coordinate 4,662 of JBBRED010000366.1, read as the reverse complement.
ACTCTACGCCGGGACGTGCGCGCGACGTCAAGCGTCGCAGGTCGCTACGGCTCGAGCGGAACGCCGCCGTTGTCTTCGTTGCGCGGCGGTGGCTGCTTGCCCGCGCCGCCGGGCGACGAGATGCCGCGGTCGTCGAGGAGCTTGCGCGCCGCGATCTGCTGCGTCTCGTCGAGGAGGGCGAACGCCTTCTTCAGCGCGTCCTCGTTGTTCGCGGACTTCGCCTCGTGGAGCTTGCCCGAGTCCGCCGTGGTGTGGACGGGCTGAACGCCGGGCGCCATGTTCTTCGGCTTCGGCGGCGGCTCGTTCTTCTTGCGCGGCTCCTGTTCGTCTTCCTCCGGGTGCTCGATCTCGCGCAGCTGCGTGTCGATCGCGTCGTTGCGGACCGAGAGGCTGTTGTCGATCGCCCTCAGCTTCTCCTGCTGCTCGCCATCGAGCTTGAGCTGCGTCGCGTTGTCGAGGATGTAGCCGATCGGCGTGCCCGAGGCGGGCGGCAGCGGCACCACCTCGCCGGGAGCCATGTACGGCTTCGCCTCGTGCTGACAGGCACCGAGGCCGGCGGTCGAGAGTGCGAGCGTCAGCCACATCATGCGCAACATCGCCGCGAACTCTGCCACGACTCGTGGTCGCCCTCCAGCGTGAGATTCAACCGGCGTGATCTGCCGCATTCTCGAAGGATCGAGCGCAGTTGCTCCGTGAGAGCAACCCCGAGCGATCGCTCGGGAAATCTCTCAATTTGCGAGCAGGAGCAGCGCCGAACGTGGAGCGAGCATGAGCGGAGCGTGGACGGCCTCGCCGGTGATCGCGTCCTTGTAGTCACCGGCGGGCAGACCCGGCGCCGACTGCGTCCCGTCGCCGCGGTTGAGCGCGACGAACACGGTGTCTCCGGCGGCGGTCATCTTGTAGACGAGCGCGTCGGTCGTCACCCCGAGCTGCTGGTACGCGCCGCGGCGGAGCGCCGGGTGCTGTGCGCGCGCCTTCGCGAGACCCGCGAGGCGATCGCGAAGGAACGTCTGGTTCGCGGTGTAGCCGGTCCACTGCATGAACCGTCGATTGTCGGGATCGCCCGCGCCGGGCATGCCGATCTCGTCGCCGTAGTAGAGCATCGGGATCCCGGGCAGCGAGTACAGCAGCGTGTACGCGACGGTCAGCCGCTCGTACGGGCTCTTGTTGCTCGGCGCGTTCGGCTTGTTGGTCCACGCGCGATCCTTGCCGCCGTCCCACGCGCCGAACATCGGCGAGTCGTCGGCGATGCCGATCGTGCGCGGCACGTCGTGATTGCCGAGGAACGTGGACATCACCGAGCCTGCCCCGTAGAAGCCGACGTTGCTGCCGAGGAAGCCGGCGAGGTCGCTCATCGAGCCATCGCGGCGCAGGACGTTCGCGAGCACGCTGCCGCGCAGCGGGAAATCGAACTGACCGTCGAGCATCGTGTCGGGGTTGACGTACGACTTGATGAGATCGCGGCTGCCATCGAAGGTCTCGCCGACCATGTAGAACGTCTGATCCCACGCGACCTCGGCCTGGATGCGCGCGCGCAGATCCGTGAGCCAGGAGGTCTCGATGTGCTTGACCGCGTCGAGACGGAAGCCGTCGATGCCGATGCGTTTCGCCCACGACACCGCGTTCTCGACGGAGTAGCGACGCGCGTCGCCGTTCTGAAAGTTGAAGTCGGGGAGGAACGGATCGAACCAGCACTTCAGGCGATCGGTATCCCAGTTGCAGCCGCCACCGCACACGCAGTTGCCGCCGGAGCCGTTGTCGTTCGGCCAGAACCAGTCCGGGTGCTGCTGGTACACCGGGCTCGCCGAGTGCACGTGGTTCATCACGTAGTCGATCAAGACTTGAAGTCCGTGCGCGTGCGCCGTATCGACGAGGCGCTTGAGCTCGGCTTCGGTACCGAGCTTGGACTCCGGCTGGGTCAGATCCTTCGGCCAGTAGCCGTGATAGCCGGAGTACGCGTGACCATCCGAGCCGGGATTCGAGTTGTCGGCGTTGTCGATCGGCGAGGTGATCCACAGCGTGTTGATGCCAAGGTCCGTGAAGTAGCCCTCTTCGATCTTCTTCGTCACGCCGGCGAAGTCGCCGCCGAGGTAGTTGCCGGGCTGCTCCACGCCGCCGACCAGTGCATCGTTCGCCGGATCGCCGTTCGCGAACCGATCGATCATCACGAAGTACATGACCGCATCACGCCAGTCGATCGGCGCGCGCGCCGGGCAGTGATCGCAATCGACGCGCACCACCGAGTTGAACGAGCCGAAGCCATCGGGCGAGCGACGTGCGTTATCGGGATCCGGGAGCCAGGTGCCGTCGACCACGAGCTTGTAGACGATCACCTGCTGGTCGTTCGCCGGGATCGTGACCTCGAAGCCGGCCGCCGTCCTCTGCATCGCCACGCCGGTGGTCCAGCCGTCGGTCGCGAAGTCGCCGCGCAGCACCACGTTGGTGCCCGCGCCTTTGTACGTGATGGTCGTCGTGCAGGTCGGAACCGCCGGGCAGGCCGTCTCGCCGCCGTCGACCGCCGCATCGGCGCCGCCGACGTCGTCCCCGTTCCCGGGATGCTGCGAGCCGGGACAGCCGCCGAGGATGATCGCCAGCGAGACTACGGCCAGTCGCATGACGTTCCGGGCATCAAGGGGCATGCCAGGGCACCCTCGCCGGTGGGCGGTCCAGACGTCCAGGACATTCGACAGTTGGCCGGGGGCCTCCCCGCGGACCGCGATCACAACGTTGCGAATGGCAACGAGATAAGCCGTTGTCCGTTGCCCCCAGATCGGCTTACCTAGAGATCGTGCTCAGGCTGGTGCTCCTGGCGGTCATGTCCCTGTTCCTCGCGGGGAGCGTGCCCATGGCCGAGGCGCGACCCGTCGCGAAGAAGTCGACCAAGGCGAAGGCCAAGAAGAAGACCGTCGCCAAGAAGGCGAAGCCTGCGAAGCGCAAGAAGACGAAGAAGAAGAAGAAGCGCAAGAGCAGCGACGACGACAAGCCGAGCGAGCCGCGCCGGCCGATGCCCTAGCGGTCGTCGCAGCGGTACTCGATCTTCATGCAGCCGCGCGCGATCAGCGCGGCCTCCTGCGCCGATGGACGACCGGTGATGAAGGTGAAGCTCTGCGAGAAACACGAGCTCTCGAACGATGCGGCGACCGCCGTGCAGCCCCGCGGCGCCGGCGTCCGACACCCATCGATCCACTTCACGATCGACGCGGCGGTCGGGCGTCCCGAGGTCTTCTGGTAGAGCTGGGACATGCACGACATGTCCGTGGCCTCGAGGACCTTCCGGGCCCCGCGCGGCGAGCACGTGGCTTCGATGCGAGCGCACGCGTGGTTCAGCGCGAGCACCTGATCGTCGGAGAACGAGCCGCTGATCATCGAGTCGAGCGTGTTGACGCAGCTCGACTGCGGCGTTGACTTGTCGATCGAGCACGAGCGACCGATCGCGACCGGGCGGCAGGCATCCGCCCACGTGGTGGCCGAGGTCACCGGGAGCCGGCCGCTGATCGACGAGTTGAGCTGCGTGAGGCACGAGGTATCGACCGCAGAGATCACGCTGACGCGCGCGCTCGGCGGAGGTGGAGGCGGCGGCTCGTCGGGCGCTCCGCCATCGCCGCGTTTCGCGCACTTCAGGCGGAACTGGCCCGCGGTGAGCTTGTCGCCGGGCCCCATCGCCACGCCACGGCGCGCGGGACCGTTGCACGTGTAGCGCGTGCCTTCGACGGTCAGCGAATCCGTCCACTGCATCGTCAGCTCGATGCCATCCGCGAACGTTGCCGTTGCCACCGCCAGCGTCCCACCGAACGCGACCATCGACAGCTTGCCCATGAAGCCGAGTCTGCCAGAACGCGCGGTGTTGCCGAAGGCAACGAGCACGCCGGTCGCGCGGGGTAGATCGTGAACATCACGTGTTGCGACGCGGGCATGGATCATGCTCGTGTCCGCGCCGATGCGGTCCGCCGTCTGTGCCCTGACGCTGATCGCGACGGTTCGTTTCGCGATCGCACAGCCGAGTGACCCGCCCGAGCCGCCGCCCGTCGATGACGGCGCAGGCTCCGGTGCGTCCTCGGTGCAGATCGTCGCGCCCGTCGTGGTCACGCCTCCACCGCCGCCTCCGGTCGTCGTCGAGCCCACCGCGGAAGAGCCGCCACCCACGCCGCCGAAGAGCGAGAGCTGGAAGGGCTTCCGGTTCGGATCCTACGGCCGGCTGATCGCCGGCACCGATCTTCGCGGTGGGAAGCCCGAGTCCGCGAACATCGTGGCGCACGGCCCGCGCATCGTGGAGCCGAGCTACCTCGAGCTCGACTTCTCGTTCGGCTTCGAGACCAAGCGCGGTCTTCAGATCCGCCCGGTGGTCACGCTCGCGTTCAACGGGACGTTGTTCCACGACACCGGCGAGTTCGATGCGCAGCCCGCGCTTCGCAACATGTACCTCGATGCGCAGCTCACGAAGACCCTGACCGCGTGGGCCGGCTCGCGGATGTACCGCGGCGACGACATCTACCTGTTCGATTACTGGCCGCTCGACGATCAGAACACCGTCGGCGGTGGCCTGATGTTTCGCAAGGCCGAGGCGGAGGACCACGGCGATGCGATCGAGCTCGCGGCGCACGCGGGCGTCAATCGGCTCCAGACGCCGTTCCAGTTCCAGGAGGTCGAGGTCGCGAACCCACA
>JBBRED010000365.1:0-8748 GCA_038203335.1 Haliangiales bacterium | reverse complement strand
CGGCCGCGAGGTCATCGACCCACAGCCCGATGTGGTTGAGCCGCGGTTCGTGGACCTTCGGCTTGCCGTCCGGATCGATCGGCTCCATCAGATCGATCTCGACCTTCGCGGTGCCCGTGCCGACCACGAGGATGTCCTCGTCGACGTTCTCCTTCTCGCTGCGGTACGAACCGGTCGACGCGATGCCGAACAAATCGACCCACAGCGTGCGCAGCGCGGCCTTGCTCGGGCCGCCGATCGCGACCTGCTGGAGCCCGAGCACGCGGAACGGACGCGTCATGGCCGCGCGGCTCGCACGTCGGCGAGCGACTTGAGGCCGGTGCGCGGCGCGTTGACGAGGATCGACATGTTCCCCGACGGGTGCAGGTTCTCGCGCATGAGCTGGTGACAGTCCGCGGTCTCGCGGAACTCGAACACCTTCGACAGGCACGGGTCGACCTTGCCGGCGATCACGAGATCGTTGACGCCCTTCGCCTGCTCGTCGTTCGCGCAGTGGCTGCCCTGCAACCGCTTCTGCCGCATCCAGTGATACCGGAGGTCGAGCGTGGCGTTGTAGCCGGTGGTGCCGGCGCAGATCACGATCATGCCGCCGGTGTCGCACACGAAGCACGAGGTCGGCAGCGTGGTCTCGCCGGGGTGCTCGAACACGATCGTCGGGTTCTTCTTCTCACCGAGTGCTTCCCAGAACGCCGCGCCGAACGCGCGCGCGCCCTTGAGCCACAGGTTGTACTCGATGTCGTCGGACCAGCGCGGCAGCCTGCCCCAGTGCTCGAACTTGCGGCGATCGATCACGCCGACCGCGCCGAGCTTCTTGCAGAACTCGTTCTTCGAGTCGCCCGAAACCACGGCGACCGGTCGCGCTCCGGCCGCGCGCGCGATCTGGATCGCCATCGAGCCGAGACCGCCCGCGCCGCCCCACACGAGGATCGGGTCGCCGGGCTGCACCGTGTTGCCGGCCCAGCCGTGCAGCATGCGATATGCGGTGGCGCCGACGAGCATGTACGCCGCGGCCTCCTCCCACGTCAGGTGCGCCGGCTTCGGCAGGCACTGGTGATCCTGCACCCTCGTGTACTGCGCGAAGCTCCCCCAGTTCGATTCGTAGCCCCAGATCTTCTGCGTGGGCCCGAGCATCGGATCCTTGCCGGCGACCACGAACGGATCATCCGGGTCCCACATCCCGCAGTGCACGACGACCTCGTCGCCGACCTTCACGTTGGCGACGTCCTTGCCGGTCGCCCACACGACGCCGCTCGCGTCGGAGCCGCCGATGTGGAAGTCCTCGCCGATCTCGCCCCTTCCCTCGCCCTTCTTCATGCGGGTCTTGATGACGTCGATGGGGATGCCCATCGAGGCCCACACGTTGTTGTAGTTGACGCCGGCGGCCATCACGTAGACGAGGACGTCGCGCGGCCCGAGGTCGGGGATCCGGACCGACTCTTCCTTGAACGCATCCCGTGGCTCGCCGAACCGCTCTGCGCGGATCAGCTGCGCCAGCATGCGCTCGGGGAGCACGCCGAGGTCGGGGACCTCACCGAGCTCGTAGACATCGCGAGAAGCCGGAGACGTTGCGCTCGACACGGTGCGTTAAGATTACGCGATCTCGCCGCTGCGGATCACCCCTCACGGCGATCTCGCCTCGAAGCCGCCTCAGTTCTTCGGAGCAGGTGGGTACGTCCACCAGCCCGTGGTGTACGTGAACTGTTTTCCCGCGAGGAACAGGTTCGGGCTCCACGCGCCGCGACCGCTGTTCCACCACAGATAGCCCCACGGATCCGCGGCGCTGTTCGCCCAGCCGAGCGGATCGACCGCGTTGAAGCTCTGCGTGTTGTTCCCGGTGGTGTCCGTGACGTCGGGCTTGAAGTCGACGTGGTAGCCCGACTCCGGCAGGGGCGAGTGGAGGTTCACGTTGGTGGTGCGCAGCACCCCGACGTGGAGGTGACCGAATCCGCCGGTCGCGCCGGTCGCACCGACGAAGCCGAGGATCTGCCCCTTGCGAACGGTCTGCCGGTCGACGACGAGCCGCTTGCGAAGGTGCGCATACGAGACGACGAAGGACTCGCGATACTCGGCGTTCGAGCCGATGCTGAACTTCACGTACAGCTCCTGCTGATTCGGCGTGCCCTCCCCGCCGTTGTACCGGATGTCACGCGTGACCGAGCCGTTGTCCAGCACCACGCCGTCGGCGGGAGCGAGCACCGGCCGGCTCTCGTCGAGCGGCGTGTCGTAGGCGGTCTCGCGATTCGCACCGAAGTCGTGACCGAAGCGATCGACCCAGCCGCGGCCGGGATACTCGGGCGCGCCCACTTCATTGAAACCGAACGGCACGAGCGACGCGTTCAACGGTGTGCTTCCATCGGCGCCGCCGTGCGTGAACGGATTGGTGAGGCGACCGGGAATCTCGTGAGCCGGATCCCACATCCGGTCGAAGAGCGGATAGGCCGCCGCGGAGATCTGGAAGTAGCAGCGGGTCGCAGTCGCGGGAAGCGCCGCCTTCGCCTCGGTGATCGGGGCCATCCCGATGCCGATCTTCGTCGACGTGTCGTAGAGGCAGTGTGCGTGGACGTAGTTCAACGCCGTCATCGAGTACATGCCGGCTCGCACGACCGAACCGTTCGCCTTCGTCGACTTCAGGTACTCGCAGGCCGCGCCGCCCACCGCGACGTTCCAGGTGCCATCCGGCCACTGGACGCTGCAGTAATAGTTGAAGCTCGACGGCGTGGGCACCACGAGCGATTCCTCGTCGAGCAGGTAGTCGTGGTTGCCCGAATACGGGTAGCGCTGGCACACCCCGGGTTTGACGGTCGAGGTCCGGTAGGAACCGCGCGTTCCGCAGGTGAGCAGATGTGCATTCTGGTTGGCCTGTCCGAGGAAGGTCGCCGGCTGATAGCGATCGGCGCAGTAGTCGCCATCGACGTGCGCGGCGCAGAACGCCTGCGCGAGCGGCTTCACGCACATCGGATCCTCGCCATCGACAAACCCGTTCGCGTCGTTGTCCACGCCGTCACTGCAGCTGGTCTCCTCGACGCGGATCCGATTGAGCTGGATCACGTTGTTGCGGCGCTGGATGCCGAACAGGAGGTTCGGCGCGGCAGCGGTGAGCGTGAGGTACCGCTCGCTGCCGGTATCCATCGGCGTCCAGCCATTCACGCCCTCGAGGATCCGCGTGTTCGTGTAGACGCGGCCGTCGGGCTCCACCGTGAATGCGCGGCGCGACCACGCTTGCACGTTGCCGACGAGCAGCCCATCGGTGCCCGCGGCGATGATGCCGGTGCCGGTCACCTGCGTCGCGCCGAGTTGCGCCCACCGCGATCCCCAGATCAGGTCACACGATCCCGGAGTTCCATCGGGCTCGTCATGGCAGATGGCATTGCCGTACGCCCGCGACGACGCGATGTACAGATCGCCGCCGCTGGCCGTGGCCTTCACGCCGTAGAACGAACCATCGCCGCCGCCGAGTCGATCGACCTGCGTCGAGGCCGGCGTGCTGTACCACCCGTTGAGGTTTCCATCGAACCGGGTCCTCGCCACCTTGAGGTTGTGATTCGCGTCGAGCGTGACCAGGAGGCCGTGGTCGCACGCGATCTCCTTCGTCACCACCGCGCGATTCACCGGCCCCCAGGTCTGCCCGGCGTCGTTGCTGAAGTGCAGCGTGAACACGGAGCCGTACTGCTCGATGGCGTACAGCGCCTTGTCATCGCACGCCGCAAGGCCAACGAGCCGGGACAGGTCGAGGCCCACGGGGTTCGTGATGTTCTCGAACGAGACCAGGGTCCCGTTCTGGTAGATGTTTCCGAGCAAGACGGTCGTGGCGCCGGCGGTCTCGGCGACCTCCGGTTCGTCGCTCGTGAGGCAGCCCGTCGCACCTGCGGCGAGGACCAGGGCCAGTCGTAACTTCATGTACGGCTAGTCGCCGGTCCGCGGCGTTCGTGACGAACTATCTCGGGGGCGCGCACCTCTCACCACGCCGGCCCTCTCGCTAGACGCGCATCGTTTCGCGCAGCTCGTTCGTCGTTGGGGTGAAAGGACCTTCCGATGACCACCGATTCCTACGAGCTCTACACGATCAGCGGGGCACCTCGCCCCTGGCGCGCCCTCCTCGCCCTCGCCGTCAAGGGCGTGCCGTTCACCCCGCGCGTGCTCGAGGGCCAGCGCAAGGAGCACAAGGATCCCCCGTTTCTCGCCATCAACCCGCGTGGCCGCACCCCGGTGCTCGTTCGCGGTGATCTCGTGATCGCCGAGTCGCTCGCGATCCTCGCCTACCTCGATCGTGCCCACCCGACGCCGCCGCTGTTCGGCACCACGCCGCTCGAGACCGCACGGATCTGGGAGGAGGTCTCGATCGCCGAGCACGATCTGCGCGCGGCGGCGAACGAGGTGCTCGGCCCCGTGTTCAAGGGCGACGATGGCACCACCAAGTCGGTGCGCGACGGCGCCGCGAAGCTCCTTCTCGAGCTGCAGCGCCTGGACGCGAAGCTCGCGCGCGCGCCGTACCTGTGCGGCGAATGGATCAGCGCCGCCGACTGCATGGTGTTCCCCGAGGTCCGGCTGACGTTGCGCGCCGGCGAGCGCACACCGGAGCCGATGCGCCGGCTTGGCCTCGCCCCGCTCGCCGAGCTCGTGCCACGGCTACGTTCGTGGGTCGATCGAATCGAGGCGCTTCCCGGCTACGCGCAGACCTATCCGCCGCACTGGCGCTGACTCAGTCGGTGTCGTCGGGCTCGATGAAGCTCCACTTCACCTCGGGCACGCGCTTCTCGAGCTCGATCTCGAACGCGTTGATCGCGGCGACCAGCTCCTTCGTCTCCATGCCGTCGCGGAACTTCAGCTTCATCGCGACCACGATCTCGCCCGGCCCCTGCTGGATCGAGAGGATGCGGATCATCTTCTCGACGTTCGGATCATCGTCGACCAGCTTCTGCGCCGCGGCGAGCACGATCGGATCGGCGCCCTCGCCGACCAGGAGGCTCTTGACCTCCCTCGCGAGGAACTGCGCCACCCCGACGAGGACGAGGCCGATCGAGAGCGAGCCCACCGCGTCCCAGCGCCCGTCGTTCGTGACCTTCGAGATCAGGATGAAGATCATCGCGAGCACGAGGCCGAGGACCGCCGCCGAGTTCTCGCCTAACACCACGATCAGATCGGAGTCCTTGGTCTCGCGCATGTAGCGGAAGAACCCGGTCGTGCCGCGCCGCGCGTTCATCACCTTGATGTTCCCGTACGTCGACCAGCCCTCGAGCGCGATGGAGAGGCCGAGGATGACCATGGCGATCGTGATGTCGCCGACCGGCTCGGGGTGGCGGATCTTGTGGATGCCCTCGTAGATCGAGAACACACCGCCGCCAAAGAACAGCAGCAGCGCCACGATGAACGACCAGAAGTACATCGTGCGGCCGTAACCGAGCGGGTGCTTCGCATCGGCCGGCTTCTTGCTCTGGCGGATGCCGAGCAGGAGCAGGAGCTGGTTGCCGCAGTCCGCGAACGAGTGCAGCGTCTCCGCGAGCATCGCGCCGGAGCCGGTGATGGCCGCCGCGATGCCCTTCGACGTCGCGATCACCACGTTGACCGCGAGCGATTTGAGGACCTCGCCGGTGTTCCCCGCCATTACTTGATCGTCCGCGACAGCGCCTTGAACGCATCGGTGCCGGCCTGCTGGAGCAGATCGAACACGATGACCTCCGTCGAGGTCACCCGTGCCCCGGTCTCGCGCGCGAGCTCGAGGCCGATCTTCCAGTTCGCCTTCGTGCGGCTCGAGACCGCATCCGCGGCCACGTGCACCGCACACGCCGGGCCCACCAGGTCACGCACTGTCTGATAGACGCAGACGTGGGTCTCCATCCCGCACACCACCCACTGCTCGCGCTCCATCAGCGCACCGGACCGAATCGCCGGCGGCACGGTCTCGAACGCGGGCGCGGCGGCGGCGGAGAACTCGACCTTGTCGAACCGGTACACCGGCGCGCCCTTGGCCTCGGCGGCGACCAGCGCCTCCTCGATCGGGGCGACGGTGGGGCCAAGGCCCTTCGGGTACTGCTGGCTGACCACGATCGGCGTGCCGAACTGGGCCATCGCGCCGATCAGGATCTGCGTGTTCTTGATCACCTGCGCGGCGATCGCCTCGGGCATCGCCGGCACCAGGCGTTCCTGGATATCGACGATGAGAAGGCATACGCGGGCGGGCAACAGGCGCTCGCGGCGGCGGCTGTACTCGACCTCGAGCAGCTCGCTCACGCCTTGTCTCCGGGACCTGCCTTCTGCAGCGTCGCGAGGGCGTCGAGCAGCCGCTGCTTGCGCGACTGTTCTTCGGAGAGACGCGTACGCTGCTCGGCGACCACGTCCTCGGGGGCGCGCGCGAGGAAGTCGGCGTTGCCAAGCTTCTTCTCGAGCGACGCCATCTCCTTGTCGGCCTTGCCGATGTCCTTGTGGATGCGCGCGCTCTCGGCGACGACATCGATCTGCCCGAGCGGCATCACGATCTCGACCTCGGAGTTGATGACCTCCTTGCCGGCCACGCCCGTGAGCGCATCGGCGGAGCCATCGTGAACCGAGAACGCCTCGCTCGAGCCGGCGAACGTGGCGCCGATCTGCGCCTTCACGCGCGCCGTGCGCTCGATCGCCTCGCGATAGCGCTTCAGCACCTCGGCCTTGTCGCCGCTGACCCGGATGCCGACCGGCACCGTCTTCGCGGGCTCGATGCCGTAGGTCGCCTTCAGCATCCGGCAGCCGACCGCGACGTCCTGGATCAACTTCATCTCGGCCTCGGCGCCCGGGTCGACGAACGAGGCGTCGTTGCGCGGGAACACCGTGATCATCAGCGAGCCCGGCAGCTGCGGCGGCTTCGGCAGCTTCTGCCAGATCTCCTCGGTGACGTACGGGGCGAATGGATGCAGCAGGCGCATCGTGGTCTCGAGCGCCGTGGCGAGCACGCCCTGCACCACGTGGCGCTTCGCGGCCTTCGCCTGATCCTGGACGAGGTCCTCGGACTGGTGAAGGTGCGGCTTCGCTAGCTCGATGTACCAGTCGCACAGCTCGTGCCACACGAAGTGATAGATCGCGTTCGCCGCGTCGGAGAACCGATACGCCTCGAGCGAAGCATCGACGTCGCTCGACACGGCCTGTAGCCGCGACAGGATCCATCGCTCCGGCATGCCGAGCGACTGCCGCCCGGCCGGCGTGGTGAGCTGCGCCTCGAACCGCTCCGGGTCGTAGCCGTCGAGGTTCATCAGCGCGAACCGCGACGCGTTCCAGAGCTTGTTGATGAAGTTGCGATAGCCCTCGACGCGATCGATCGACAGCCGGATGTACCGGCCGCTCGTGTTGAGCGCCGCGAGCGAGAACCGCAGCGCATCGGCACCCATCGACGGAATGCCCTTCGCGAAGTTCTTCTTGATCGTCTTCACCGCGGCATCGGGCGCGTTCTCGGCGTCCGCGCGCTTGAGCAACGCATCGAGCGACGCGCCGTAGACGATGTCGAGCGGGTCGATGACGTTGCCCTTCATCTTCGACATCTTGTCGCCGTTCTCGTCGGTGACGATCGATGTCAGGTAGACGGTGCGGAACGGCACCTTCCCCATGAAGTGGAGGCCGAACATCATCATGCGGGCGACCCAGAAGAAGATGATGTCGGGGCCCGTGACGAGGACGTTGTTCGGATAGAACGTCGACAGCGCGCGCGTCTTCTCCGGCCAGCCGAGCGTGGAGAACGGCCACAGCGCCGACGAGAACCACGTGTCGAGCACGTCCTCGTCCTGCTTGAGATCGCTGCCGTTGCACTTCGGGCACGTGGTCGGCGCCTCGCGTGCGACGACGGTGTTGCCACACGCGCAGTAGTACGCGGGGATGCGATGGCCCCACCACAGCTGGCGCGAGATGCACCAGTCGCGGATGTTGTTCATCCAGTGCATGTACGTCTTCGTCCACAGCTCGGGGACGAACTTGACCTTGCCGGTCTCGGCGGCGGCGGCGGCCTTCTCGGCGAGCGGACCGGCCTTCACCCACCACTGATCCATCAGCATCGGCTCGATCACCGCGCCCGAGCGCTGGCTCCGGCCGCGCGGGACCTTGTGATCCTTGACCTCGCCCAGATGACCACCGGCCTCGAGGTCCGCGACCACGGCGGTGCGGGCTTCCAGAACGGTCATGCCGACGTACTTCTCCGGCGACGGCGCGCACATCTTGCCCTTCGCGTCGATCACCTGGATCGCCTCGAGGTTGTGGCGCTGGCCGATGTCGAAGTCGTTCGGGTCGTGCGCGGGCGTGACCTTGACGGCGCCCGAGCCGAACTCCGGATCGGGCCACTCGTCGGCGACGATCGGGATCTGGCGACCGGTCAGCGGCAGCGTCACCAGCTTGCCGACGACGGCGGTGTAGCGCGGGTCCTTCGGGTTCACCGCGACCGCAGTGTCGCCGAGCATCGTCTCCGGTCGCGTGGTGGCGACGATGATCTCACCGGTTCCGTCGACGAACGGGTACTTGATCTCCCAGAGGTGACCCTTCTCCTCGACGGTATCGACCTCGAGATCCGAGACCACGGTCTCGCTCGAGGGATCCCAGTTGATCATCCGCTTCGCGCGGAAGATCAGGCCCTCTTCATAGAGGCGCACGAACGCCTCGAGCACCGCGGCGTTGGACTTGTCGTCCATCGTGAAGCGCTCGCGCGGCCAGTCGAGCGAGAAGCCCATCAGCTTCTCCTGCTCGGAGATGCGGTTGCCGCTCTTCTCCTTCCACGCCCACGCCCGCTTCATGAACTCC
>JBBRED010000364.1:0-8769 GCA_038203335.1 Haliangiales bacterium | reverse complement strand
CGCCGGCGAGCACGCGGCTCCGGGCCTTCTCGTCAAAAATGATGTCTTTGGCAGCCATGGTGTTCTCTCCTTACTCGAGTACGCCGAGGACTTCGTCCTCGCGGATGATGATGTGCTCGACGCCGTCCACCTTGATCTCGGTGCCGGCGTACTTGCCGAACAGGATCCGGTCGCCCGCCTTGACGTCGAGCTTGACCAGGGTGCCGTCCTCGAGGCGCTTGCCCGAGCCGACAGCGATGACACTGCCCTCGAGCGGGCGCTCCTTGGCCGAGTCGGGAATGATGATGCCACCGCGGGTCTTCTCGACCTCTTCGGTGCGGCGAACCAGGATGCGATCCTGCAGCGGGCGGACGTTCATCTCGTATCTCCTGTGATGTTTCCGGCAGATTGCGAAGTTTGTTAGCAGTCGCCTCAGTGGACTGCTAACGGCGGTGTTCGTAAGCCCGGGGGCCCGTCCGCGCAACCCCTCAATGGGCGGATTTTGGTCGGGAATCGGGAGCTGGGGAGCGTTCTGACGAAGTCGCGTCAAAACTCCCCGCAGCCCCCCCAGGGGGCCCGGAGGTAACGGTGCGGAGTCTCAGGGTTCTTGCGTTGGCGCAGAACTGGCAGAAGATCAGAACATGGACGTTACGTTGGCTGCTTCGGTGGACGAGTACTTCCACGAGGTCGTGACCGACGCGCTCACCGCCGTCGATCTCGATGCCTCCCAACCTGCGAGCTGGTACCTGGTCGGCCTCCTGGGCGACTTCACCAAGGCCCGCCTGACCGATGAGCCCCTCGGGCTCAAGCTCGCCGCTCCCGGGGAGGATGCGGGCGAGCGGATGAAGACGCTGAAGCAGGTAGGCGACACGTCGCTCTATGTGGCCGGGTTCTTCGCCGAGTCGCTGTCGCGGTCGCTGGTCGACGTCGACTACTACGTCGGGCTCGGGCAGAGCGCCTACGGGCAGCTCGCGCGCTCGTTCGGCGGAACCCGATCGAACAAGGGAATCGGCGAGGTCTACGAGGAGCTCGCCGAGAAGTTCCCGAAGTTCGTGGACGTGCTGATGCAGGTCCGCCGTCGCACGAACCTCGCCGAGCTCAACCAGACCACCGACATCGGCAAGCTGTACGAGATCTGGCTGCGCACTCGCGACGAGTGGGTGGAGAAGAAGCTCAAGGCCGCCGGCTTGATCGTCGATGCGGGCAAAGGCATTCAGTGAAGACACTCTCGCGCGTTCAGCGCGGGATCGAGTCGTTGTATCGGGTGGAGACTGGTGTCGAGGTCTGTGACTTCGTCGTCGGCACCGGGTATCGCGACGAGCTGGTTCGCCAGCGCAAGCCACGCGAGCAGCTGCTGGTGGTGGAGCACGCGGGCGAGATGAACCTCGCGCTGTACATCGAGGAGGGCGTGCTCGCAAATCTGATGCAGAACGATCCGGGGCACCGGCTCGATGACTCCAACATGGGTGACTTTCTCCTCGCCGTCGAAGGCGTCAGCCACTTCATCTATGCGGTGTGCTGCGCGAAGGCGGATCGCCCGGTCAGCCAGATCGAGCTCGAGCTACAGGCCGAGGTCGACAAGTACGTCACCTGCTTGCTCGTGACCGAGCCGGAGCCGCGCGTCTCGTCGGCGCTGCGCCGCCGGCTGTTCGGTGACGCTGCGTACGAGGTCGACCTCGACGACGAGGAGCACGGCCGGTATCGCGCCGCGAACGACAACGCGCAGCGCTACGCCGCGTGGCTCGAGGACACGTTCGTCGCGCGCCGCCGGATCCCGGAGATGCTCGGCGAGCTACGCCGCTTCTACCGGCTCGGTCTCGCGGCGAAGCTCGCGGCCTGCGCGGCGTAGCGCGGCTTGGTCGCGCCGCCGTGTGTCAGAACGTGCCGCCAACGGCGAGTGCGCCGCCGGCCGCATCCGCGGTCACCGTCAGCGTGTGCTCGCTGCGCGGGTAGCGCCACAACACCAGCGCACCGGTGACGATCGCGGCCAGACCGACGCCGCCGGCGATCGTGGCGACGTTACCGACGAACCGGGAACGATCGAGAGCGTCGGCGCCGGTCGTGTCGCACAGCGGCCGCCCACCGGTCATCGACTCCGTGCAGTGGTCCGGAAACGGCGCGTGATAGGTCCGCCACGCCCAGATCCCCAGGCCGCTCGCCACGACGAGCAGGCCACCACCACCGTAGAGAGCGGCCTTGCCGAGGCTGCGCGCGCCGAAGCCACTCGACGCGGCCGGGATCGGTGCGAGGTCGACCGAGACGGTCTGGGACTCGCCGCCGACCAGCAGGATCTCGGTGGCGCGCGGGAGCAGACCATCGCCCGTCCCGAGCAGCTGGTGCCTGCCGGGCGCCAGACGACGCGTGGCGGTTCCGGGGCAGGTCGCGAGGCGTTGGCCGTCGAGCGAGACCGTCACGCCGGGCTGGGTGCACGCGATCGAGAGCTCCGCGACCTGCTGGGTCAACAGCTTCTCGTACGCCACCGCTTCGGTGTAGACGGCGTCCTCGAGGGGCGCCGACCCGTACCGGAGCGAGGCGCGCAGGTTCTCGGCAGCCTCGACCGGACGATCGAGCTGGATCAGGCAGCGAACGATGTTGAAGCGAATCGCGGGGTGATCCCACGCCGCCACCGCGGCGCGGAACTCGGCGAGCGCTTCGGCGTACTTTTTCTCGAGGAACAGCACGTTCCCTCGCGCGAGGAGCTGGTTCGCGGTCGCCTTCTGCGCGTCGGTGACCCCGGCCGACCATGGTGCGGAGTCTCCGCCAGCTGCTCCATGCAAGGCGGCAACGATCGCAGTGACGACGACGGCGGTCCGCACGGGTTCATGGTACCGCAGTCGGTGATCCGTTATGCTGGGTCGTGTTTCGAGCGCTGGCGCTTGTTGTCGCGTCGGTCGGATGCAATCAGGTGCTCGGGCTCGACGAGCCGGAGCGTAGCCCCACCGGTGTAGACACGGACGGCGATGGGATCGTCGACGCACGCGACAACTGCCCCGACGTCCCGAATCCGGACCAGGCGGATGGCGATGACGACCACCGCGGGGACGCATGCGATTCGTGCCCGGATGCGTCACCCACGCGTGATCGCGACGGCGATGGGGTCGACGACGCGTGTGATAGCTGCATCCTGGGGCCACAGGTCGACGACGATGGCGACGGCGTGATGGATGCGTGCGATCTGTGCCCGGCGACCGCGACCGCGCGGCAGATCGACTCTGATGGCGATCTGATCGGCGACGAGTGCGACTCGCCAACGACTCTCCACGGGGATGCCACGCGCGTGCTGTTCGACGACTTCACTTCGGTCGGCCCCGACTGGGATGGTGGTGGGGCGTGGATCGAGGGGAGCGATGGCTCGAGCATCACGCCGGCAGGCGCGCAGACCGCGGAGCTTCGGTGGCACGACGGCGACCTTCTCGGCGCGAGCGCCGTGTCCGTGCTCGTCGAGCTCTCTCCCGATGGCCAGATCCTCGTCTCGCTTTCCGACCCTTCTCAGTTCTGTATGGTGTCGTGCACCGCGGGAACGTGCAGGATGCGACTCGAAGAAACCGAGTTCGACCAGCGCGGCCCGTTTCCGTTTCGTCGCGGGACCATGCACCTGACCTACCAACCGACGGCGTTCCAGACCGGGGGATGGGGATGCGAGCTGTTCGAGGACCGCAGCAGGATCGCGAGCACGGCCTTGATGTCGGCGACGGCCAGCACGAACGGCCTCGTGATCCGGGCGTCTCCAGGCGCGAAGGTGTTCGGTGTCGACATCGTCCAGTAGCGTCGCGATGTTGGCGCTCGCGCTCTGCGCGTGTAACGGGTTGCTCGGCCTCGACGGCGCCGTCCCGGACTCCGACCGCGACGGGGTCGCCGATGCCATCGATAACTGCCCGTTCGATGCGAATCCGCAGCAGCGTGACAGCGACGGCAACGGCCTCGGTGACGTCTGCGACTGTGCCGCGGCAGGCGTGGATCTGGACGCGGACGGCGTCGACGATGCGTGCGACGACTGCGTCGGAGTGGCGACGGGGGAGGATGTCGGCGGAGATGGTGTCGATGACGGCTGCGAGGTGTGTGCGGAGGCCATCGGGGTCGACATGGATGCCGACGGCGTCGACGACGCCTGCGATCCATGTCCCTTGGGGAGCGCGCACGACGAGGATGGCGATGGCGTCGCCGACGCGTGCGACAACTGCCCGACTCAGCCGAACCCCGAGCAGCAGTCGATGCCGGGGGCCGCGCTCGGCGATGCGTGCGCGCAAGGCGGGTTGCAGCTGACGCGGTTCGATCCGTTCGTCGAGCAGGATCCGACGCTGTGGCCCGGCATCGTTCCCGGCTGGACCTGGATCGATGACGGAGTCGAGATCTCGGGCGCAGTCTCGCGGTCAACTACCGCCGTCGTCGCCGCCGAGTTCATGATGGAGACGCGATGGACCACGAAAGCCACCGTCGCACTCGAGTGCCGGTCCGGCGGCACCCGCCGAACCGCCTGCACTCTGGACGCCATGCGGCAGCTCACGCTGTCGTCGATCTCGTTTCGCGGAGTCCCGAGCTCGGTCACCACCGCATCGATCCCGGGAACCGAGGCGATCCGGATCCGGTTTCGCGCGGTGACGAGCGGCACCATGTGCGAGGCGATCGACGCCAAGGGCGCGGTCATCGAGGCGGCCGAGGTGCCGGAGCACGCCCTCTGTCCGACCGTGAAGGTCGTGACCACTGGCGACAGCCACTTGGACTACCTGTGGCTCGTGACGAAGTAGCGAGCGGCAGCAACCGCACCCGGTAGGACCGAGAACGACCCGATGGCGCTCACGGCGCCGCGAGGACGACGACCACGGTAGCGCCGCGCGCGAGGCCGAGGGCGAGTTTGGTCCCGGGGGCCGCGCGCATCAATGGGTAGGCGGTGGGCGCGTTCGCGCCGGTGATGTCGGAGCCGTCGATCGAGGTGAGCATGTCGCCGACCTTGAGCTCGGTCTTGGCGGCCGGGCCGGCGGGATCGATCCAGCTCACCTTGAGTTCCCGCTTGTCGGGCGCCGTGTCGGGCGGCTGCTCCGCGAAGTTCACGCCGAGCTCGCCGACGGGATCGCCCTGCTTCACGCGCTTCTTGATCATGGTCAGCGTTCCGAGGTCCGTGATGTGCCCGGTCGGCGTGATGACCTTGATCACCTGGAGCATCGCATACTCGCTGTCGTTCCAGTTCTTGGGCATGCCGCGGATCATCACGCGGCCCTTCGGTGCGTTCTTGATCGAGAACGCGCCGGCCTCGTCGGTGACGGCCTCGTCGTCGCTCGAGAACGACCAGCCGCCACCGCCGTCGGCGAGCGACGCGCTCATGTGGATGCCGGGCACGGGCTTCGTGGTGCCGAGCTCCACGAGCTTGCCGGTCAGCGTCAGGAGCTTCTCGAGCTTGAGCGTGACGCCGGTCTTCGCCTCGCCCTCGGCCAGATCGAGCTCGACGAGCGCGTTGATGCCGGCGCTCTCGGCCGTGATCCGGAAGTGACCCTTCGGCAGATCGCGGACCGCGAACCGGCCGTCGGTCTTGAAGAAGTCCTCGCTGCGCCACAGGCCGGTGACCGGATCGTTGACGGTGATCGAGAGGTCGTCGGGCGGGCCGGCGGGACCGGTCGCGATGCCCTCGATCGATCCGGTGGGCTTGATCTGCAGCTTCGTGTCGATCGCGCCGACCTCGATGTGCTCGGCGATCGCCTCGCCGCCGCCCTTGCGGAACGCGCGCATCGTGTACGTGCCGGGGGACAGCTTCTCGACCGCGAACTTGCCGTCGACGCCGGTGATCACCGGTCTGATCTGCCACTGCCAACGGGTGTCCTGCACGTTCGTACGTTGCGCACCGGCGGCGTCGGACTCTCGCGCCGCGGAGACGAACGCATCGCTGACGGGCGCTCCGCTGCTGTCGACGACCACGCCCTTGATCACGCCGGTCTGTGCCTCGACCACGAGCTTGATCGTCGCGACCTGGCCGGGGCGGATGGTCACCTTCTCGCCCTGCTTCGCGTCGTCGGTGGTGCCGGGCTTGCGGAGCGTGTCGCTCCAGCCCCGCTGCGCGTACACGCGGTAGTCGCCCGGTCGCATGCCCTCGATCGTGAACACGCCGGCATCGTCCGAGCTGTGGTCACCGCTCCAGCTCGCGCGGCCGCCGGTGAGGAGCCGCGTGTTGATGTCGATGTTGCCGACCGGCGCACCGCTCGCGTCGACCACGATGCCGGTGAGCGTGCCGACGTCGTCGAGGATGAGATCCTTCTGCACGGTCGCGCCGGCGGCGACCTCCACCGGATAGCCGTCCTTCGGGGCCACGCCCTTCGTCGACGACACCTCGATCTTGTACGCGCCCGCCTTGAGGCCGGTCAGCTCGTACGTCCCCTCGCGGGCGGTCTCGTCGCTGCCCCAGCCGGTCTTCGCGCGACCGGCGCCGCCGGTGGTGCGCGCGTACACGTGAGCGTCCTCGACGGGCTCACCGCTCTTCGTGCGCAGCACGCCCTTGATGACGGCGCCGGCATCGACCTCCCAGACGACGTTCTTCACGTCCGCATCGGCGATCACGACGTTGTCGTACTTCTCGCGGGTCTGATAACCGTCGCAGCCGATCTCCGGCTTGTAGTCTCCGGGCAACACGCCCTCGGCCCACAACAGACCATCGGGCTCCTGGCGCAGCTCGATCCAGCGCTGCGCCGCGGCGTCGTGCAGGCTCGCGTGCGGGCGCTCGCACGAGCTCCTCGGCTCGCTGCCCGCGATCACGATGCGCGCCTCGAGCCGCGCCGCGGGGAACAGCTTCACGATCACACCGTCGACGTGCTGGCCGAGGCCGACGAGCGTGGAGCCCTCGGCGCGGCCGAACCCGCGATCGGTCTTCGCGACGGCCGTCTGGCGACCGGGGCTGATCCGGTCGATGCGGAACTTCCCTTCGGCGTCGGAGAACGTGGCCTCGGCGTGGCTCCAGTCGCCGAGCGTCACGCGCGCGCCGGCGACCGGGGTGCCGGTCTTCGCATCGATGACGGTGCCGGCGAGCGAGGACTCGGGGGTCAGCAGGATCTCGACCTTGCCGGGCGCGTAGAGGTACTCGTGGCCGTCGGCGTAGCCATCGGCCGAGGCCTCGATCGACTGCGAGCCCTTGGCGACCCACATCGAGAACACGCCCTTGTCGTCGGTCTCGACGACGACGATCGGCGCATCGCTCGTGACACGTGCGTTCGCGATCGGTCCGCCCGTGAGATCCGAGACCGTGCCGGTGATCTCGACGCCGCCGACGCGCAGCGCGAGGTCCACGCCGATCTTGTGCTCGCCGGCGGCGATCGGGAACGTCGGGACGTGGCGATTGCCGCCCGGGTGGAACTGCTCGGGGCGATAGGTCTTCGCGCTCGCGCTGACCGCGTACTGCGCGGGCAGCAGGCCGTCGATCAGGAACGTACCGTTGTCGGCGGCGGTGACGCAGGTCGCGGCGCGAAGCAGCTCGTCGGGAAATTCGCGCGACTGCCCGTGGGCGCACACGCGGGCGCCGGCGAGCGGCGCCTTGGTGTCGTCGCGCGTGATCGTCCCGGCGATCGTGGCGCGAGCGATCCTGGCGGGATCGGGGCGCGGCACGCTGCGCGCGGTCGAGCGATCACCGCCGGTGGCGGTGGTCGCCGCGCTCCCCGTCTTCGACCCGGTTCCGGTCGTGGCGTCGCTGCCGCCGCGGCACCGCCACACCAGGATGGCGGCGGCGATCACGACGAGACTGATCAGGAGCCCGGTGCGCTGGCGCGTCATGGCGGGGCGAGCGTGACAGAGAATGATGTGCCGCGCTTGAGCCCGATGGTCAGCTTGGTGCCGAC
Source organism: Haliangiales bacterium (assembly GCA_038203335.1). Lineage (GTDB taxonomy): Bacteria > Myxococcota_A > Polyangia > Haliangiales > Haliangiaceae > JABFXX01. The sequence continues at coordinate 979 of JBBRED010000364.1, read as the reverse complement.
CGGCGCGTTCATCAGCGTCCAGGCGTACATCGATCCACCGCCGGTGACATCGATGCCATCGATGGTGGTCAGCACGTCACCGACCTTGAGGTCCACCTTCGAGGCCGGGCTGCCCGGCTCGATGAAGCTGACCTCCATCGCGTACGCTTCGGGATCGGCGTCGGGTGCTTGCTCCTTGTAGTGGATGCCGAGCTTGCCCGCGGTCTCGCCTTCCTTGATCCGCTTCTTCATCACGCCGAGGTCGCCGAGATCGACGGTGCCGCTCGTCGTCACGGTGCGGAACACGCGGAACCAGGAGTAGTCGCTCTCCTTCCACTCCTTCGCCATGCCCTGGATCGCGAGCTTGCCCTTCGGCGCGCGCTTGACCGTGAACGTGCCGGCGGTGTCGGTGATGTGGTCGGTGTCCTCGTCGCCGAACGAGTAGGAGAAGCCCTGGTTGCTCTTCGCCGGGCTCGCGAACACCATGAGGCCGGGCACGGGCTGCTTCGAGACCATGTCGACGACGCGGCCGGTGAGCGTGACGAGATCGTCGAGCGTGACCTCGACCCCGGCCTTCTCCTGGCCCTCGGTGAGATCGACGTCGACCTTCTTCTGCCCACCCTCGGCGCTGACGGTCAGCGTGAAGTGACCGGCGGGCAGGTCGTGGATGATGAAGTGGCCGTTCGTCTTGTAGAACTCCTCGCTGCGCGAGAACCCGGTCTTCAGATCCTCGACGGAGACCGAGAGCTCGTCGGGCAGGGCGCCGCCGCCGTTGCGCTTCGCCAGACCCTCGATCGATCCGACGTGCTTGATCTGCATCTTCACGCTGCTGCCGACCGCGACGTGCTCCGCGATCGCCTCGCCGCCGCCCTTGCGATACGCGCGGAGCGTGTGCTTTCCGGGCGCGAGCTTGGTGATCGTGAATGCACCATCGGTGCTGGTGAGCACCGGCTTGTCCTCGTCGCCCCAGCCCCAGCCGCGCGTCCCCTGCGCGCTCGAT
>JBBRED010000363.1:0-8797 GCA_038203335.1 Haliangiales bacterium | reverse complement strand
GGCACTGTAGATGTCTGACGATCAGCCCGAGACCCCCGTCCTTCGCAGAGAAGCTCTGCTCCCCACCGAACGCAGCCGCGGGCTCGGAACCGTAGCCGTTGTATGCACCATGGCGGGCGTCGCCTCGGGGCTCGCCCTCGCGACCACGCTGATGGCGATGCAGGTCGCCGACAGCATGTCGTCGCGCGCATGCCCCTACCACTCCGAAGTCCGCGAGGTGGACGCTCGCCCCGAGCATGGCTTCCTCGGCATTCGCTACGTCTTCCACGACGGTGTGGCCGAGATCGATAGCGTCCTGCCGGGTACGCCTGCCGAGCAGATCGCGCTTCAGCCCGGCGACCGCGTGCTCTCCATCAACGGGGACCACGTCGATTCGGCCACCGAGCTCCAGGAGCGCATCTTCGGATCGCACCCGGGCGCGCGGCCCGTACTCCTCATCGAGCGCGCCGGCGAGACGACGACCCTGCGACCCACGCTGATGGCGTGGCCGGCGATCACGTACTAGCTACGGGGCACAGTAATCGGTGGAGCTCTGCGCGCCGTCCCGAAGGCGGATGCAGGTCGACACCGTCTGGTCGTCGCGCTGGAACGAGACGATCATCTGGTTGCCCACGTCGGCGGCCACGGCGGCCGTCGGCCCGACGGAGCCGTCGGGGTGCGCGGCCTCGATGATGCCGACGCCTAGGTCGCGGTTGTAGACGAACACGACCGAGTCGACGAAGTTGACGTTCGGCGGGTACGAGAACGACGCCTTGCGCGCGTTGGGCTCCCCGGACAGCGAGAACGTCATCCGCGCCGGATCGGGCGGAGGGATCGGAATCGAGGGCGTGACGCACCCCGAGATGACGACCAGACCGACGGCGAAGAGGAGGACGCGCATGGAACCAACCCCGACAAGCAGCAAGCAACGATCCAGGGTCAGTCTACTGGATCTTCACTAGTTACGAGAATGGCCTGCCAATTTCGTTGGCAGGCCGTGTACTTGGTAGGCAGCGCGCGTCGCGGAGCTGAGCTGACTAGTTCGTACGCTTCACGGTCGTCGGGAACATGATCGAGATGCCCGCGCCGAAGAAGATGTGGTTCAGGAAGCGGCTGTCGTCGCTGGTGACCGCGAGGTTCGCGTTGAAGTCCGCGCCGGACGGGTTGTCCGAGAACGCGTAGTCGCGAACCGTGAGATCGAGGGCGATGAAGTCGGAGAGGAACACGTGGATGCCGCCGCCGAGGTACAGGCCGAGCCGGCTGCCGTCGTTGAGCGGGGGATCGTTGTTCGGGTTGTTGTCCGGCGGAATCGTGTCGGCGCCGGCCTGGTGCGACATGCCCGGGAACTGATCCGAGCAGACCTGGTCCGAGCAGCTGCTGGAGAGCTGGGCGAACGAGACGCCGGCCTGGAAGTAGAAGTCGAAGGCAACGTACGCCTGGCTGAACGCGGCGAGCTTGCCGTACCAGGGCGTGAGGCTGACGTAGGCGGCGCCGTGGAACGGCATCGAGTTGAGGTGGCTCTCGAACTCGGAGAGGCTCGGCTCGCGAGTGTTGTTGTCCGTGGTGGTCTCGAGGGTCGGCTTGATCTTCTTGACCAGGCCGGTGTCGAGCGCCGTGGAGCCAACGCCGATGACGCCGATCGAGAGCATGTCGCCGAGGTGGTACTCGAGCTTCGCGCCGCCGCCGATGATGTGGCGGAAGTCGGCGTTGATCGTCGACTCGAAGAGCGGGGCAAGCTCGAAGCGCCCCTTGACGAGCAGGCGGCGGTGACGAACGGCGACGTCGTCGGCGAGGCCGTTGTGACGGCGCTCGGCGTACGCGGACGAGCCGAGGGCGAGGACGCCGACGGTGGCAAGGAGCAGGTGCTGCTTCTTCATGTTCATTGCCTCAGCGGAAGGTCGTGTACTCGAACGAGGTGGGCAGCCAGAAGCTGAGACCGACCTGGAACATGACGTTGTTGATGAGCGAGCCATCGGCGTTGGACTTCGCCTGGTCCGCGGTGGCGTTCATCGTCGGCGAGCGGTCGGTCGGCTCGAACTTGTCGTAGAACACGTAGTCGCGGATGCCGAGGTTCACCGTGAGCCACTTGGCGAGGAAGAACCGCATGCTCGCGCCGATGTTCGGCATGATCAGGAGGTTCGTGAAGCCGGGGAACTTCGTGTCCCGGGGAACCACTTCCGACTGGCCCGCGCCGATGCCCGCGGTGAAGAACACCTCCCAGGTGATGAGCTTCTTGTCGAGGAGGGCGAACTTTCCGTAGACCGGCACGTAGTGGAAGTCGAGCGCGGCGCTCCAGTTGTACTTGTTCACCGTCGGCAGGCGGCGTGCCTGACGAGCGACGAGATCGAACGGCTCGCTGAACGACTCGGTGTAGTAGTGACCCTCGACGCCGATCGCGAGGACGTCGGTCAGGTAGTAGTTGAGCTCGCCACCGATCGTGTAGTGGCGGACCATGTTGTCGTTCATCGTCGTGCCGACCATCGGATACAGCTCGGTGCGGCGCGACTTGAGGAACGGCTTGCGGACAACCACGAGGATGTCCTTCCACGACAGCGGGGTCTTCTTGACCTCGCCGGCCTTCACCGCGTTCGCGTTCGCCTGATCGGCGGCCGCCATGTCCGCGGTGAGATCGCCGGGGCCAGGCTCCTGACCCATATCGATCTCGCCACCAGCAGCGGCGCTACCGCTACCCGCACCGTCGGCGGGATCGATCTCGATCTCCGGCTCGGCGCCGCCCTTGGCGCTTCCCGATCCGGCACCTCCACCACCACCTCCGCCTTTCTTCCCCTTGTTGTCAGCCAATGCGGAGGAGACCACGAGGGTCAACCCCAGGAGCAACACGACGGATCGGTGGAATGCCCGCATTCGTAGGCGCTTCATAACACGTGCCTTTTTGTGCGCTCAAGCAAACGGCGCACGTTTGGATGCCTGGGCCAGGGGACAGGCGATCGCGCTGACAGTTGCGCTACGCGGCCTCACTGGCACTGGCATCGACATACAGCGCGTCGACGAAGGCAGCGGGGTCAAACGGCCTCAGATCGCCGATCTTCTCGCCTACACCGACAAAGCGCACCGGGACCTTGAGCTCGTCACAGATGCCCAGAACCACGCCGCCCTTGCTCGATCCATCGAGCTTGGTCAGGACGATCCCGGTGATACCCATGTCGTCCTTGAAGGTCTTGGCCTGGGCGATCGCGTTCTGGCCGGTGGTCGCATCGAGGACCATCCAGGTCTCGTGCGGGCAGCCGGGCATCGCCTTGTCCATGACCCGGCGGAGCTTCTTCAGCTCGTCCATCAGGCCCGAGTTCGAGTGCAGGCGACCGGCGGTGTCGCAGATCACGAGGTCGTACCCCTCGTCGACGCCCTTTTTCACGGCGTCGAAGATCACGCTCGACGGGTCGCCGCCGGACTTGCCCTTGACGACCGGGACGTTGGCCCGCTTGCCCCACTCCTCGAGCTGCTCGGTGGCGGCGGCGCGGAAGGTGTCGCCCGCGGCGAGCAGGACCTTCTTGCCGTCGTCGGTGTACTGCTTCGCGAGCTTGCCGATGGTGGTGGTCTTGCCGACGCCGTTGACACCGAGCACGAGCAGCACGAACGGCTTGTGGGCCGGCATGTCCAGGGGCTTGGTCTCGACGTTCAGGATCTCCCGCGAGGTCTGGCGGATCTTCGCCCAGATCTTGTCGGCGTCCTCGAGGTCGGTCTTTGACAGGCCGCTCTTCACGGACTGGAAGATGCGATCGGCGGCCCGGGGACCGATATCGGCGGTGAACAGCACCTCCTCGAGTTCCTCGAGGGTCTGCGCGTCGATCTTCTTCTTACCGAAGAGCTTACCGATGCGCGCCACGAAGCCGCCGCGGGTCTTCGCCAGGCCGGCCTTGTAGGCCTCGCGCGACTCCTCGTCGATCGGCTCGTCGGGCTCGGCGGGCTTGGCTTCGACCGGCTTCTCGGGCTCACCCGGGCGGGGGCGCTTGCGCTGGCGGCGCGGGCGCGCCTCCTCGACCTCGTCCTGGCCGAGCCGCGTACGCGCCGTGGAGGCGCCCTTCGCCTTGCTCCTCGCGGACGCGCGTCGGAGGACGAAGATGACGAGGACGATCGCGACGATGGCGACCGCGAGCTTGATCAGCTCGTCTACCGGGAGCATGGCGGCTTATACCTCAGGGCCCTGGTTTGGTCATTGCGCGGGGCGCGCGCAAGTCAGGCCGCGCGCGTGCGCTCGCGAATCGCCTGCTCGACGCGCTCGTTGGCCGTCGCCAGGATGGTCTCGGGAGCGAGGCGCGGCGAGAAGTAGACCTCCTCGACGAAGTCCGTGAGGTCTGCGAGCGCCGGACTCTGGCGCTTGCTGCGTACGTGATCGACGATCTGCCGCGGCGACCACACGCCCCACAGGCGCGCCTCGGGGAGCAGCGGCTCGGCGGCGCGGCGGTAGAGCTGGAACACCTTCTCGCGGACCGGCACCAGATCGACACGGACGCCGCGAAGCTCGCCGCGGTGCGGAATCGAGACGCCGAACTTCTCGGTGCAGTGCCCGGGTGCGGCGACCTCGGCGCGCCACTCGCCGGGTTGGAGCTTCTCGAGGACGAAGCTGCCGTCCTCGGCGGTGCGGATGTCGCGCTCGATGTCGCCGAGCATGAGGCACACGACGGCCTCGGGGACGGGGCGGCTGCGAATGGTGTCGCGGACCACGCCGGAGAATCCGTCGTCGTTGGGGCGGCGGAGCGTGGACATCACGCTCGGCTTGTTCGCGACCATGCCGCCGGTCAGCTGATCTTTCTCGCCCTCGTTGGCGGGGACCTCGGCGGCGGGCGCGGCGCGGCGGAACCGCTCCCACGGCTTGGCGCGCGCGAGGAAGAAGCCGCCGGCGGCGAGACCGGTGAGCACGAACGCCGCGATCGTGTAGCTGACCGGGACCGGTTGCGGCGAGCTGACCTTGATGATCGCCGGCTCGCTGCGGCTCGGCTTGATGAACGAGATGCCCGGGTCGGACTGGACCTGAACGCCGAACTGCCCCTGGCCGATGATCTCGCCCTCGACCTTGAACTTGTAGCTGCCGTCGTCGGTGGTGGCGCCCTGCGCGAGGCGGCGATCGCCGGAGACCAGCGTCACCGCGGCCCGCTGGATCGGCTTGTCCTCCTCGTCGAGGACCTTGCCAGTGACGACGAGATCGTCCTCGTACGCGAGCTTCTGCGTGGAGACCATCATCGACGTGTGCGTCGACGTGGTGAGCTCGAACGCGGAGTCGGTCTGCGCCTTCTGTCGGGTCTCGTCGCCGGGAAACAGCGCGCGCAAGCGCTTCGGGCCGGGGCCGCCCGCCACCTGGCGTGTGAGGAGGAACGACGTCCCGGTCTGCACCGTCTGGATCGAGGTGAGGTTGCCCTCGGATCCGCCGCCGAGCTCGACGCGATTGCCGAGCGAGAGCTCGACGGGAAGCGTGACCGGAGCGTCGTCGGCGGTGGCGGTGACCAGTACGCGCGCGCCGCCGACCGCGTCCTCGATCGTCACGAGCAGGGTGACCTGCGCGCGGGATGGATCGGTGACGGTGGTCTGCGCCGCGGGCTCGAGCAGGCCGCCGCCGGGGAACTTCAGCTCCACGCTCTGCGGACCGGGCGGCACGCTGATCAGCGCGCGAAACCGGCCATCGGGTCCGGTGGTGGCGGACACGAAGTCATCACCGATCTTGATCGAGATGGTCTGGTTGCCGATGCCATCGCCGGTCAGCTTGTCCACGAGCTGGCCGGTGACCTCGGCGTTGCCGTCACCGCGCAGCCGCACGCGATCGAGGGCGATCGAGGTCTGCGCCTTGATGTCGATCGTGGGCGCGGCCAGGGCAGGGCCGGCGAGCGCCAGGACGACCGCCACGAGGGCAAGAACCCGCACCCCACGGGTGATAGCACGAGGGGCAACACTCGAATGTCATAGGGCTGATCAACCCTGCGACCGCCCCCGGGGTATGCCTGGGTGGGCGTGGAGTAATGCATGCGCATCAAACGAGTCGAGATCATCGGCTTCAAGTCGTTTTGCGACCGGATGGTCGTCAACATCAGCGAGCAGATCACCGGCGTGGTCGGCCCGAACGGGTGCGGCAAGTCCAACATCGTGGACGCCATTCGCTGGTGCATGGGTGAGCAGAGCGCCAAGCACCTCCGTGGCAAGGCCATGGAGGACGTCATCTTCGCGGGATCCGAGTCGCGCGGCCCGGCCCCGATGGCCGAGGTATCGCTGACGTTCGACGACGTCGGGTTCTCGCACGAGACGCTCGAGCTCGCGAAGCACTCCGACGAGGCCGAGACCGAGCGCGCGCTCGCGGCGATCGCCACCGACGGCGAGGAAGTCGTCGCGGATCCCGAAGGCGAGGCGGAGGTCATTGCGGCGCCGGACGAGCCGGAGGCCGCCGTCGCGAACGCGGGGACCTGGCTCGATGCCGAGGGCAACCCGATTCCCTCGCCGACCGAGGAAGTCGCGAGCATGCTGGCGGACCAGCCGCCGGCGATCGACTTCGCCCGCTACACCGAGGTCACCATCACGCGGCGCCTGTACCGCGATGGCACCTCGCAGTACTTCATCAACAAGACCCCGTGCCGCCTGCGCGACGTGACCGAGTTCTTCATGGGCACGGGCGTCGGCACGAAGGCGTACGCGATCATCGAGCAGGGCCGCATCGGCCAGATCGTCAGCTCGCGCCCGGCGGATCGCCGGATGATCATCGAGGAAGCCGCGGGCATCACGAAGTTCAAGGCCAAGAAGAAGGCGGCCGAGAAGAAGCTCGATCAGACGCGCCAGAACCTGATGCGCGTGTCGGATATTGTCGTCGAGCTCGACAAGCGGATGGGCACGCTGCGGCGCCAGGCGCAGAAGGCGGAGCGCTACCGCAAGTACAAGTCCGAGATGCGCGACATCGAGCTGTGGAAGGCGGCGCACCGCTGGCTCGAGCTGTCGGCCGAGGGTGCGCTGATCGCCGGTCGGCTCGGCGAGGCGAGCACGGAGCTCGAGGAGGCCCGCACCACGTGGACCGGCAAGGACGCCCACGTCGTCGCCGAGCGCGCGGAGCTCTCGGTCGAGGAGCGTCGGCTGGTCGGCATCCAAGATCAAGTACACGAGCTGGACAACCGGCTGCGGCTCGGCGAGAGCAAGATCGGGTTCGAGCGGCGCGAGGCCGAGGAGCTCGATGCACGGATCGCCGGCGCGCGGACCGAGATCGATCAGGTCGGCGAGCAGCGGGCGCGCGGCGCCGAGGAGCTCGCTCTGCGGCAGACCGAGCTCGAGTCCCTCGAGTCCGAGGTCGAGCGCGAGTCCACCGAGGTCGCCACGCGCGAGATGGCCGCCGGCGAGGCGCGCCAGCAGCTCACGAACACGCAGGGCCGGCTCGACGAGGCGCGCGTGGAGCTCGGCTCGCGGCGCACGGAGATCGCGACCGCCACCGCGCAGACCGAGGCGCTCGGCCGTCGACGCGAGGAGGCGGAGCGCCGCCTCGAGCGCGTGATGGGCGAGACCGGGCAGCACGAGGAGCGCGTGAAGGAGCTCGATCGCGAATCGCGACGGGTCGACGGCGCGCTCGTCGAGCTGCGCCAGACGCGGTTCGATCTCGGAAGCCAGAACCAGGGCTTCGAGGAGCGTCGCGAGGTGCTCGCCACCGAGACCGCGCGCGGCGAGGCCGAGGTCGAGACCTTGCGCACCGAGCTGCACCGGCGCACGTCGCGCCTGACGTCGCTCAAGGAGATCCAGGAGCGCTACGAGGGCTTCGCCCGCGGTACGCGGGCGGTGATGCAGGGCGTGGGGTCGATCGAGTTCGGGGGCGAGGGGCTCACCGCGGACGACATCCGCGGCGTGGTCGCGGACGTCGTGCGCGCGCCCGAGACGCTGGAGGTCGCGGTCGAAGCGGCGCTCGGCGATCGCCTCGGTGGCGTGCTCGTCAGCCAGCCAGAGGTCGGCATCGCGGCGATCGGCTATCTCAAGTCCGGCTCCGCCGGCCGCAGCGCGTTCGTGCCGTTGTTCGATCGCACCAGCGCGATTCCCGAGATGATGGCGGCCACGAGCTCCGTCCACTCGGTCTCCGGGCAGTCGTTCGAGGGCGAGGGCGGTTCGTCGTCGTTCATCTCTCCCGCGTGGGAGACCCCGCCGCAGACGAGCGGCAAGATCGAGGTCGAGGACCGCTCGGTCCTCACCGCGGGGATCATCGCGGTCGCACGCGCCCGCGGCGGCGCCGCGCTCGGGGGCCACGAGGGCGTGCTCGGCCGGATGGCGGACCTCGTGTCGTTCGAGGACGGCTATGCCGAGGTCGGCAAGCGCCTGCTCGCCGGCACGGTCGTCGTCGAGAACCTGGAGAACGCGCTCGCGCTCCACAAGGCCGGCGTCAAGGATCGCCTGGTCACGCTCGACGGCGATGTCGTCGACGAGGACGGCGTGGTCGCCGGTGGCTCGCGCGATGCGCAGGGCGCGGGTGTGCTCGCGCAGAAGCGCGAGATCCGCGACCTCGAGGAGATCACGGGCACGCTCGAGCACGACCTGTCCGAGGCGATGACTCGCCTCGTCACGGCGAAGACCGAGCTCAAGCAGGTCATCAAGGCGCTCGAGGGTCTGCGCACGCAGGTCCACGAGGGCGACCTCGCGATCATGGGCCACGAGAAGGACGAAGCGCGCGTGCGCTCCGACCTCGAGCGGCACCGCGACCGTCTGACCCAGCTCAATGCAGAGCAGCTCGAGCTCGAGGACCGGCTCGGGGTGATCGGCGCGGACGAGCAGGCCACGCGCGATCGCAAGGCGTTCGCGGAGCTACGCATCGACGAGCTGGAGCGGGCCCAGCTCGATCTCCTCGCGGAGGTCA
>JBBRED010000362.1:0-8896 GCA_038203335.1 Haliangiales bacterium | reverse complement strand
GATGGTGCGGCCCTATCATTGGTGACCGGTGCTGGTGCGGCCGCGCTGGTCTGCGCCACCGTGGTGCGCGAGGCCCCGCGACTCGCGCTGCTCGAGCCGGCACGCCCCGAGGCATACGCTGCGTCGGGGTTTCCCATCTTCGCCGTGACGCTGGTCGTGGGCATCGCGGTTGTCGTGTGGATCTGGCGTGCGATCGGTCGCGCTGCGCCGGAGTGACGGGACACGCTCGCGTCGAGCGGATCTCGGCGGCGTTCCGAGGATCGTCGAACCGTGCTGAACAACTGGCGAAAGCACAAGGTCGACCGCGCCGTGAGCTGGAAGGTCGATCCGTACTCGAGCGGCACGGCGTTTCGCGGGTGGAAGGCGTTCGAGGACCCGAGGTTCGCGTTCGTCACGCCCGCCGCGTACGAACCCATGATCGTCTGGGAACCGAAGACCTGGCTCTTGCGGGAGGGTTGGAGGATGTACGGCCGCATCGACTTCTACGAGGTTCCGAGTTCGCCGAAGCGCAAGCTCACGAAGCGCACGAGCAATCTCGCGACGCGAGGGTTCGCCGAGGGCTGAGCGGGTGCTGCTGGCCGGTTCACCGGCTCGCGGAACGATTGATCGATCATCGACGCCATCACGAGCGACGCGCGACTCGATCTTCCCTTCCAGAGATCGAAGATCTCACCGACGCGGTCCTCGCGAGGGCATGCGCGGAGGAGCCTGTGAGCGGGTGCCGATCGCGCGCGTGCACGCTCGCTACGAGGTACTCAGGCAGTCGGTCACAAGCCCGACGCGATCGCCCGTGCTCTCCCCCGACGGTGAGCGTGATGATCGAGACCGAGGCGGTCGGTCCCGCGGACCGATGGTCACGAGCCGGGCGGTGGCGCGGGCCGACCGTTCAACGATCCTCGCCTACTCGCGCGGTCGCGTACGGGCGCCGGGAAGCAGCCGGAACTCGTGCTCGCCGCTCCAACGCTCCGAGCGTTCTCGCCGGTTCGAGTTCCCCTGGCGGTGCCACTCGAGCTGCGATGCGTGGTCAGGGCTCGCGCAGGACGCCGGTCTCGGGAACCGGGGGCGAACGGAACGAAGTCACGGCGGAGCGATGCAGTCCGCGCTGTATCGGCCGCACTCCGCGGGCGACGTGTAGCACCACATGTGCTCCTGTCCCTCGTGGTGCATCGGCGGATCGGCGGCGTGGGGATCGAACGGCTGATCGCCGGGGAGCTGGAAGCAGAACGCCTTCTCGACGCGGCGGCATGCTTGCGCCTGGTAGTCGGTGGGCACGGCGGCGCGCGCGGCCTCGCAGTTCGGCGTGATGAGCTCGCAGTGGGATCGGTTGGCGACGTAGTCGAAGCAGCTCCAGCCGTCGTGGACCAGGTTGACGGGGTCATTGGCGGTGGTTCGCGTGCCGGGACAGCCGACGGAGGCGAGGACCAGGAGGAGCAGGAGCGAGCGCACGGCACGAGCTTAACGCGGAATCACGCGGGCCGCGGGGAGCGCTCGCGGCGCGCGCCGGATCGCCGGTGGCGACGTCGTAGCCACACGCGCAGCGCCGTGGTCTCTCGGCGCACGGCTCGTCGCAGTTCCGACACCGGTCATCGCCGCAGCTTCTCGAGGTACTTGGTCGCGGTGCCGCGCATGGTCTCGGCGAGCAGGCGGAACTCGCGCAGCCGCGCCGACGAGGTTCGCCATGCGAGGCCGATGGTGCGACCAGGCACGGGCTTCTCGAACGGCGCGAGATCGATCGGGCCCCGCGGCTGGACGAGCGACGCGGCCGCCGTTTCGGGAAGGAGGGTGATGCCGAGACCACCTGCGACCATCTGCACGAGGGTGGGCAAGCTGGTCGCGCGCAGCTCCATCGACTCGGTCGCACCACCGCGCGTGCACACCGCCAGCGCCTGATCGCGCAGGCAATGGCCGTCCTCGAGCAGCAGCACGGTCTGATCGTCGAGGTCGTTGGCCGCGAGCAGGCGCTTCTTCGTCAGGCTCGCACCTCGCCGCGCCGCGACGACGAAGCCCTCGTGCGCGATCTCGGCGGTCGTGAAGTCGCCAGGCACCGGCAGGGCGAGCAGCGCGACGTCGAGTTGCCCGGCGGCGAGCTGCGCGAGCAGCCGATGGGTCTGGTCCTCGCGCAGGCTGAGCTCGAGGCGCGGGAACTTCGCGCGCACTGCGGGCAGCAGCGCCGGCAGCCAGTACGGAGCGATGGTCGGAATCACACCGAGGCGCAGCGGGCCGACCAGGGGCTCACCGCGACGGCGCGCCGCGTCGGCGACCGCATCGACGGCGGCCAAGGCGTCGCGCGCGCGCGCCACGATCTCCTCACCGGCCGGGGTGATCAGCACCGCGCGGCGATCGCGCTCGAACACCTGCACGCCGAACAGCGCCTCGGCGCCTTGGACGTGCGCGGAGAGAGCGGGCTGCGAGATGCCGAGGGTGCCGGCCGCGCGCCGAAACGTGCCGTGCTCGGCGACGGCGACCAGGCACTCGAGCTGGCGAATCGAAGCGCGATCCATGATAGGATCTAGTTATCACAGCTATCCGTTTCGTCAATTGGACGTATCAGGAAGGGATGGCCACACTGCCTCCATGCTCACCATTGGCGATACGTTCCCGACGTTCACGGCGAAGGCTGTCCAGGCGGACAAGAGCTTCGCAGATCTCGACAACTCCAGCTTCGACGGCAAGTGGAAGGTCTACTTCTTCTGGCCGAAGGACTTCACGTTCGTGTGCCCCACGGAGATCGCGGCGTTCGGCAAGCTGAACCGCGAGTTCTCCGACCGCGACGCGCAGCTCCTCGGTGTCTCGACCGACAGCGAGTTCGTCCACCTCGCCTGGCGCAACAACCACGCCGACCTCAAGGACCTGCCGTTCCCGATGGTGGCAGACATCAAGCGCGATCTGTCGCAGGCGCTCGGCATCCTGGACAAGCAGGAGGGCGTGGCGCTGCGCGCGACGTTCGTCGTCGACCCGCAGGGCGTCATCCGGTTCGTCTCGGTCAACGACCTGTCGGTCGGCCGCAACCCAGCGGAGGTGCTCCGCGTGCTCGACGCGCTGCAGACCGACGAGCTGTGCCCGTGCAACTGGCAGAAGGGGCAGAAGACGCTGACCGAGGCCTCGGCGGCGTGATGTCGATCGATCAGCTGAAGGAGCGAATCCCCGACTACGCGAAGGATCTGCGGCTGAACCTCGGCGTGATCTCCGCATCCACCGCGCTCACGCCGCTGCAGGCGTGGGGCACGGCGATCGCGGCGGCGGTCACCGCGAAGCACCCCGACGTGCTCGCGGCGGTGATCGCCGATGCGGCAGCACACATGTCGCCGGAGGCGATCACGGCGGCGAAGGGCGCAGCGGCGATCATGGGTATGAACAACGTCTACTACCGGTTCGTGCACATGATGGGCGACGCGGCGGAGTACGGCGCGATGCCGGCGCGGCTCCGGATGCAGATCATCGGCAAGCCCGGGGTCGAGCACCTCGACTTCGAGCTGTGGTGCCTCGCGGCGAGCACGATCACCGGCTGCGAGCAGTGCGTGCGCTCGCACGAGAAGGTCGTACGGGAGCGCGGCGGCTCGAAGGAGGCCGTCCAGGACGCGGTGCGGATCGCCGCGGTGGTGCACGGGGTGGCCTTGACGCTGCACACCGTGTAGGTCGGCGTGGGAGGGGATCGATCTCCCAGGTCTAGACGACCTGGCCGGGCGGTCGATTCGCTGGATACATGGAGAACGCGAACATGCGTCGTTCGCAGGTCATCCTGCGGATGCCCGTCGACAACATCAGCGTCACGCTGATCCTGCACGACGGTGCGCGCTCGGACGCGATGCTGTTCGTTCCTCCCACCGAGGACATCGCCCGGCTGATCGGACCGCAGGGCGAGCGGTTCCTGCCGATGTTCATCGGCAGCGACCTGCGGCTGGTCGCGCGCGACACGATCGCCTGCATCGGCGTGCCGACCGTGCCGCGGATCCCCCATGAGGGCGATCTGCCGGTCGAGGTGCAACGCGCCGCCGTGACCCTGCGCAGCGGCACCGTGCTCGAAGGCGAGCTGCGGTGGACCGGCGCCCTCGGCCAGACCCGCACCGCGGACTACCTCAACGCCGACGGCGAGACCATCGAGGTCCTCGCCGGCGACACCACGTTCCACGTCGTGAAGGCGCACGTCGCCATGGTGACCGAGCGATGACCGTCACGGTCTCCGCGCTGCTCGAGTTCGCGGTCGCCTCGGGCGCCTCCGATCTCCACCTGTCGGCGGGGGAGCCTCCGCTGCTACGCATCCACGGTGAGATGGTCCGCGTCGATACGCCCGCGCTCACGCCCGAGGACACGCACAAGCTGATCTTCGACGTCATGAACGATCTGCAGCGCAAGACGTTCCAGGACAAGCTCGAGGCCGACTTCGCGTTCACGCTCGACGAGACGCGCCGCTTCCGCGTCAACGTGTTCTCGCAGAACCGCGGCGAAGGCGCCGTGTTCCGCACCATCCCGCACAAGATCCCTCGGTTCGACGAGCTCGGCCTGCCGAAGGTTCTCCGCGACCTGTGCGACGAGGAGAAGGGCCTCGTGCTCGTCACCGGGCCGACCGGTAGTGGCAAGTCGACCACGCTCGCCGCGATGATCGACTACCTCAACGAGACGATGGCCGGTCACATCCTCACGCTCGAGGATCCGATCGAGTTCGTGCACAAGCCGAAGAAGTCGCTGGTCAACCAGCGCGAGGTCGGCTCGCAGACGCACTCGTTCAACGCCGCACTGCGCAGCGCGCTGCGCGAGGATCCCGACGTCATCCTGGTCGGCGAGCTTCGCGATCTGGAGACCATCTCGCTCGCGCTCACCGCGGCCGAGACCGGTCACCTCGTGTTCGCCACCGTGCACACCGCGAGCGCGGCGAAGACGGTGGATCGCCTGGTCGACGTGTTCCCGCCGGTCCAGCAGTCGCAGGTCCGCGCGATGGTCTCCGAGTCGCTGCTCGGCGTGTGCACGCAGATGCTGATGGCGAAGAAGGAGGGCGGCCGCGCGGCGGCGCTCGAGATCCTCGTCGGCACGCCCGCCGTGCGGAACCTGATCCGCGAGGGCAAGACCCACCAGATTCCGTCGGCGATGCAGGTCGGAGCCCGCGCCGGGATGCAGACGATGGAGACGGCGGTGATGGATCTCGTCGGCAAGGGAGTCGTGACCCCCGACGAGGCGAAGAAGCGCGTGCCCGAGCTCGCGCACCTGTTCGACAAGATGCCGCAGGCGGTGGCCAGGTGAGTGATCAATGAGTGACGAGAGCCAGTGGGACCTGGGCCTGCGCGCCCTCCTCGAGCACATGCTCAAGGTGGAGGCGAGCGATCTCTACCTGACCGTCGGCAGCCCCCCGGTGTTTCGCATCGATGGGGTGGGCTATCCGGCGAAGCAGCTCCTCAGCAGCGAGCAGATCGAGCTCATGCAGCGCTCGCTGATCTCGAAGGCGCAGCAAGCCGAGCTCGCGCACAAGCTCGAGCTGAACCTCGCGATCGCGAGCAGCTCGGGTGGCCGGTTCCGCGTCAACATGCTCCGCCAGCGTGGCGCACCGGCGATGGTCATCCGCCTCGTGCGCACGAAGATCAAGACGCTCGAGGAGCTGTCACTGCCGACGATCCTCGGCGACGTGGTCAGCAGCAAGCGCGGTCTCGTGCTCCTCGTCGGCGGCACGGGCAGCGGTAAGTCGACCACCCTCGCGGCGATGATCGATCACCGCAATCGATCCTCCACGGGACACATCATCACCGTCGAGGATCCCGTCGAGTTCGTGCACGCGCACCAGAAATGCATCGTCACGCAGCGCGAGGTCGGCATCGATACGCTGAGCTACGGCGACGCCTTGAAGAACGCGCTCCGGCAGGCACCCGACGTGATCCTGATCGGCGAGATCCGCGATGCCGAGACCATGGAGGCCGCGATCACATTCGCCGAGACCGGCCACCTCTGCGTGTCCACGCTGCACTCGAACAACGCCGACCAGGCGATCGAGCGCATCCTCAACTTCTTCCCGCCGAGCCGGCAGCAGGAGATCCGCCTGCAGCTCTCGCTCAACCTGCGCGCGATCGTGTCGCAGCGCCTCGTGGCTTCGGCCTCCGGTGGCCGCGCCGCCGCGCTCGAGATCCTGCTCGATACACCGCGCATCAAGGAGCTGATCAAGCGCGGCATGACCGACTCGATCAAGGACGCGATGGAGCAGGGCGTGAACGAGGGTTGCCAGACGTTCGACTCCGCGCTGTGCACGCTGGTCGCGGCCGGCAAGGTCGCCGGCTCGGTCGCGCTCGCGGCCGCCGACAGCCCGAACAACCTGCGCCTGCGCCTCAAGCGGCTCGCCAGTGGCGAACCCGCCAGCCCGACCGCGGCACCTGCGTTGCGGCTCGTGCGCGCGTCCCGCTGACGGGCGGATTCGCAAGAAACATCTCGACAAGACGTGGACGATCCGTAGACTCGCGACCGTTGGGTGGCCGCAATCACCCGCACTGGGAGGACTACGCAATGACCACGACGATCCCGACCGAGACCCGGACGTGCGAACGCTGCGACGCCGAGATTCCGCCGAGGCGGGTCGCGGCCATCCCCGAGAGCTGGCTGTGCATCCCGTGTAGTGAGGAGGTCGGAGGAGACTTCGTCTACACGGCGAAGGCCGAGAACCTGGCGAAGGCCGGCAGCATGAAGAAGAACTACGGTGGCATCTCGGTCACGAAGCAGCGCCGCACGATCCACAAGAAGACGACGGCCGAGTAGCGCTGAGGCCGGCTCGCCAAGAATCGACCGAGCGCGATGCGACATTCGCCGGCGTTCTCCCACTGGGGGCATGCGCTACCGAAGCCTCGCCTTGTCCCTCGTCGTCGCCGGGGGCGCCTGTACCCCTTCCAATTCCCAGATCCCCGTCGAGGATTCCGACGATCCGATCGATCAGCTGTTCGCCGGTCTCGGTCCGCTTCCTATCGATGCCGCGAAGCGCGTCGAGGGAACGCCCGATGCCCCGGTCACCGATGGCGACTATCGCTGCATCGATACGCCGATCGACGAGGTCCGCCAGTACGACCAGCTCCTCGGCCAGCTCGCCGTGGGCGACGTGCTGTGGCCCGGCTCGATGCTGCGCGGCGACTCGGTCCATTCGGGCCGGCTGACTCCGCTCGTGGTCGAGCGCGCGCCGCTCACGTTCTCGGTCTCGCTCGAGAGCCTCGGTGGCGGCGGTCACTCCGCCACGTTGAAGACGCCGAGCCTGTCGAGCTATCGCGATGCGATCGGCGGCCTGCTCGCCCAGGAGGTCAGCGGCTCCACGCCCGCGCGGATCTCGGCCGAGATCGACGAGGTCGCCTAGGCGATCACGCTCCAGGTCTCGTTGACCCCGGTGCCCTAGCCGAGGTGGCGCAGGCTCAGCTCGAGCTGGCTGCGTACGAGGCGCAGGATCGAATCGACCTCCTCCGTGCTCGCACCGAGCGTGACGGTGAGCTGCGTGCGCACGCCGCCGAGCACGGCCGAACGCGAGGTCACGACCCAGCGCGCGGTGGTGGCGCGGTCCACGTGGTAGAGCGCGGCGAGCTGATCGATCGTGAGCCCGTCGATGTAGTACTGACGCAGCACGTTGCGCTGGCGCTCCGGTAGCTCGGTGATCGCGGCGCGTAGCGCGCCGTGCACGTGCTCGCGATAGCGTTCGCGCAGCAGCGAGAGCTCGGGATCGTCGACGTTGACCGCGAGGCGATCGAGCTCGGCCGCGTGATCTCCGCCACCGTCGGTCACACCCGCGAGCCGGCGGCCGGTGCGCACGCCGATGCTGCGCACCCAGCTGCGCAAGCGTCCGCGGCCGGTGAACCGCGCGATCGCCGGTTGGTCGGGATCCCCGACCAGGATCATGATCAGCACGCGCTGCTCGGTCTCGTCGATCGTGACCTCGGCCACCCGCAACTTCGCGAGCGCGGGCCTCACCACAGGGAGCAGGCTGGCCTGGAATGCGCCGATCGCCGCGGCGCTTCCGGCCGCACACGCCGCCGCCAGGTAAAGGTCGGCAGCGGGCATGGTCCGGATCACACGATCTGCAAGCTCGTCGCTCCGCCCGCGTAGAGCATCGGCGAGATGGCGAAGATAGATCCGCGGCTCGAGGGCGACCGTTGGCCATTCCGCCGCGCCGGCGGCGAGCTGCGCGACCAGCAGCACATCGAGGTCCGCGATCGCGGCAACCTCCTCTCGACGTTCCGGGTCGAGAAGCGACAGGAAGTGGGCAGCGTCGGCAGCAGCCACGAACCTCTTTGCTAGCATGCAGCCGGCTGGATTGTGCATCCCGTGACGACCCAACAGGAGCTGTGTCTCGATCCGGAGACCCTGGCGGCATACCTCGATGGGCTACTGGCGGTCGAAGCGATCAGCCGCGCGGACCGTCACATCGATGTCTGCGCCTCGTGTCGAGCCGAGCTGTCCGCGCTGGCGGCGACGCACACGTTCCCGATCGGCAGCGGCGGGGGCGGGGAGCCCGAGGAGATCGAGCGGGTCGCGTTTCCGCTCGAGGGCAAGCTCGGGCGCTACGAGATCCTGCGCGAGCTCGGCCGCGGCAGCATGGGCGTGGTCGTGCGCGCGTACGATCCAGAGCTGCGGCGCGCGGTAGCGGTCAAGCTGCTCGAGCCGCGGATCGCCCACGGAGACGACGCACGCGATCGGCTGCGTCGCGAAGCTCAGGCGATGGCGCGCCTGACCCACCCGAACGTGGTCACCGTCTACGACGTCACGGCGCACGGCGATGCGGTGGCGATCGCGATGGAGCTCGTCGAGGGCGCCACGCTCCGTGCCGTGATCGCGCGCGGGCTGCCGTGGCGAGAGATGCTCGCGATCGCGACCTCCGCGGGGCGCGGCCTCGCAGCGGCCCATGCGGCCAAGCTCGTCCACCGCGACTTCAAGCCGGAGAACGTGCTGT
>JBBRED010000361.1:0-8967 GCA_038203335.1 Haliangiales bacterium | reverse complement strand
CCGGCGGCGATGTCCCACGCGATCAGCGCGCGCTCGATCGGGCGGTTCTCGAATCGATCGAGAAGGATGCTCGTGAGCGACGGGTCGAGGCCGCGGCGCAGCAGCAACCGCAGTAGCGGATCGATTTCGGCGTCGGCGGGGACGACCAGGCGCTGGTAGCCATCCGCATCGACATCCCACGTCAGCTCGCCGAGATGGTCCCCCACCGAGGTCAGCTGACGACGTTCCGCGATCTCCGCGAAGCTCATGCGCGTTGGTACCATATAGTCACCGGATGGACGTGCCTGAGCCCACGACGGAGGCCGAGATCGAGCGCGTGCTCCGCATGACGGCGGAGGTCGCGCCCGACTTCGGCGATCACATGGCGTGGCACTTCGCGCTGCGCTGGTCCCGCTTGTTCGTGCTGTCGTCGGTGTGGCGCGTGGTCTCGCGGTTGCTCGTCGATCCCGCTCCGACAATCCGCACGCGCGCGCTCGAGCTCGTGAACGGCTGGACCGACGGCGCCGGCGTGACGGTGCCACGACTGCTCGAGATCACGCGCAACCACGCCGCCGCGTATCCGGAACCCGAGCTGCGGGTCGAGCTCTCGCGCACCCTTGCGAATCTGGCGGTCACCGTGCGCTCGTTTCGCGCGAAGATCGCAGGCGCGATCGTCTCGTTCCTCGACGGTGCTCCGCCGCCCCGCGGTACGACAGCGCTGCTCGCCGAATACGAGCCCGACGCGGTGATCGTGAGCGCCGGCAGGTGGACCGACGACGACGAGGACCAGGTCGCCGCCGAGGTCACCGCGAGCGCAATGGCGATGTACCGCCGCGATCACGTGCTCGCGCTGATGCACGCGCTCGCCGGACGCAACGCGGGGTTTCGGGCCCAGGTCGCAAAGGCGATCGCCGGTCCGATCGCGATCCCCGACGACAAGCTCCAGCTGATCCTCGACAACGACGGACTCCCGATGCCCGCGACGACGCCGACCATCGACGACTGCCGCCGAGCACTCGGGCTGTAGCGAGTCACGCTGACTGAGCGCGGAGCCGTGCGTCGATCTCGTCGCGGACCGGCTCGTCGAGACCGAACAGCGCGCCGAGCAGCTTCCACGGTCCCGGCTCGTGCGGGAGATGGAACGCCTCGCGGCACAGGATGCGCGCGACGTCGCGCTTCACGGCTTCGGGCGCCAGCGAGATCACGGCGAGCGTGCTCTCGAAGTCGTTGCCGAAGCCGCCGAGATAGGCCTGCCACAGATCGCGGGCGCGACTCGGCGCGCGCCTGGCGGCGACGAGCGCGCGAACCATGGCGCCGTAGCGCCAGAGCGGGTCGTTGTTGCACGCGGTGTCGACGCGCTCGAGCGTGACCTCGCCGTGATCGTAGAGCAGACCGAGGTGGGCACGCACCACATCGACACGCGCCGACGGCGCGCCGCCCCACCGCGGACGCTGCTCCATGTTCTGGAGGAGCAGCGCGTTCGCGGTGGCGGTGTCGCCGATGGCGATGTGCGCGCGGAACGTGCAGTACTCGGCCACCTCGCGCTGCTCGCGCTCCGAGATGTCACCGGCCTGGAGCGCGGAGCCCGGGATCTTGTGCGGCACCCCCGCGTCGAACAACGCCTCGCACAGATCGAGCGCGACGTCGGGCCACGACAGCCCGCGGAGCAGGAAGTCGAGATAGACCGACGCCAGCGTCGGCAGGCGCGCGAGCGATGCCAGGCGCGCGAACGCCTGGATACTCTGGCGGGTCGCCGGCTTCGCGAGCAGCGCGTCCCCGCGGCGGTGGAGCTCGTCGAACACGCCGAGGTGCTGGTCGTACGCGAACGCGAGGAGCTCGGTCTCCGAGGCTTTTTCGAGTGCCGCGCTGCGTGCGTGACGCTCGAGGAGCGCGCTCGCGGGATGCGCGTTCAGCTCGATCCCGAGCTCACCGGCGGCCGGGCGCGCATCGCCGAGCGTCTCCGCGTCGGCGCGAAGTTGCGCGAGGAGCGGATCGCGCGGCGACCAGATCGCCTGGGCGAGCACGTCGATCGCGACGAGCGCGCGTTCGAGGGGCCGGTTCGCGAGCTTCGCGTACAGCGCACCGACGAGCTTCGGGTCGTGGCCACGCCGCGCCATCTGGCCGAGGATGCGCTTCAGGTCGGCGGCCGGCTTCTCGGTCAGGCGCGGGTCCTTCGGCGCCATGCTCGGATCGATCTTCGCGTCCGCGAGGGCGTTCGCCGTCGCGAACAAGCTGAGGGCGCCGGCGCGCTCGGAGATGCGGTTCATGATTCGGGATCCGGTGCCGGTGGCAGCTCGATGATGAACAGCGTGCCGCCGCCGAGGAAGCTCTCGACGTGAATATAGCCGCCGAGGTCGCTCACGATCTCGCGCACGATCGCGAGGCCCATGCCCATGCCCGAGCCGCGCTTGCTCGAGACCTGCGGCTCGAACACCTGCGGGAGCATCTCGGCGCTGATCCCGACGCCGGTGTCGGCGATCGCGACGCGCGCCCAACCCTGTGCCGTGGTGTCGAGCTCGACGGCGACCTTGTGCTTGTCGGGAGCACGCTCGGGGATCGCCTGCGCGGCGTTGACGAGCAGCGAGACGAACACCTGGCCGAGCTGGCGCGTGCTCGCGAGCACGAACGGCGCGGGACCGAGGCTCGCGACGAACCGCGCCTTGTGCTCGATCTCCCCGCGGGTCAGCATCAGCGCCTGCTCGAGCACCTCGCGCACGGAGATCGGGCCGGCCACCCGCGCATCGAAGCGGCCGTAGTGCTCGAGGTAGGCGGCGAACGACCGGAGCCGCTGGCGCTCCGTTTCGGCATCGATCAGTGGCGGCGTGAGCACCACCGGCCGGCCTTCGGCATCGGCCAACGCCTCGGCCCGCGCCTTGGCCCGCTCGATCAGCTCCGGGAGTGATTCGGCGAGGGCCAGAAGCTGGGCCTTGAGCCGCTCCAGCGCGTCGTCTCTGCCCCTCACGGCTCGCGACGCTATCATGAGTTCGCGAGGTTACGGACCCGCGGCCAGGGTAGGTCTCTGTGGGTACGGATTCCTCTCGCGAGAGCCAGGTCTCTGCGGATCCCCACCTCCGGGCCGGCCAGGAAAATTCGATCCTTGTGTATCCTGGAGCGGGGGGAATCCGCGTCCCTCCAGCGTATTCTGGGGAGCGTTACGCACGGTATGAGGCTCAACCGACACGACGAGGGTAGCTGGCGTGCAATTGCACGCAGTTGCGGCGTTTCTGAAGACGTCGCCTTCACGCTGTGGCAACGCGCTCAGACGGAGGCTGGACCCGACTTCCAGCACGCCGAGCAGCTGTTCCGCCGGATGGTCGAGGAGACCGCGGCGTTCGAAGCCGTCGCGAAGCAGATCGAGACCACCGCCGGCGCGGGCGAGCCCGGCAAGTCGACGCGCGTGCTCGAAGAAGGCGCGAGCGCGATCTCCGCCGAGCCCGGTGCCGCCGAGGCGTCGGAAGCGCCGACCACCGCGCGTCTCCGCAAGGCGCTTCTCGACGCCGTTCGCGATGTCGAGACCGCGGCAACCTCGATGGGCGGCGCGAACGCGCAGACCATCAACGAGGCGCTGCGCCGGTTCATGCGCGGCCAGGGCAAGCCTCTCCTGTCGGTCGATGACGGCGCGATCTCGCAGGTGCTTCGCCTCGCGGATGCGCTCGTCACGATCGTCGAGCAGGGCCGCGCGGCGAAGTCCGGCGACCCGCTTCCCGGCGAGCTTCGCGGCGATCTCGAGTCCAAGCTCGGCGTCGATTTCGGAAACCTCCGTGTCCACACCGGACCCAAGGCGGCGGAGCGGGCCCGCGGCTACGACGCGCTCGCGTTCGCGCAGGGCACGAACGTCTACTTCGCAGACGGTGCGTACAACCCGTCGAGCCGTGAGGGCCGCGAGCTGATCGCCCACGAGGCCACGCACGTCGCGCAGCAGCGTGACGGCGGCAGTGGCTCGGGCATCTCGGCGCCGGGCAGCGCGGTCGAGCAGGAAGCCGATCGCGTGGCGGGTGCGTTCGCCGCGGGCATGGCCCCGGGCGCTCGCGAATACGCCGTCACCCAGCGCACCGGCGCCGGCACGATCTCGCGCAAGGACCCCGAGCCCGCGAAGAAGATCGTCATCAAGTCGACGACGACCGCGCAGGCGGCGAGCGGCGGCAGCGAGCGCTACACGGTCGGCGTCGGCGAAGAGGTGAAGTTCGAGGACACTGGCGGGCAGTCGGGCGACTGGTCCGCGACCGGCGGCACGCCGGCGATCTCGACCGGTGCGTCGCTGCTCTGGAACGCCCCGGGCACCGCCGGTCAGTTCGAGATCAAGCTCAAGGTCGGATCGAACGTCGCGACCAAGTCGGTCGCCGTCATCCTGCCAACGGGCGTGAAGTTCACGGTCCACGACACGTACGGTCCGTCGAGCGACGACATGATGGGCGCGGGCATGGAGCTGGACATGCAGCTCGAGCCGCTGACCGTGTCGTTCACGAAGGCGACGATCCGCGAGAAGCCGGGTGGCGCGCACGGGCTCACTGGCTACTTCAAGAACGTCAAGGCCGACCTCTCGCACAAGCCGAGCGAGGGTCCGACCCAGATCCGCGACAACAACAAGACGGGCAGCTACGACGACGCCCACTTGATGGACGACAAGAGCGACCCGTGGCCGAAGCCGCTGAAGGTCGGCTCGATGTCGTGGGACATCCCGTACCTCTACACCGCGGGGACCGTCACCGACGCGTCGTTCGCCGTCGTCAAGCAGACGATGGGGATCGTCGACAGCAAGGGCACGGTCACGGTCACGAAGGGCGCGGCCTCGACGTCGCGCACGCCGAAGCCGGCCGTCGACGAGAAGAAGGCGAAGAGCGGTTCGACGTCGGGCTCCCACGTCGAGAAGACCTCGGGTCGGCACGGCGCGAGGTTGTCGGGTGACCTGGGCGGTGGCAGCGCGCCGGCCGGCGGCGACGCGAAGAAAGGTCCAACGGCCTGGGCGATCAAGGCAGCGGGGCTGTCGCTCGATCTCGCGGATCGGCTCACCAACCCGCACGACAACAACGACGGCACGAAGACGGTCACGATCGGGAAGAGCCTCGGACCGATCAAGATCACCTCGGCGAAGTTCAAGCAGAGCGAGGCCGGGGACAAGATCGAGTCCGCGACGCTGTACGCGGAGATCGAGTCGGGCGCGCTCAAGGGCTCGAGCGGCGAGCTGAAGGTCGATTCGTCGGGCAACGTGTCGGGCAAGCTCGAGGTCGAGGTCGAGGCTGCGAAGTTCCTGAAGCGGAAGATCTCGATCGAGATCGGCGAGGGCTCGATCATCGGCAAGGTGAAGATCCAGCCGGCGGATCTGGTGCCGATGAAGGCGGACTTCCCGGTCAAGACGAGCGAGTTCGAGCTCACCGTCGAGTACAAGACGGGCGGCGGCGGCGCCGAGGTCTCTCTCACGGGCGGCGCCTCCGTCACCGTCGAGAACGGGTTCGCCAGCGGCGTGGCCCACGTGGACGTCGAGGAGTTCAAGGTCAACGGAAGCGGCGTCTCGTTCCGCATCAAGGTCAGCGGCAAGGTCGACATCAAGGGCATCGCCGAGGCCGATGCCGCGATGACCTACGACGGCAAGGAGATCAAGTTCCTCGGCGGCTCGTCGAAGATCCCGGTGAAGCTGCCGGGCGTCGAGGGCAGCGCGCTGATCGAGTTCGGCGGCGGCAAGCTCTCGCTCGACTCGAAGGACCTGCACTTCACGCTGCCGCAGCTGAAGCCCGTCAACTTCGAGAGCGTTCACCTCGAGAAGAAGAACCTCGCCGCGAAGCTCTCGCTCGCCGGCGAGGTGGTCAGCGTACCGCTGGGCGGCGGTGTGTCGCTCGAGCTCAGCGACTCGTCGATCGAGATCGACGGCACGCTGGTCAAGGGCGACCTCACCGGTACGCTCAAGATGCCCGGCGCGGACGGGTTCAGCGCCACCGCGAAGATCCACTACGCGAAGGGCGGCGGGTTCGGCGGCAGTGTCACGATCAACGGCGGCGCCGAGCTCAAGTTCGGTGGCGTCGAGGTCTCGATCAAGGCCGGTTCGAAGCTGACGATCGAGAAGAACGCCGAAGGCCTCGCCGTCGAGGGCGATATCACCGGCAAGGTGAAGCTCCCGGGTCTCGATGGCGTGTCCGTCGAGGCCCACCTCATCGCGAAGAAGGGAGATCCGCTCGACCTCGAGGTCGACGCAAACGTCCCACTCAACAAGCTCTACAGCAAGATCGGCGGTCACCTCCACGTTACCTACAAGAGGGGTGGGGGCGCCGCGAGCTCGTTCGCGTTCAAGGCGACCGACATCTCCTACGCGGAGAAACCGATCAACGGCCAGGTCCTGTTCAGCGAGTTCGAGGGCAAGGTTCAGGGCAAGGAGATCACCGGCGGGCTCACGGCGAAGTCGGGGACGGTGATCAAGGCGGGGAGCACCGAGGTCACGATCAACGGCGGCTACATTCGCTTGCTCCCCGGCAAGAAGCTGGACGGTGAGCTGCAAGCAACCGCGGTCGCAGCGGGTGCCGCCGTCACGGCGAAGATCGGCTGGGCGCAGGGCGTGTTCACCTGGGCGGCAGAGGCGGAGTTCGAGCTCGAGCCGCTGACCAACCACAAGGTGAAGGGCAAGGTCCGCGCTGCGGCCGGCTCCGATGGGAGCGGCAGGTTCATCTCGCAAGGTCCGATCACGTTCACGTCGCCGGCGCTGCAGGGCATCACGATCGATAACCTCTCCGGCGACAAGGACGGGCCTGTCTTCCACATGGAAGTCAGCGCCGCGAAGGCCGCGAACAAGCTCCTCGAGACGGTTCCCGGCGTCAAGGTCGACCTGAAGACGACCACGGCGAAGATCACCTACTCCCAGAAGCACCTGAAGGTCGACGGCGAGATCTCGGGTTCCGCGACGTATCCGAAGGACGGCGATCCGCAGCTGTCGGGCGACTTCCACCTGAAGATGGACGACGACGGCTTCACCGGGAAGCTCGACAACGTCGACATCAAGGTCAGCGAATACTTCCAGTCCAAGGCCGGCTCGGCCGATCTCAAGACGGGTGACGTCAACCTCCCCGATCTGAAGCTCGTGGTGCCGGGCTTCGCCAACGGCGCGATCAAGGCCGACATCAACGTCAAGACCGGCGTGTTCGACGTCAAGGGAGACGTCAACCTCACGGGCGCGCTCGAGGGCGTGAAGCTCGGCGTCTCGGTCACCAACGGCCAGCTCGACGCCCATCTCAAGGAGAACGCGCCGCCGATCAAGATCGGCAATTTCGCCACGTTCACCGTCGGCGCGGGTAGCAACGTTCACCTCGGCAAGGGCGCCGACCTCACCGCTCACGTGGCCGGCAAGGTCGACGCCCCGGGGCTCGGCGACGGCGCCTTCAAGCTCGACTACAAGAAGGGCGAGGGGACGACCGGTAGCGCCGACATTCACATCAAGCCGTTCGCGATGTTCAACGCGGTCGAGGTCCACATGGTGGTGGACAAGGAACGCAACGTCTCGACCGACCCGATCAAGATCTCACTCGCGCCCGCCTACACGAAGTACTTCGAGGCCAGCGCGACGCTCACCATCACGAAGAACAAGCTGGATGTGAGCGGTGATGTCACCGAGCTGAAGGACCTCGGCAAAGTCTCCCAAGCATTCAAGGCCGGCAAGGGCGCCCACATCACGTGGAGCCAGGAGACCAAGCAGGTCACCATGGACGCCGAAGTCGAGATGGGCGGCGTGATCCCGGAGCTGAACACGGGCTCGAAGCTCGCGTTCAAGTACGACGGCACGACGGTCTCGCTCGACGGCACGCTGCGGCCGAAGAACGTCGGAAAGTCCGTCACGTTCAGCGAAGACAGCGCCATCCACGCGCACTGGGATTCGGGCACGAAGAAGTTCCAGGTCAACGGCTTCGCGAAGGCCGACATCGCGAACCTCGCGAAGGCCGAGATGACGGTCGAAGCGAACGCGGGTGGCGGCGATCCCGCATCGTTCAAGCTCAAGGGCAAGATCGACGCGACCGATCTCGCGAAGAAGCTCGGCAACGCCGTCCACTTCTCGAGCGTCGTCGCCGACTTCTCGGTCTCGATCGGCGGTGCCACGCAGAGCGATCTCGAGTTCCACATGCGCGCCGACGTGGACGCGGTCCCGATCGCGGGCATCACCGACATCGCCGCGTACCTCGACGTCAATTACAAGGCGGGGTACGGCATCGACGGCAAGCTCGCCGTGACGCACGCGAAGATCGGCGACGTCGAAGCGAAGGGCGACATCAACGTCGTCAAGAACAAGTTCTCGAGTGGTTCGCTGGGCCTGAAGGCAGCGTTCCCGATGCTGACGGTCGAGGGCACGGGTACGGTCACCGCCGGAGAGATGGGCGATCTCAACACTGCGGCGGACCTCGTGGTCACGCCGGGTGGCTCGTCGATCCTCGCGCAGTTCATCACCTCCGGAAGCATCCACGTCGATCTCAAGAAGTGGAAGCTGACGAACGCGCTCGGCACGCTGAACATCAAGACGCCCGATATCCTCCCGATCGAGAAGACGGTCATCGAGGTCGGTTACAAGCCCGATGAAGGTATCCACGCGTGCCTGAAGACGGAGTTCAACGCTCCGATGGGGAAGGGCGAGAAGGGCAAGTTCGAAGCCGGCTACAAGCGCGGCACCGGGCTCTACGCGCACATCGAGATGCCGATGTACTTCCCGGGCTTCCAGAAGGCGACGCTCGCTGCGGACCTCGACTCGGGTGGCCTTCGGGCCGGCATCGATCTGATCCCGAAGGACGCGAAGATCATCAAGAAGGCCCACATCGGGCTCGGCTACGACCTCAAGGGCGGTGGCCTTTACGCCGAGGGCTCGCTCACGCTCGCGCCAACCGAGTCGATGCAGATGACGCTCGGCGTGAAGTACTCGCAGAAGGGCGGCCTCGAGATCCTCGGCGTCGACACGGCCGACAAGGACGCGACCAGCGACGAGCACGAGGTCGCGAACTGGAAGAAGGCGTTCCCGACGATCCC
>JBBRED010000360.1:0-9005 GCA_038203335.1 Haliangiales bacterium | reverse complement strand
AAAGAATGAATTCGACCTGCGACGAGCAAGTGCCGTCAGCAACCTCGAGGTCATTCAGCGACAGCTCGAGGCTTCAGCCGCCACCACGACCATGGCCAGGGCTGCATGATCGCGATGGATTCAATCCGGTCGCTGCTCTAGCGATCGGAGGAACACTTCGAATGACCACAGCGAGATTGATCCTGCTCGGCGTGATCGCGACGGCCGCGGGCTGCTTTCCCGATCACGATTACACCGGCGACTACGAGATGACGTACGCCGTGACGATGACCACGCCGAGCGACGTCGATGACGTGCGCGCCGGACTCGTCGACGTCGCGATCCACGAGGGCCTGAACGACGAGCAGTTCGTCGACCTCGGCGCGCAGTTCTGCCGGCTCTCGGCGACGAAGGGACAGGCGACGGACGCGAACGACTATCCGTTCCTCACGATCCCGAGCCAGCCGTGCTGGTTCTCGCCGACACCGGCGCTGACGTATCCGATGATCCTCGGCGGCTCGGGCAGCGTGCACACGCAGGACGAGCGGCTGACCATCGTGCTCGAGGGCAGCTATCGCGATCCGAAGGGCGGCGGAGGCGGCGTGGTCCTGCAGCTCACCGAATCGTGGTGAGCGTCAGAACGTGACGCCGAGCTCGACGCTGCCGTTCAGCGTCCAGCGGCCGTGCTTCTCGCTCGTCGTGCGCATCCACGCGGGCGTCGCGGGCAGCACGGTGCCGAACCAGCGGCCGCCGCGTGGCGTGTAGCGAACGCCCCACGGGAGCCGGAGGTCGTGCGCGATGGCGCCGCCGCCACTCGCCTCGAAGCCGAGCGGCACCGCGAACCGGCGACCCGCGTCGAGCGCGAGGTGCGTGCCCATCGCGAACACGTGGGTGACACTGCGCTGCCATCCGCGATCGCCTCGGCTCCCGACGAGGCGAACACCGCCGCCGATCTCGAACACGTCCATGAAGCGAAGCCTGGCGATGACACCGGAACCGAGGAGGTCACCGGTCTTCGCCCCACCGGTCTCGAGCGCGAGCGTCGGCCGGATGATCGAGCGAACCTTCGCCCCCGTGGAGAACATCGGCGCGGCGTGCACGCTCTCGGTGCTCGCGAGCTCGGGCCGCCACGCACCGTGGACGGGCATCTCCGCCTGGCCGGCGCGGAGCAGCACCTCGCTCGTCCTCCCCGCGAGCTCCGCGCCACTGCTCGGCTTCACGCCCCGCGTCCCGGGCACACCGCGGAACACCATCGCCACCGGCAGCACGACCACCGCGAACGCCATCGTTCCGACGATGGCCGCCAGCGTCTTTCCGCCGGAGATGTTCTGCACCTCGATCGCGGCCACCCGGTCCCACGGCCAGCCGACCTTCGATGTCACGCCGACGCGCAAGGCGTCGATCAACCGCGTCCCACGGAGCGGCAAGCGCCAGCCCTGCTGCGGCGTGTGGATCCGGATCGCCGCGAGCGGCACGTCGAACGCCGCGTAGCGCGCGCGCACCGGGTCCTCGCTCGCCGGAAGCGCGCTGCACGCCAGCCGATCGATGCACATCTCGACGATGCGGCGCTCGTTCCCCCGCGGTGTGACCGCGGTCTCGAGCGCCTCCAGCCACGGCCGCAGAGACGCAGCACCACCGAGCATGTGCCAGGTCTCGCCGTCGGACTGGAGCTCGGCGCTGGGTGGTCGCGTTCGCTCGATCGCGGCGAGCAGCTCCGGCGTCGCGCCCACCAGCTCGATCTCGTCCGCGTAGCGCGCGATGTTCAGCACGCCGCTATCGACCCACACGCCGCGGCCATCGACGTGGAGCTCTCGGCCTTCGAGGCGATCCGTCCAGCGACCGCCGGCATCGCGCAGGCGAATCCGGGTGTTCGGATCGATCCGCGCATTCCACCGCGTCTGGGTGGCCACGATGATGCCCTCGCCGCGGATCGGCGCGCGCAGCCGGGGCTCCACCGGGCTCGCGAGCTGGCGAGTCGACGTGCAACCAACGAGGACCAGGAGGACGAGCGCGCGCATCGAGGCCCGCTGTTCCACGCCGTGTGCCACGCGCTAACTCCACGATTCGAGCGGCGATGCCAGAGTGTGCGCGAGCCTGCCGTGGCGAAGCGCACACAGTGTGCCGGCCACGCCCTCGCCCGGTGCGCGCGCGTGTTACCACCGTTCCCATGATGAGACTCCTGGTGGGATCGTGGATGTTGGCGCTCGTCGCCTGTGGCGGTGGCTCGATCGCGGTCGAGAACCTGCCCGACGAGGTCAAGGGCGCGCGCTGCGACAACCTCGTGCGATGCGAAGGCATCGTCGATCAGAAGACGTGCGATGCGTCGACGTTCGTCGATGAAGGCACGCTGCCCGCGATCGAGGCCGCGATCAAGAACGGCACCATCAAGTACAACGGCGACAAGGCCGCCGATTGCGTCGATCAGCTCAGCGGGCAGTCGTGTTCGTTCGAGGGCTTCCACACCACCAGCGCGTGTGAAGGCGTCTTGACCGGCACCGTCGCCACCGGTGGCGCATGCGTGCTCGATGCGCAGTGCGCGAACCACGGCCAGTGCGAGCCCTCGGGCACCACGTGCGATCCCGAGACCACCTGCTGCCCCGGCACCTGCATGGGCGGCTCGACCGAGTCCGCGATCGGCGGCCCCTGCGACGACGAGATGCACACCTGCGGATCGGCCGCGTACTGCAAGGCCGGCACGACCTCGGGCAGCGTTGGCACCTGCACCGCCGTGGTCACCGCCGAGGGAGGAGCCTGCGATGACATCACCGCGTGCGCGAACCCGCTCTACTGCAACCTCAACTTCCAGACCAACATGGGCACGTGCAAGAAGCCGGCGGCATCGGGCGCCGCGTGCGTGCGCGCCGATCTGATCGCCTGCGTCGATAGCCGCGACTACTGCAGCACCACCACCATGACCTGCGTTCGCCAGACCGCGGTGGGCGCGGCCTGCGCCCCGGGCTCGATGCCGTGCGTCGATTACGCGACCTGCATCAACTCGGTGTGCGTCGCGGACATCGCGCTCGGTGGCGCGTGCGTCGCCGATACCGGCGCAAACTGCGCGGGAAGCCTCGAGTGCCGCATGGGCACGTGTCAGGCGCCGATGCCTGGTCCCGTCTGCACCCTCTAACCGCCGGGTTAGAAACCTTCCTCCGCGGCTCCGCGGCGTCGGTGCAGGAGTGCGAACCTTGGCGGTTAGCTCTCGAGGGTCTTCGTCAACTTGCCGCCGCGGAACACCCACATGCTCTGCGGTTCCCCCACGGTCCACGTCTCATCCCGCGTCAGCGGCATCGTCGCCACGACCGCGACGCGATCGTTGGGCGTGGTCACGGCCGCGAAGTCGACGCTCAGGTCCTCGTCGGCGAGCGTCGCCTTCTTGAACGGCGCCTTGCGTGCGATGTAGTGGAGCTTGGTCGCGCAGCGTGCATAGAGTTGCTCGCCGTCGCCGAGCAGCATGTTGAACGTGCCGCCGCGGCCGATCTTGCCCGCGTGTGAGGCGACGGCGGCGGCGAGATCGGCCTTGCGGGGCGGTGTGTCCCTGAACTCGTGGTGGAGCGCGCCGAGCAGCGCGCAGAACGCGTGCTCGCTGTCGGTCTTGCCCATCGGGCGAAACCGGCCGAGCTTGAGATCGAAGGCGTTCTTCACGGTGCCGTTGTGCGCGAACACGAAGTGGCGGCCCCACAGCTCGCGCGTGAACGGGTGCGTGTTCGCGAGCGAGACCTTGCCGCGGGTCTTGCGACGGACGTGGGCGATCGCGAGCAGCGTCTTGATCGGGTGCTCGCGCACGAACGTGGCGAGCGGCGACTCGGAAGCGGCGGCGGGCTCCAGGAACACGCGGGCGACCGGGCCGTCGTAGAGGGCGAGGCCCCAGCCGTCCGCGTGCGGCCCGTGGCGACCACCGCGCGCCGACAGCCCCGCAAACGAGAACACGATGTCGGTCAGGACGTTGCACTCCATCCCGAGCAGCTCGCACATCGCATGGCAGCGTATCGCGCGCCACCCCGCCCCTTCCACACGTTACGATGGGGAATGAAGCGGGAGGACGAGGAGAACACCGATCTGTTCAACGTTCCCCAGATCGATACCGCCCAGATCTACGACGCTCCGGTGAAACGGACGACGATCGCGGGCTTCCAGGCTCCGCTGCCGCCGGAGTCAGAGGATGGCGAAGGTCCGCAGACCATCGCGGAGAGCACCTACGAAACCTGGGCGACGGGGGTGACCGGAGTTCCCGCGGCTCCGCCGGCCGATCTCGGGCTCGGCAGCTCCGCGCACCGGTACACGCTCGGCCCGATCCTCGGCCGTGGCGGCATGGGCGAGGTGTTCTCCGCGCTCGACGAGCAGATCGGCCGCCCGGTGGCGATCAAGCGCCTCCGCATGACCGAGCCGTCGCCCGACGCGTTGACCCGCTTCCTCCGCGAGGCGCGCATTCAGGGCCGGCTCGAGCACCCGGCGATCGTTCCGGTCCACGAGCTGTGGAAGGACGACCTCGGGCGCCCGTTCTTCGTGATGAAGCAGCTCACCGGCGTCACGCTCGGCGACGTGCTGAGCCGGCTCGCGGTCGGCTCGCCCGATACCCAGAAGCAGTTCTCCCGGCAGCGCCTGCTCCGCATGTTCACCGACGTCTGCCTCGCGATCGAGTTCGCCCACACTCGCGGCGTGGTGCATCGAGATCTCAAGCCCGCGAACATCGTGCTCGGGGACTTCGGCGAGGTCTACGTGCTCGACTGGGGCGTCGCGCGCGTGATGAGCGAGGAGGAGCGCCCGAGCTTCACCAATGTCGCCACGGTCGCCGAGCAGCCCGCATACAACGAGACCGCCGCCGGTTCGATCCTCGGCACGCCCGGCTACATCGCCCCGGAGCAGATCCGCGGCGAGTCCGATCTCGATGGCCGCGCCGACGTCTACGCGCTCGGCACCATCCTGTTCGAGATCCTCACGCTGTATCCGCTGCACCCGCGCGGTCAAGCCGCGATCGCGAGTGCGCTCGCCGGTGTGGACGCACGGCCGTCGCGCCGCGCGATCGATCGCGTGGTGCCGCCGGAGCTCGATGCGATCTGCGTGCGTGCCACGGCGGTGGAGCGCGCCGATCGGTTCCCCACCGCCCGCGCGATGTCGGAGGCGGTGCAGGAGTTCCTCGACGGTGACCGCGACTTCGTCCTGCGCCGCGAGCTCGCGCGCACCGAGCTGCAGACCGCCCGGGCCGCGCTCGCCGCCGGCAATGGCCAGAAGGAGCGGCGCATCGCGATCCGCGCCGCCGCGCGCGCCCTCGCGTTCGATCCCACCTCGCCGCAGCCCGCGGATCTGCTCGGCCGCCTGATGCTCGAGCCGCCGAAGGAAGCGCCGATCGAGGTCGAGCAGGAGCTCGCGCAGGCCGACCTCGAATCGCTGAAGAAGAGCGCCCGGTTCGGCACGCTCGCGGCCGTCGCGTACCTCAGCTTCTTCCCGATCCTCTACTTCATCGGGTTTCGCGAGGTCTGGTACCACATCGTCGGACCGGCGCTGTGCGCGTTCATCGTGGCGGTGGAGCTCGGTATCGCGCCCAAGAACCCGTACCTGTCGGGCTACCTCGCGATCGCCGCGAACCTCGCGATGATCGCGCTGCTGTCGCGCATCGTCAGCCCCTTCCTGATCGGCGCGGGACCGGCGACCGTGATCGTGATGCTGCTCTCGAACCACAAGCGGCTGATCAACACCTGGCTGCTCGCCGGGCTGACGATGGTCGCCACCCTGTTGCCGTGGGGACTCGAGCTGATCGGCGCGCTGTCACCGCGCGCGTTCGTCACCGGAGATGCGTTCATCCTCCAGACCGGCGCGGGCGGCCTCAACGAGATGGGCGCGCTGTTCGGGCTGGTCCTGTACATCGTCGTGCTCATCGGTCTCGCAACACTCCTTTCGCGGATCCAGGACAACGAGCGACGCGGGGTGCGCCGAGACCTCGCCATTCAGGCCTGGCAGCTCAAGGAGCTGATCCCAAGGAACGAATCCACGACGGCGTGATCCTGCAACAGTGGGTTCCCCACCCGGGGATTTCCGGGGGTGGGTGACGTCCCCATACTGATCCGACCATGACCACGCAGGGCGAAGACGGTCTGACCCGACGACAGGTGATCCTCGGCGGTGCCGCGGCGGCGGCGGCGATCGGCGGCGCGGTGGCGGCGTCGCAGGCCGGCGGTGATCGCACCACGAACACCGCGACCACGCGGATGCCGGTGGTGTTTCTCCCGCACGGCGGTGGCCCGTGGCCGTGGATCGATCTCGGCTTCGACAAGTCCGGCGACGCCGACCTCCGCGCGTACCTCGAGTCCCTGTCGGCGCTACCGAAGACGCCGCCGAAGGCGATCCTCGTGGTGTCGGCGCACTGGGAGCAGAACGTGCCTACGGTGATGACCGCGGCGAACCCGCCGATGCTCTACGACTACTACGGCTTCCCGCCGGAGTCGTACGAGATCCAGTGGCCCGCCCCCGGCGCTCCGCAGATCGCGGCGCGCGTGCAAGAGCTGTTGCGCGGCGCCGGCATCGCGAGCGCGACCGACGCGCAGCGCGGCTTCGATCACGGCGTGTTCGTGCCGCTGAAGCTCACCTATCCCGCTGCGAACATCCCGACGCTCCAGCTCTCGCTCAAGGCCGGTCTCGATCCAGCCGAGCACCTCGCGATCGGCCGCGCGCTCGCACCGCTGCGCGACGAGGGCGTGTTCATCGTCGGCAGCGGCATGAGCTATCACAACATGCGCGGCTTCCGCGATCCGCGCGCGCGGCCGGTGGCCGAGGTGTTCGACGCCTGGCTTCGCGAGGCGGCGATCGCGCCTCCCGCGGAGCGCGCACAGAAGCTCACCACCTGGACGAACGCGCCCGAGGCGCGCGGCGCGCATCCGCGCGAGGAGCATCTCCTCCCGCTGATGGTCATCGTCGGCGCGGCCGGCGAGGACGCGGGCACCGTCGCGTACAACAAGACGTACGCCGGCCTCCGCCTCAGCGCGTACCACTACGGCTGATCAGCTGTTGTTCACGCTGCGGCTGATCTCGTACCAGGCTCCGGCGGTGAACAGGAACCGGATCACGCTGTTCGCCGGCACCGAGGCGTAGCCGAGCGCGGGATCGATCACGAGGTGGAACGGCGCCGCCTTGGGAGGAAGGTTCGCCCGGTTGCCGTAGATCTGCGAGTTGTTCGTGACGAGGACCGTGATCATCTGGCCCTCGTGACCGGCCTCGATGCCGTACCAGAACGGAACCCCGCCCCCGCGAAACAGGTTGTTGCCCGACAGGTTGTACGCGTTGACGAACCACATCACGCCGTCGTTCAACGACACGGCGTCGAACATCCCCTTCGTGAACGTGTACGAGTAGATCGGGGCCGGGGGGAGATGCTCGTAGACCTTGACGACGACGTCGACGGTCTTCGAGACGCTTCCCGAGTCGTCCTGGAGGAACACCCTGTTCAACGCATCGTCGACAAGAACGTCCTGGATGTGTACGTGCTTTGCACCGGCTTCGATCGAGATCGGCTTGAGACCACCATGGTTCACCGTGATGTTCGCGCACTTGCCGGAGACCCGGAGTGCGGTGCTGGGCTCGTTGAACGGGTTGGCGCCGAGGTACACGTTCCGGACATCGATGTCGTGGGCGTCATCGAGGTCGATCGAGACCACCTCGTGGTGACCCTCGGAGCTGATCTGATCGAAGGTGATCGCGCCCGCGCCTCCGGTCACCGTGATGAGGCTCGACGAGTTGCCCTCGAATCGGCAGTTCCGGATCACGTGGCCGCCGCCGCCATCGAGATACAGCACGCGCTGGGGGCCGCCGTTCTTCTGATAGGTAGTGATGTTCGCGAGCTCGAGGCGACTCCCCGCGACCGAGCGAATTCCGATATCGCCGCCATCCAGCATCACGTTCTCGAGCAGGCAGTTCCAGCCGCCCGAGATCTCCAGAAGCGCGACCCCCGGGACCGCCGGACCACCCGCGAACATGCAGTTGCGGATCGTGCAGCTTCTCCATCGCGCCGCACCGTTCGGCCCGCCGGCCACGTAGGGGTGGGCGAAGCAGCTCCCGCCGGGGAACCCATCGCCGCGCAAGAAGTGGAGATTCTCGAACGAGTGAAAGTAGACATCACCGGTGTCGGTGGAGCTATACGTGACGGTGGGGTCGGTCGTGGTTCCGATCCAGCGCAGGCACGAACCATTCCTCTTGCCCGATGTGGGTGTGGCCGGCAGCGCCGCACCCTCGCCGATGATGCTGATCGGGATCGGCTGGCCTCCGAACGTCCGCGGAATGACGATCGAGCGCGTGATGAAGTACTCGCCCGCGGGCACGAAGATCGTGCCTCCGCCGCGCCTGGCCGCAGCGGCTAGGGCCGCCGTGATTCCCGGCCCGTCGGCGGCGCTGTTCCGACCAACCGCTCCGAACCACCGGATGTCGAGCGCCCCGCTGAAGATCCGCTTCCATGCGCCCTGCCCCGTGGTGGGAACGATGATCGTCGCCGCGTCGTCGACCGCGGCCAGATCGGCCATCCAGGAGAATACGCCGCCGCCTCCATCGCTCGCGGCGGTTCGCCCACCGACGAGCACCGTGGCTCCGACGCTCGCGCCGCTCATCCCGCGCAGCGAGACACCAGTGCCGGCCGGCAGAACGGTATCGACCCACGATGCCGCGCCCGAAAGTGCCTGCGTTGCGACGGCCTGCTCCGGGTCGCGCTCGCCCGCGACGCAGCCCCCGAGCACCGCGATGGCACCCACACCGAACAGGTTGCCGAGCAACTCGCGCCGCTCTGCCACGGGCCCCTCGGCGCGGTTCTCGACCTCTCGCTTCGAACGATTCATCACGATCCTCCTGGCCCGATAGGCGTCGGTGCCCGGAAGGTGTGACGAACAATCGACCGGGACCGGCGTGAGCTAGTACTCGGGATCGGAAGTCCGCTCCGGGTTTCTACGCGATCGGCGTGAGCGTCCACGAAAAGTCGTCGAGGACCGTGCGCACCAGGTCGTCGAGCGAGGCACGAAAGGGCGTCCGCTCCCAGCGCCCGGCATGGTCCG
>JBBRED010000359.1:0-9040 GCA_038203335.1 Haliangiales bacterium | reverse complement strand
GCCAAGATCGCGAGCGTGCTGCGCCACGCCAGCATCGCCCGGGTCTACGAGTTCGCGCGCGCCCACGGCGAGTACTTCATCGCGATGGAGCATGTCGACGGCAAGGACATGCGCACCGTGCTCGAGCGCTGCCGCTCGAAGAAGAAGCCGATCCCACCGGAGCACGCCGCGTACATCGCCGGCGAGGTCGGGGCCGCGCTGCACGCCGCGCACTCCGCCGTCGACAGTCGCGGCAAGCCACTGCGGATCATCCACCGCGATGTCTCGCCCTCGAACATCATCTGCAGCTACGCCGGCGAGGTGAAGCTGTGCGACTTCGGGATCGCGAAGGCGACGCTCTCGAAGGTCCACACGAAGACCGGTGTCATCAAGGGCAAGGTCAAGTACATGAGCCCCGAGCAGGCGCTCGGCCGCAAGCTCGACCACCGGAGCGACGTGTTCTCGCTCGGCTCGTGCCTGTACGAGATGCTGACCCGCATCCCGCCGTTCACCGCGACCAACGAGATGGACCTGCTGATCAAGGTCCGCGATGCGAAGTACCGCCCGGTCAGCGAGCTGACGCCGGGCATCCCGAACGAGCTCGAGCAGATCACCGATCGCTGCCTGACGCGTTCGCGTGCGAACCGGTACCAGACGGCGGCCGAGGCCGAAGGCGACCTGCGCGTGTTCCTGCGCAAGTTCATGCCGAACTACTCGCGCAGCCATCTCGGCCGGTTCATCCGCAAGATGTTCGCGACCGAGATCGAGCGCGAGCTGCGCATGCTCGAGGAGTACGTGATGACCGACGACGTCAGCGATGACGTCGGCGAGTCGCTGATGATCCGCGACGAGAACTTCGAGCCGCCCGAGGTTCCGTTCCAGCCCAAGCCCACGTCAGTCTCGATCATCGCGGCGCGCGAGTCCGAGCAGGGCTCGATGTCGCGCGACAGCCTGCACGACGACTTCTCGGGTGACTCGAACTTCACGACGATGCCGAAGATGGACCGGCACGACGATATCCATCAACAGAACACGCTGATCCTCGACACGGGTCGTGGTCGGAACGTGCCGCCGCGTCCGCCGCCGCCTCCCCCGCCCCGCGGCACCGGTCGCGGGCAGCCGCCGGCGCAGCCCATCTTCGACGACGATCTTCACTCCGCGCCGACGATGATCATCGACATCGGTCGCGTACGCGGCCGCGGGCGCTAGAACATCCGCGGACGCTAGCGCAGCTCGAGCGACAGGCCGAGCACCTCGTCACCGGCGCGCACCGTCGCCCGCGTGAGGCCGCGCAGATCGCCCTTCGTCGCGCCGATCTCGACGTCGCCGGTCGGGCAGTCGCGCAGGCGGAACTCGCCGTTGCCGTCCGTGGTGCCCTCGACCACGACGCCGGCGGCCGAGCGCACGGTGACGGCAGCGTTCGCGAGCCGCTGGCCGCGCGCGTCGCGCACGGTGCCGCCGATGAGCGCGCCGCGCGCGGCTTCGAGGCGAACGTCGCGCACGGTGGTGCCGCCGGGGAGCCGGCTCGCCGCCACATCGAGCGACCGCGTGACAGGTAGATAGCCGGGCAGCGCGAGCGCGAGCTTCCATGCGCCCGGCTCGAGCGGTCCGAGCTTGAAGCGGCCGGCCTTGTCCGTCGTCGCATCGGCGGTCCTGCCGCCGGAGCCGGTCGCGGTGACGACCACGCTCGTCAGCGGTGCGCCGCTGGAGGCGTCGAGCGCGGCGCCCTCGACCGCGCCGCCGATCGGGAGGCGGAGCCGCACGCGCTGCTTGCCGTCGCCGGCGACGACGTCGAAGTCGTGCTCGGGATAGTCGGGGTGACGGATCCGGATCTTCAGCGCGCCGGCCGGGAGCGCATCGATCGAGAACGCGCCGTCGGTGCCGACCACCGCGCGGCGGCCGTCCGCGGAGCCGCCGATCACCTCGATGGTCGCGGCGGCGACGGGCGCGCCGCTCGCGTCGTCGAGCACTCCGGCGAGGATCGCATCGGCGACGGAGAGCACGAGGTCCTCGGTCTGCTCCGCGGCGGTCGTGCCCTTGACGGGGGCGAGGTCCAGCGCGCGGTTCGCTTCGCCGTGGCCGTATGCGGTGGCGTGCAGCTCGAGCTTACCGCTGACGGGACCGAGCCGGTAGCCGCCCGCCTCGTCGGTGAACGCATCGAGCGGCGCGCCGACCTCGGGCTTTGCGGTGACCTGCGCGCCGATCACGGGCACGCCGTGCTGATCCGTGACCTTGCCGATCAGGAACGTGCCCGGCGAGAGGACAACGTCGACCTTGGTCAGCGTCTGACCGACGTCGAGGTCGCGCTCCTTGCTACGCCCTTCCGCGTACCCCGCGGCGCTCGCGAGCACGCTGACCTTGCCGCGCGCGAGACCGCGGATCCGGTACACGCCGTCGGTGCCCGTCGTCCAGAGCGAGGCATGCGCGGGATCCACGACGAGCGGCGCCGGCTCGCCGGCCATGCCGACCGCGATCGGATCGACCACGGCGGGCAGCGCGATCTGGGCGCCCGGTGGTGGCAGCGGCGGAATCGGACCGACGGTGACGCCGAGCTCGCCGCGCGGGATCAGCGCCGGATCGGCGGCCGTCGCTCCGGGCGCGATCGCCGACGGCGCGGCCATTCGCCCGCTGAACCGGCGCAGGCGATCCTGATCCACGGCGGCCGAGGCCTCGACCGGATTCGCGCCGCCGGTGAGCACGCGGACCTCGGCGCCCGCGATCGGCTTGCCCTCGGCGTCGACGACCCTGCCTTCGACGGTGGCGCCGCGGGTCAACGCGAGCTCGGGGATGCCGCGCCCGGCCTGCAGCTCGACGCCGCCGGGGCTGAGGTAGCCCGGCGCGAATGCATCGGCGATCCACGTACCATCGGGCACGCCTTCGATCTTGAACACGCCGTCGTCGCCGCTGCGCGCGTAGCGCGGCGCCTGATCGTCGCCGGAGGGACGCAGCTCGATCGCGGCGACGATGCCGGTGCCCTCCTCGCGATCGATGACGCGGCCGATCACGATCGACGCGGGCTCGAGCCGCAGCTCGACAGGTGCGAAGGGTCCGGCGCCGAGGCGACCGGCACGCACGGCCCGCGCCGCGAGTGCGCCCCGCCACGCGAACAGCTGGTACCGCCCCTCCGGAAGGTTCGCGAACGAGAACGCGCCCGCCGCGTCGGACTTCACATCGAGCTCACCGCCGATCGCGTCGCCGCGCACGCCGACATTGACGTTCGCCGCGGGCTTGCCGCCATCCGTCACCACGCCCTCGATCGCGACCTGGCGCGACACGATGATCCGCGTGGCATCGGAGGGCACCGGGACGAACCGCACCTCCGCAGGCAGAAGGCCCGTGCCGATGACGCGCACGCGGTAGCGCCCGGGATCGAGACCTTCGACGACGAACCGCCCGTCGATGCCGGTCGCCGCGGCAACCGCGATCTTCGGTGCCGCGCTCCCCGCATCGATCGCCGGGACCCCCGCATCACTCGCGGCCGGAGCGGGCGCGCGCTCGGCGGCGCCCTTCTCGATCTCCGCGCTGACCTCCGCGCCCACGACCGGCAGCCCCGCGCCATCGATCACGAACCCGGTGAGGCGCACACCGCTGGTCGGTGCGCCCGGCAAGCTCGGCCCCCCGGGCGCG
Source organism: Haliangiales bacterium (assembly GCA_038203335.1). Lineage (GTDB taxonomy): Bacteria > Myxococcota_A > Polyangia > Haliangiales > Haliangiaceae > JABFXX01. Next base: position 5,434 of record JBBRED010000359.1, on the reverse strand, counting down.
CTGATCGGCGCGGCTCCGCTGCCGGTGGGCTCGGGCGCGCTTCCGGGATCGCGAGGACGACGGCCTCGCGCCACCAGCACCACGACCGCCAGGATCACCACGATCGCGATCGCGCCGAGGATCGGGAGGCGCAGGCTGCGCGCGGGCAGCGCGGTGCCGGTGCCCTCGGGCGGCGGTGGCTTGATCTCCGGCGGCTCCGGCGTCGGCGCAGGTGCGTCTGCGTCGGGCGGGCCGTCCTCGCTCATCGCCCCAACACTAGCGCGTTCCGAGGTACGCTTCGGTCGTGGCGACCCCCTCCGGCCTGTTTGCGAACCAGCGCGAGACCAATCTGTCTTCGACCATCGCGCTCGTCGAGCGCGTCCTCGAGGAGATGGGCCACCCCGCCGGCGGCAGCCGGATCAAGGACGCGACGGCGCTCCACGCCTGGCAGATCCCGAAGGGCTCCGCGCTGACCCGCGTGATGCTGCTCGACCGCCCCGAGTTCACGCACATCCGCGTGTGCGCGGTGGTGATGACGCTCGATGCGAAGGTCGACCGCCCCGCCCTCCACGCTCATCTCCTCGACCTCAACGCCGTGATCTCGGGCGCGGCGTTCGCGACCGATGGCGAGCAGATCCTCGTGCTCAGCGAGCGCTCGACCCTGGACCTCGACAAGAGCGAGGTCGTCGAGCTGATCAAGCGCGTGGGTAGCTGCGCCGACGATCACGACGACGTGCTGGTCGCGCGGTTCGGCGGCGCCCTCGGCGTCGCGTAGCGACTTACTTCAGGTCGCGGCCGCGCGGACCTTCGTCCAGCGCGATCGAGGTCAGCACGTTCGGGCACAGGGTCAGCTCGCCGGCCTCGCGGACGACGCGGCCGCGCGAGTCGATGAGCTTCGCCTCGGAGAGGACGGCGAACTCGACCGGGCCCGACGCGGGCTGGCAGGACGCGAGGTAGCCGGTGATCCGAGCTCCGGTGTCGTACTCGATCGTGACGCGGTGGCTGATCAGGTCGTGCAGCTTCGAGTAATTCGGCATCCCGGGACGCTATATCACGGTTGCGACGGTCAATTGCTCCACGGATCGCTGGTCGAAGGCACCTCCACGGGGCCCTTGATGAGCTTCGCCGACAGGGCGCCTGCGCGGCTCATCGTGTACGCGATGTTCGCCGACGAGCCATCGCTCGCGTGGACCTTGCAGGTGAAGACCGCTCCCTCGCTGCCGACCGGGATCGCGGGATCGCAGTCGACCTCGGTGATGCCGTTCTTCTCGAGCTGCCCGAGGAGGTCCGCCGCCATGACCTTGCCGCTGATCACGGTCTTCTTCATCGCCAGGCCCACGGCCCCCGCGCCCGCTGCGCCGATGAAGGCGAGGATCGCGACGGTCTTCACCATGGATCGATAGTACCGGATCTCTGCTACACACGCCCTCGTGACCGAAGCCCGCAAGCCGAAGCTGCGCAAGCAGCGGTTCGCCACCGACGCCGACATCGAGATCAAGGGCGCGTACACGGCGGCCGACGCGCCGGCCGAGGCCGCACCGCCCGCCGGCGAGTTCCCCTACACGCGCGGCGTGCAGCCCACGATGTACCGCGGGCAGCTGTGGACGATGCGCCAGTACGCCGGGTTCGGCACCGCGGCCGAGTCCAACCGCCGCTACAAGTACCTCCTCGCGCAGGGCGGCAAGGGTCTCTCGGTCGCGTTCGACCTTCCCACGCAGATGGGCCGCGACTCGGACCACGCGATGTCCCGCGGCGAGGTCGGCCGCGTCGGCGTGGCGATCGATTCGATCGAGGACATGCGGGTGCTGTTCGATGGCATCCCGCTCGCCGACGTCTCCACGTCGATGACGATCAACGCCACCGCGGCCACGCTGCTCGCGCTCTACATCGCCGTCGGCGAGGAGCAAGGCACACCGGCGACCGCGCTGCGCGGCACGATCCAGAACGACATCCTGAAGGAGTACATCGCGCGCGGCACGTACATCTATCCGCCCGCCGGATCGATGCGCCTGATCACCGATACGTTCGTGTACTGCGCGCAGCACGTGCCGCAGTGGAATACGGTCTCGATCAGCGGCTATCACATCCGCGAGGCCGGCTCCGATGCGGTGCAGGAGGTCGCGTTCACGCTCGCGAACGGCATCGCGTACGTCGAGGCGGCGCTCGCCGCGGGGCTCGACGTCGACGACTTCGCCCCTCGCCTGTCGTTCTTCTTCAACGTCCACAACAACTTCCTCGAAGAAGTCTCGAAGTTCCGCGCCGCGCGCGCGCTGTGGGCGCGGATCATGCGCGACCGGTTCGGTGCGAAGAACCCGAAGAGCCAGATGCTCCGGTTCCACAGCCAGACCGCCGGCGTCACGTTGCAGGCGCAGCAGCCGCTGGTCAACGTGGTGCGCGTGACGCTCCAGGCGCTCGCCTCGGTGCTCGGCGGCACGCAGAGCCTCCATACGAACAGCTACGACGAGGCGCTCGGCCTGCCGACCGAGGAGGCCGCGCGGATCGCGCTGCGCACGCAGCAGGTGATCGGCAACGAGTCGGGCGTCGCGGACTTCATCGATCCGCTCGGCGGCTCGTGGGCGGTCGAGGCGATGACGGCCGAGATCGAGAAACGCGTCGGCGAGTACTTCACGAAGCTCGAGAACCTCGGCGGCATGGTGAAGGCGATCGAGAACGGGTTCCCGCAGCGCGAGATCGAGCGCCGCGCCTACGAGCACCAGCGCGCCGTCGAGGCGAACGAGCGCATCGTGGTCGGCGTCAACGAGTTCGTGATGGCCGAGGAGGATCCGATTCCGGTCGGCAAGATCGAGCCGGGCCTCGAGCAGGAGCAGTGCGCGCGCCTCGCCGCCATGCGCGCCCGTCGCAACGCCGCCGAACACACGCGCACGCTCCAGGCGCTCGACGACGCGGCCACCTCGACCGGCAACCTGGTCGAGCCGATCGTCGGCGCGGTCAAGGCGTTCGCCACCGTCGGTGAGATCGCGGATGTCCTGCGCGCCCGCTTCGGGGAGTACCATCCGAATGCATGATCTTCGACATCCACCCCACGGATGATCTGTTCGCCCGCCTGCACACGCTGCAGGCAGGCGATGAAGTCGTCGTCCACGCCGGCACGTACACCACCCCCGGGCTCGTCAACGTCACCTGGCCGGGCACGGCCACGGCCCCGATCCTGATCCACGCGGCCGCGGGCGAGCACGTCGTGATCCAGGGCGCGATGAACCAGAACGTGCTGGACGTTGCCGGCAGCTACTTCACGCTCGCCGGCTTCGAGATCACCGGAGGGAGCCACGGCATTCGCCTCGGCGCCACCGACCACGCCACGCTCGAGGACCTGGTGCTCCACGGCCTGGGCGACGTCGGCATCTCGTGCAACCGCCCCGGGCAGGAGTGCGCGCACCTGACGATCCGCCACAACGAGATCTATGCCACGGGGGGCGCCGGCACGGGCGAGGGCATGTACCTCGGCGGCAACGACGCCACGAACATCTTTCGCGACTCGGTGATCGAGCGGAACTTCATCCACGACCTCGGCGGCGATCAGGGCGACGGCATCGAGGTGAAGACGGGCGCCTCGGGCGTGATCGTCCGCGACAACGTGATCGTGCGCGCGAAGTATCCGGCGATCACGATGTACGGCTTCGCCGGCGCCGGCACGCCGAACGTCGTCGAGCGGAACTTCGTGTGGACCACCGCCGACAACGGCATCCAGATCGTCGGCCAGGTCATCGTCCGCAACAACATCATCCTCGGCGCGGGCGCGAACGGCATCCAGTCCAAGGCGAGCCAGGGCCAGACGCCGCACGACCTCGTGATCGCCCACAACACGATCGTCGGTGCCGCAGGGCCATGCCTGAAGGCGAACGACTGGGCGAGCGCGACCAACCAGGTCGTCGCGAACAACGCGCTGTACTGCGGCGGTGGCACCGCGATCGATCTCAACGGCGGCGCACCGAGCGCGATGCTGTTCAACAACATCGGCCTCGGCACGAGCAACGCCGCGAGCGGCTTTGGCGCCGGAGGCACGCTCGCGGCGGACCTCGGCACCGCGACGAAGGTCTATCCGCCCGCCGGGAGCATGCTGATCAACGCCGGAGATCCCACGCACGGCGCGACCGACGACTTCAACGGCACCGTGCGCGGCGACGGGATGCCCGATGTCGGCGCGTACGAGCACACGACGGACACGAACCCGGGCTGGGATCCCGGCGAGGGCTTCAAGAGCGAGACGCCGGTCACCCCGGACGGCGAAGTGCCGAACCCCTCGGATGACCTCGCCCAGCCCGTGGGCAGCGGCTCCGGCTGCTGCGACGCACGCGCGCCCGGCTCGAGCCTGTGGCTGGCCGGGCTGGTCGTGATCGCGCTACGGCGCCGCCGCCGCTAGCGACGTGCGAGCGGCGATCTCGGCGGCCATCGCCGCGCCGGCGACGCGCGTGGCCAGCTGGTCTGCGAGGTGCTCGATCGCGAACGTGTCCACGCCGGTCCCGTTCGGCTCGCGCCACTCGCGCTGCGCCGCCAGCATCCTCGTGAGCCAACCGCCCCGACGATGGAGCGCACCGTCGCCGATCGCCGCGATCACGTCAGGACGCCAGTTCAGACGCCGCTCGAGCTCCGCGACGAAGCCATCGTCCACGTCGCCGGTGGCCACAGGCCACGAATAATGCCGTCGGAACTTTACCGAGAGCGTCGCGATGGTGGTCGATGTAGCTCTCGATGAGGGCGGTATGCGCGTCGAACCCGCGGGGCGTGCCGAGCACGATCGCGTCGTAGTCGTGCGGGGGCGGCATGCTGGACACGGACGCGTCGACGAGGTCGACGATCATGCCGTGCGACCGGATGCGAGCCGCGACCGACGCGGCGTTCGCGTGCGCGTGCTCCCCGACGGAGGCATGGATGATGAGCACGCGCCCGCGGCGAAAGGAACCGGTCTGCACGATGCTCATGCCGGGCAGTGGTGCAAGGTGAGGACCGACGGCGCCCCCTCTCACACCCGGCTGTGACGCCGGTTACGTCGATTCACAGCCCGTTCTGGCCCGATAGCGCCCGATCGCCCGCGCTCAACCGCCCACCTCGACGACAGCCCAGTGCTCCTGCCGGTCGCTCGAGAGCGGGATCGCGAGGTCGTTTTGCTCGTCGCCGTCGACCACGACGCGGGAGACGGTGCGTCCGCCGCCCGCCCGCTGGACGTGAATGTGATGCACCGTCTCGTGATGACGGTAGTGCACGTCGAACGCATCCCACCCCGCGGGGAGGAGAGGCGCGACGTGCAGGCGATCGACATCGAGCCGCATCCCGAGCAACGACTCGATGACGAGCCGATACATCCAGCCGGCCGAGCCCGTGTACCAGGTCCAGCCGCCACGCCCGGTGTGCGGCGCCCGCGAGTAGACATCCCCCGCCACGACATACGGTTCGGTCTGGTAGATCTCGACCGCCTGCGCCGTTGTCGCATGCTGAA
>JBBRED010000358.1:0-9051 GCA_038203335.1 Haliangiales bacterium | reverse complement strand
ACCGACTCGGAGCACGCGTTCTGCGCATTGCTCGAGCGGCTGGCGGGTCTGTGGGACGGCGGCGTGCCAGCGCTCGACGCTCGTCTCGCCGCGGTGGTGGCGTTCGCAACCGAGCTCCGCTCGCTCGGCCCGGCGAACTTCATCTATAGCGACGGCGATGCGATGTTCGCGCACGCCCACCGTCGCCGCCACGATGGCGGCGAGATCAGGCCCCCAGGCCTGCACGTCTTGTGTCGGACGTGCAGCGCACTCGACGACGGCGTGCCACTCGCGGCGATCTCGCTACCGCACGATGCTCGCCAGGAGATCGCTCTGGTCGCGAGCGTGCCACTGTCGGACGAGCCGTGGCTGCCGGTCGCCGAAGGTGAGATCGTCATGCTCCAGGGTGGGCGCGTCGTCGCGCGGGCCTGACGTCTGCCCGATCTGCCGATCTTCGGCGTCTGATCGATCTCGGCGCCGACGTATGCGGTGAGCTCCGCCAGGTCGACCGTGCGGCGTCGCCACGGAATCCAGGCAGGTAGCGGAATGCGGCCAGAAGTGTCTCCTGGAGGCGCTCGACATGGCGGAGATGTGCCGGCAAGCTCACCCGCAGCCGGTCGGGCACGCATCCTGATGTCGAATCCATTCTGGGACGAACGCTATCGCGGCGACGACTACGCCTACGGCGTCGAGCCGAACGATTTCCTGCACGCCGAGGTCGGGCTGATCCCAAAGGGACCGGTGCTGTGTCTCGCCGAGGGCGAAGGCCGGAACGCCGTGTTCCTCGCGAGCCTGGGGTACCAGGTTACCGCCGTCGACTTCTCGACCGAGGGCCTGCGCAAGGCGGAGCGGCTCGCGACGAACAGGGGAGTCGCGCTGACACTGATCGAAGCGGATCTCGCGACGTTCGAGCTGGGCGAGGATGCCTGGAGCGGCATCGTCTCGATCTTTGCGCATACGCCGGCGCCGGTGAGGCAGCGCGTTCACGCCGCCGTTCCGCGTGCTCTCCACGCAGGTGGGGCGTTCGTGCTGGAAGCGTACCGGCCCGAGCAGATTGCCCTGGGCACCGGCGGCCCGAAAGATGCGACGATGACGCCGACCCTCGCGGCGTTGCGCACCGAGCTCGCGGGGATCGATCTGGTGATCGCGCGCGACGTGGACCGCGAGATCCACGAGGGCCAGTTTCACGGCGGGCCGAGCGCCACCGTGCAGCTCGTGGCAATCCGGCGCTGACCGGCGCGAAGCCTTTCCCGGGGCGTGGCTCCCGTCGTGTATTTTCCTCATGAAGCGACGGGAGCAGCGCCGACGCGCGCGGCTGGCGCGGATCGTCTGAACCGTTTCGCGCCGGCTGTACTCTCACGTGTATGACGCCAGGAATCCGCAAAGATCTCTCGATCAGCTTCGACGAAGCGCTCGCGCGCCTCCCCGAGGCACTGAAGACCGAAGGGTTCGGAGTGTTGACCGAGATCGACATCGCCGCGACGCTGAAGGCGAAGCTAGGGGTCGAGTTTCGACGCTACAAGATCCTCGGCGCGTGCAACCCGACGCTCGCTCACGAGGCGCTCGGCGCGATGCTCGAGATCGGTGTGATGCTGCCGTGCAACGTGGTCGTCTACGAGCGAGACGGCGGCGGCGCCACGGTGATCGCTGTCGATCCGATGCAGACGATGGCGGAGGACGGCGCGCTCGCCTCGATCGCCGAGCAGGTCCGAAGCCGCCTGCTGCGCGTCCTCGAGAAGCTCTGATCTCGCGCCAGTTGTTCCAACCCAGGCGCTGACCAGCGAGCCGCCGCAACTCGGCGAACGCTGCGCGCACATCGCGACGCGTGCCGGTTACTCGGCGCGCGCGACGTCAAGTGGCTCCTACGGGCGGACTCTACTATTGACCCTAGTAGCTCGCCAGGCTACCAAGGTTCATGACCTCCAAGCGAGCGACGCGCGTGCTCGGCGACCTCGAGGAGCGTCTGATGGAGATCATGTGGGAAGAGCATCCGCTCTCCGTGCGCGACGTCTGCGCACGGGTGCGACGGACGAAGCTCGCCTACACGACGGTGATGACCACCCTCGATCGCCTCCACACGAAGGGGCTGCTCGCGCGCACCAAGCAGGGCAACGCGTTCTTGTACTTGCCCGCGATCGATCGCGCGGAGTATCAGCGCCGTGTGGTCGAGACCGCGCTCGCTCCGATGTTCGCGCAGGGCGCGGCGCCGGTGCTCGCGGCGTTTATCGACGTCGCGGCCGGCGTCGATGAGGGCAACCTCGCGCGCCTCGAACGACTGATCGCGGAACATCGGAGGCGCAAGTGAGCCTCGGCAGCCTCGTCGGCTTCGGCGTCCTCGCGGTCTTGCTGATGACGATGTTCTCGCTCGCGTCGGCGGCGGTCGTGGCGCTGGCGCGCGGGCCGCTGCGCCGTGCGGGCGCCGCTGCCGAGCGACGGGCGGCGGCGTGGGCGTTAGTCGGCCCGATCGGCCTGAGCTTCACGATCGTCGTCCTGCTTGCCGCCCGCGGTTCCGGCGGAATCGACCACTGTATCGACCACCGCCATCACGCGCATCTGTGCCTCGTGCACGGCGCCGAGTGGCTCGAACGACCGTGGGCCGTCGCGCTGGCGATCGGTTCCGCGATCACGATGCTGCTCAGGTTTGGCGTTGTGACCTTGCGCCACGCGCGCACGAAGCTCGCGATCGCGCGTGTACGCAAGGTCGCGCAGCTCGATGGCGACGTCCGGATCGCCCGTTCGGACCGATCCTTCGCCTTCGTCGCCGGATGGCGCAGCCCCGAAGTGTTCGTGTCGTCGCGTGCGTGGGAGGTGCTCTCGCCAGACGAGCGCCAGGCGGTGCTCGCGCATGAACAGGCGCACGTCGCAAACGGCGATCTTTGGCTTCGCATCGTGCTCGATGTGGCAGGCGTGTTCACAGCTCCGCTTGTAGGCACGTGGCTCCACGAGCGGTGGGCCGATGCGAGCGAGCGGCTCTGCGATGTTCGAGCGGCGGAGCGAACCGATCGGGAGACGGTCGCGAGTGCGCTGGTCCAGCTCGCGCGCGCAGGTACACCTCAGCTTCTTCCGAGCGGCTTCACGCCCGCCGCCGAGGCGCTCGATCGTCGAGTGCGCGGCGTGCTTCGCGGTGGACCGACCGGTGAGCTTGCCGCACATCGTTTCGCGATGATCGGCGGTGCGTTGTCGCTCGGACTGGTCGCCATCGTGGCTGCGTTCGCGCCGGCTCTCCATCACGCGCTGGAAACGCTTCTGGGCTAACCCGCGCGAGCGCGGTCGAGGATCAACATGCGCCTCCATCTACTACCGTCGATAGTAGCCGCGATGCTTGCGGCGCCGCCGAGCGTTGCGACCGCGGATGAAGCCCCGATCGAAGCGATCGACGAGAACGCGCTGATCACAGCGATCGAGCGCAGCGATCCTCGCGTCGGACGAATCGCAGCGAACATCGACGCGGCAGAAGCGGATGTCTACGCCGCCGGCATCCGCACCGAGCCCAGACTCGCGATCGATCGAGAGGAGGTGTTCCCGTCCGGCGGCGGAGTGGCGACGCAGTACCTGCGGCTCGTGTTCCCGATCGACATCTCCGGACGGCGTGGCCGTCGCATCGATGGCGCGAGTGCGACCGCGAACGCGGCTCGCGCGGACGCCGAGATCGATCGCTTCGCGCTGGTCGTCGATGGTCTACGCGTGTTTCGCGGCGCCGAGTACGCTCGGCTTCGCGTCGCGCTGCTCTCGACCGAGCGGGCCTCGCTCGTACGCGCGCTCGATATCGTGCGCAAGCGTGCCGGCGCCGGGGACGCGTCGGGCTATGACCTCCAGCGGCTCCAGCTGGAGCTCACCAGCTACGACGACTCGATCACCGCGACGACGATCGATCTTCGCACCGCGCAACGTCGGGTCGCGACCCTGCTCGGCCGTTCGGGCTTCCGGGTCGACGCTGCCGGCGACCTTCCACTTCCCACGTCCCAAGCGATCGACAAGCTCCTACCGGACGCGCTCGCACGCCGTGGCGACTACCGAGCCGCGAAGCTACGGATCGAGGCCGCGAAGTCGGACGCATCGGCCGCTGGGCGAACCTGGGTGCCGGCCTTGGAGCTGACCGCTGGCGCGATGTCCGCGGACCTCGGCACCGAGACCGCGCGCGGATACGTCGCCGGGCTGGCGTTCTCGCTGCCGATCTTCGACCGCGGGCGGGCCGCCCGTGCGCGCGCCGACGCGGCACGGCGCGCTGCGGTCGCGGATACTCGTGTGCTCGAACGCCGCGTGCCGGAGGCGATCCAGATCGCCTACGAGGAAGTGACAGCACGGGCCGAACAAGCGCGTGCGTTTCAGGCGACTCAGCTCGCGCGGCTCGATCTGCTCCTCCGCTCCGCGGAGACCGGCTATCGCGAGGGCGGCGGCGGAATCGTCGAGCTCCTCGACGCCTACCGCGCGGCGCGCGATGCCCGCCTCCACGATCTCGAGCTACGGCGCGATGCGAGCCTCGCCGAGCTGGACCTCTGGCTCGCGCTGGGAAGGCGTCCATGAGACTCGCGATCCTGTTCGGGCTCTCTGTGATCGCGTGCCGTGGCGACAAGGCCGGCGACGAGCATCACGACCACGACCAACCGAAGGAGCTGCCGGGTCAGTCCGCGACCATCTGGGCCGATGGCGTCGAGCTGTTCATGGAGTACCGGCCTCTGATCGCCGGACGCGAGGCGGCGTTCGCGGCCCATGTAACGGAGATGCCGACGTTCAAGGCCGTGACGGCGGGAACCGTCACGCTCACACTCACCCTCGCCGACCAGACGACGGTGGCGGGTGTCGCCAAGGCACCGACGAATCCGGGCATCTTCCGCCCCACCCTCGTGCCGGCGCACGCGGGGCCGTGCACGCTGTCGATGAGCGTCGCGAGCGCGCAGGTGACGCACTCGTTCGACGTCGGGCCGTGCGTCGTGTACGCCGACGAGGCGGCTGCACGGGCCGCGCTGCCCGAGGAGCTCGCGGCGCCCGGCCGTGTCGCGTTCCTCAAGGAACAACAGTGGAAGACGGAGTTCGCGACGGTCGCGGTCGCCGAACGCGATCTGCAGGATGGGGTCCGGGCGAGCGCCGAGATCCGTCCCGTCGCAGGTCGCGAGGCACGGCTCGCGGCACCATCGGCAGGTCGGGTCGCGCTCGTCGAGCCCGCGCCGCTGATCGGGATGCCGGTCACCAAAGGACAGGTGCTCGCGATGATCTCGCCGCGCGTTGGGGCACTTGGCGACCGCGCGACGATGTCGGCCGACGTCACCGCGGCGCAGGCTGAGGTCGATGCAGCGCGCAGCGCCTTGGCGCGTGCGGAGCGGCTCGTCGCCGATCAGGCGGCCCCCGCGAAGACCGTCGAGGAAGCGCGCACGCGCGTCCAGGTCGCGGAGGCGCGGATCACGGGAACGAAGGGCCGTCTCGCGACCTTCGATGCGGGCGCATCCGGTGCGGGTGGTGGTCGGGTGTTCCAGGTGCGATCGCCGATCGACGGCACGCTCGTGACAGTCGACGCTGCTTCGGGCGAGAGCGTCGAGGAAGGCCAGTCCCTGTTCCGCGTCGTGGACCTCGGGCGTGTGTGGCTCGTGGCGAACGTGTTCGAGCCCGACCTGCCGCGCGTCGAGGGCGCACGGAGCGCGTGGTTCACGATCGAGGGCTATAGCCAGGCCTTCACGATCGACGACACCAACGGCAAGCTCGTCACGATCGGCCGCGTGATCGATCCGAAGTCGCGCACCACGCCGGTCATCTTCGAAGTCGACAACACCGCCGGCCATGTCCGGATCGGCAACTTCGCCAAGGCGACGATCGCGACTGGCGCACCGCACAAGGCGCTGGCGATCCCGGAATCGGCGGTGGTCGACGACGCCGGGCGCACCGTCGTCTACGTGATGATCGAGGGCGAGTCCTTCGAGCGCCGACCCGTGCGACTCGGGATCCGTACGAATGGCTGGCTCGAGGTGCTCGAAGGTGTGGCGGTGGGCGATCACATTGTTACCAAGGGCGCGTACGAGATCAAGCTCCAGTCGTCCGCCGGCTCGGTCCCTGCGCACGGGCACGTGCACTAGCCATGGGGCTCATGGATCGGATCATCCGCTGGTCGATCACGAACCGCCTGTTCGTCGTGATCGTCGCGGTCGCGATCGTTGGCTACGGCTCGTGGACCGCGATCCACATGCCCGTCGACGTGTTCCCGGATCTCACGGCGCCCACCGTCACCGTCGTCACCGAAGCGCATGGCCTCGCACCGCAGGAGGTCGAGTCGCTCGTCACGATTCCGATCGAGTCGTCGGTGAACGGCTCCACGGGCGTGCGCCGCGTGCGCTCGTCGTCGGGGATCGGAATCTCGATCGTGTGGGTCGAGTTCGAGTGGGGGACGGATATCTACGTCGCCCGTCAGATCGTGAACGAGAAGCTCCAGCTCGTGGCCGGCCACCTCCCGCCCGACGTCCCTGCCCCGTCGCTCGCGCCGATCTCGTCGGTGATGGGTGAGGTGCTGTTCATCGCGATACGCGGCGAGGGTCACGATCCGATGGAGGTACGCGAGGTCGCCGACTGGACGCTCCGCCGCCGGTTGCTCGCGATCCCCGGCGTGGCGCAGGTCGTGCCGATCGGCGGCGCGGTCCGCCAGTACCAGGTCAAGATCGACCCGCAGCGGATGCGCGCGTTCGATGTCACGCTCGACGACGTCACGAAGGCTCTCGAGGAGTCGAACCAGAACTCCACCGGCGGCTTCTACATCCACGGCTCGCAGGAATCGCTGATCCGCGCCGTCGGGCGTGTCGGATCGGTGGAGGATCTACGCAGCGTCGTGATCAGCGTACGCGGCGGCGTCCCGATCCTCGTCGGTCAGGTCGCCGATGTCGTGGCCGGCCCCGCCGTGAAGCGGGGCGAAGGCTCGTCGAATGCGCAGCCCGCGGTGGTGCTCGGCATCACCAAGCAACCCTCGGTCAACACGCTGGAGCTGACCGAGCGCATCGACAAGGAGCTCGACGCGATCCAGGCGACGCTACCGAAAGGGATGATCATCGAGCGCAACAAGGCGCGCCAGGCCGACTTCATCGAGTCCTCGATCCACAACGTCTCGACCGCGCTTCGCGACGGCGCGATCCTCGTCGCGATCATCCTGTTCATCTTTCTGTTCAATGTCCGCACGACGCTGATCTCGCTCGCATCGGTCCCGATCTCGCTCCTGGTCGCCGTGCTCGCGATGAATGCGTTCGGAGTCACGATCAACACGATGACGCTCGGCGGCATGACCATCGCGATCGGAGCACTCGTCGACGACGCCATCATCGACGTCGAGAACGTCTTCCGGCGACTTCGCGAGAACGGGGCACGGCCCGAGGTCGAGCGGCGAAGCGCGGGCGATGTGATCTTCGAAGCCTCGCGCGAGGTCCGAGGCTCGATCGTGTTCGCAACGCTGATCGTGATGCTCGTGTTCATCCCGATCTTCTTCCTGTCGGGGGTCGAGGGCCGCTTGCTGCGTCCGCTCGGGTTCTCGTACCTGGTCGCGATCTTCGCGTCACTCGTCGTCGCACTGACGTTGACACCTGCGTTGTGCTCGTTCGTCCTCTCGCGGGTCGGCGAGAAGGCTCACTGCGATCCGTTTGTCGTGCGCATGCTCAAGCGCCTGTATGAGCCCTCTCTTCGCGTCGCCGTGCGGCGTCCGCTCGTTGTGGGCATCGGCGCGGCGGCACTGCTCGCCGGAACGATCGCACTGGTCCCATTCCTCGGTCGTACGTTCCTACCCGAGTTCAACGAGGGTGCGCTCACGGTCAGCGCGGTCACGTTGCCGGGCACCTCGCTCGAGGAGTCCGACAAGCTCGGGCGCCGAGTCGAGGAGGTCCTGCGCTCGTTCCCGGAGGTCGTATCGACCGCCCGCCGCACCGGCCGCGCGGAGCTGGACGAGCACGCCCAGGACGTCAACGCCGCGGAGATCGACGTGCGGCTGAAGCTCGGTGATCGCTCGAAGGAGGCATTCCTCGCCGAGCTCCGGAAGCAACTCACCACGGTCCCCGGGGTCGTTTGCACGATCGGCGGCCCCATCGCACACCGCATCGACCACATGCTCTCGGGCACGCGCGCCAGCATCGCGATCAAGATCTTCGGCGACGATCTCACCGAGCTTCGCGCCTCCGCGGAGCGGGTGAAGCAGGTCATGGAACCCATCCCGGGCGTCGTCGATCTGGCGATCGAGCAACAGGTCGACGTCCCCCAGCTCGCGATCGCGTTCGACCGCGAAGCGATCGCGCGGTACGGCCTGCGCAGCGGCGCGCTCGCCGAGGTCATCGAGACCGCCTACGCCGGTCGCAAGGTCACCCAGATCCTCGAGAACCAGCGCACCTACGACGTCATCGTGCGCTATCGCGATGACGAGCGCGCCGACCTCGACGCGATCCGCAACACGATCGTGGACACACCATCGGGCGCACGCGTGCCGCTCAAGATGCTGGCGACGATCCGCGAGGACGTCGGTCCGAACACGATCTCCCGCGAGAACGTGCAGCGCAAGGTCGTCGTCTCCGCGAACGTCGGCGGGCGCGACCTGCGCGGCGTGGTCGACGACATCCGCGCCGCCATCGAGCAGAAGGTCACGTTGCCGCAGGGCTACTACGTCGTCTACGGCGGCCAGTTCGAGAGCGAGCAAGCTGCATCGCGCACGCTGTCGCTCCTGGGCATCGTCGTGATCGCAGGCATTCTGGGCCTCCTGTTCTTCTCGTTCCGCTCGCTGCGCAACGCGCTCCTCATCATGATCAACCTGCCGCTCGCCCTGATCGGCGGCGTGGTCGCGATCTATTTCGGCAGCGGCGTGGTGAGCGTGGCGTCACTCGTCGGCTTCGTCACTCTGTTCGGCATCGCCACGCGCAACGGCATCATGATGATCTCGCACTACGAGCACCTCCGGACCGTGGAGAACGCCCCGTTCGACGAGGCGGTGATGCGCGGCTCGATGGAGCGGCTGTCGCCGGTCCTCATGACGGCACTATGCGCGGGACTCGGCCTCGTCCCTCTGGTGATCGCTGGTGGTCAACCGGGAAACGAGCTGCAGGCGCCGATGGCGGTGGTGATCCT
>JBBRED010000357.1:0-9055 GCA_038203335.1 Haliangiales bacterium | reverse complement strand
TTTCGGCGCACGCGAAGCTCGTCGACGAGCGCGAGCGATCGGAATCAGGACATCCGGCCTGACCAGCGGAGTTGCCGTTCTCCGCCAAACCCCACCGCAAGTGTTTGATCGATCGTCGCGATCCCGCTGGCACACACGCTGCACATAGAAAACCTCACCAACAGCAATCCTCGACGGAGAAACCAAGATGATGACCCGCAGCCTGTCCATGTCCCTCCTCCTCGCCCTTGGTATCACCGCCGTGGGTTGTGCAGCTGACGCGCCCGGCATGACCGGCGACGACACCACCGACCCGACGAACCCGCCGGATGACCAGCCGGTCCCGACGACGCCCGAGGGCAAGTTCGCCGTGCAGAGCGACTTCGATCTCGCGACGAACCTCCCCGGCACCGCCGGAACGGTCGTCAACTACTTCATCCAGGCGACGGACGACCCGGATGACCCGACCCGCTTCATCGTCGAGAAGCTCGTCGCCGCGCTGCCGAACGGTAGCGTCAAGAACACGCTCAACGGCGCGATCCCGTTCGTCGCCGGTTACCTGAACGACCGCCTCCTGCAGGTCGCCCCGAACTTCGTCTCGAAGATCGTCGAGGTCGGCGACGCCTTCGGCCAGGTCGCGCACAACTTCGGCACGATCGAGGTCCTCGACATCACGGCCGCCGGCGCCGCGACGAAGACCGTCCAGGGTCTTCACTTCAAGGTCGATAACATCGACATGGACTTCAACTTCAAGGACTACAACATGCAGGACATCAAGATCGATGGTCTGCAGGTCACGCTCGAGCCGTCCGGCAAGCTCGCCATCAGCAAGCACACGGTCGGCCTCAAGTACGGCTCGGTCCTTCACCTCGCGCTCGACCAGGCGATCATCCCGCTCATCGACCCGAGCGCTCAGAACCTCGGCGACCTCCTGAAGAACCTCGTCAACTGCCAGGCCGTCGGCACGTACGTGTACCAGGCGGTCGGCATCGGCTCGGCCTCGACGTTCGAGAGCGCGTGCAACGCGGGTCTCGCGGCGGCCGGCCCGGCGCTCTACACGCAGCTCGACAACCTCGACGGCTCGGCCCTCCTGTTCGAGATCGCCGGAACCGCGCGCGGCATCGACAAGAACCACGACGGCAAGATGGACGACATCGCCACCGGCCTGTGGGCGGGCGACATGAAGTACGCCGGCTCGCCCGCGCCGCTCTCGACCGCGAAGTTCTTCGGCACGAAGATGTAATCGCGCTGGCTCCTCTCGAGCCTTTCCCTTTCGAGGCTTCCTCGAGGCCTCGAAACGCCGCCCCGCTCATCACGGCCGCGGCGTTTTTTAGTTTCGGTCAGTACATCGAGCGGTCGGGTTGCGCCGCGCCGTCGTGTCGCTCGAGCTCGGCGTTGACGAAGCCGCCGATCACGAGTGCGATGACTGACAGGTAGAACCAGAGCAGCACGACGATGACACTGCCGAACGCGCCGTAGACCACGTCGTAGTGGGCGACCCGCTCGACGTACTGCGAGAGGCCGATCGAGACGGCGACGAGCACGACCGTTCCGACCAGGGCGCCCGGCCACAGGTGGCGCTCGGTGCCGAGCGTGCGCGGTGACGGTGCGAAGCGATACAGCACGAGCAGGCCGAGGAACACGACGCCCATCAGCACCGGCCAGCGTAGGATCGAGACGAGCCCGTACCCCTTGAGATCGAGGAGCGAGATCAGGGCCGGGAGTCCCACCGTCACGCCGAGCACGACGATCAACCCGATCAGCGCTCCGCCCGCCATCGCGAGCGAGAGCCCGAACCGGTGCAGCGGCCTCCGGCGCTCGCGCACGCGATACGCGCGGTTGAGCGTGTCCACCATCGCCCGCGCGGCACCCCGCGCCGAAAAGATCGCGAGGACGGTCGAGAACGCTAGCGCGATACCGACGCCGGTGCTGGAGCGCTTCGACTGTTGCACGAGCTGATCCTGGAGGAAGTCGAGCACCCCTGGCGGCAGCACGGTGTGCAGGGACCGCAGGTGCCCCTGAATCCGAGATGGGTCCGCCACGAGCCCGTAGATCGAGAGCACCGCCGCGAGCACCGGGAGCATCGAGATGATCGCGAACAGCGCGGTGCCCGCCGCGAGCACCGGCATCTCGCCGAGCAGGGCCTCCTTCGCCGCGCGCAGCCAGTGGGCGACGATCCTGTCGCTGGTCTTCACCCACGTGGCCCACCGGCCAAGGAACTTCACCGGGTCGATCCTACGCTACGATCCACGGGCGTGATCGACACCCACTGCCACCTCGACCTGCAGGCGTTCGACGACGACCGCGATCAGGTCGTCGCCCGCGCGACGGAGGCCGGGGTGATGGGGATGCTCGTTCCGGCGGTGCGGCCGCGCACCTGGAACGCGCTCGTCGCGTTCGCGGCGCGGCATCGCGATGCCGGCGTGCGCTGCGCGCTCGGCATCCACCCGCAGGTCGTGCCCGAGCTTGGCCCCGACGAGCTCGCCGGTGACCTCGCCGATCGGATCGCACGCGCGGTCACCGATGCCGGCGCGATCGCCGTCGGCGAGTGCGGGCTCGATAGCGGCACCGCTGATGCGCACCTTCAGGAGACGATCTTTCGCGCCCACCTCCGCGCCGCGCGCGCGCTCGACCTCCCGGTCGTGATCCACGTGCTGCGTGCGCACGATGCGGCGCCGCGGATCCTCCGCGAGGAGGGCCCGGTGGCCGGCGTGCTCCACAGCTACTCCGGCGGCGCGGACCTGGTGTCCGTGTATCGCGACCTCGGGCTCGCGTTCTCGTTCGCCGGGCCGGTCAGCTACCCCAACGCGCGCCGCCCCGTCGAGGCCGCGCGTGCGATCCCCGACGAGCTTCTCCTCGCGGAGACCGATGCCCCCGACCAGGCGCCCGAGGGTCACCGCGGTGGCCGCTCGGAGCCAGCGTTTCTCGGAGCGGTGATCGCCGGGCTCGCGACGGCGAGACGGAGGGCAACGGCGGAAATCGCCAGGCTCACTGCCGCGAATGCACGCCGGCTGTTTCGCGCGTGGTGATCAGGCCGTAGGGGCTGGTATGCTGGAGCCGTGGATCGGGAGCGGGAGATCTCGCGACTCTCACGTCTGTACGCCGGCCTGAGTCACGTCAACCAGGCGATCGTCACGGCGCAATCCCGCGACGCGCTGTTCCTCGATGTCTGCCACGCGCTCGGTGCGCACGGCGGCTTTCGCATGAGCTGGATCGGCTGGCACGTGCCGACCACCCGCCAGATCCTCCCGGTGGCCGCATGGGGCGACGACACCGACTACCTCCGCTCGCTCACCATCTATTCGGATGATCGGCCGGAGGGACGCGGGCCCACCGGTACGGCGTTTCGCGAGGAGCGCATCTACATCAGTAACCAGCTCTCCGACCAGCCAGAGCTGACCCAGCGCGGCTTCCGGGCCGCCGCCGTGTTTCCGATCCGCGAGGAGGGCACGGTGAGCGGCGCGCTCTCCGTCTACTCCGACGAGCTCGGGTTCTTCCAGGAGCGAGAGGTCGCGCTGCTCTCGGAGGCGGCGAACGATCTCTCGTTCGCGCTCGCCAACCTCGGCCGCGAGACCGCTCGACGAAAGGCCGAGGAGATCGTGCGTCAGGAGCGCGACTTCTCCAATGCGCTGATCTCCTCGCTCCCCGGCATCCTCTATCTGTTCGACGAGCAAGGCCGGTTCCTGCGATGGAACAAGAACTTCGAGCGCGTGAGCGGCTACTCCGCCGCGGAGATGGCGAGCCTGCACCCGCTCGACCTGTTCGTGGGCGAGACCAAGACGCGCGTCGCGGAGCGGATCGCCGAGACGTTCACCGCGGGCGAGTCGAGCGTCGAGGCCGAGCTGATGGCCAAGGACGGCACGGTCACCCCGCACTACTTCACCGGCGTCAGGACCGTGCTCGGCGACAAGACCTGCCTGGTGGGCGTCGGCGTCGACCTCACGGAGCGCCGGCGTACCGAGGCGGCGCAGCACGCGAGCGACGGTCGCTATCGCACGCTGTTCGAGTGTGCTCCGGATGGGATCGTGGTCGTCGACCCGCGGGGCGTGTATCTCGACGTCAATCCTCGCATGTGCGAGATGACCGGCTACGCGCGCGACGAGCTGATCGGCCAGGACGCGATCGCGCTGGCGAGTCCCGCGGACGTACCGCAGGTCGACGACGCGCTCCGCGCGGTCCTCAGCGAAGTCGCGTATCCCCGCACGTGGAACACGCGCCGCAAGGATGGATCCACGTTTCCCACGGACGTGATCGCGACGACGATGCCCGATGGCAGCGTGATCGCCGTGGTCCGCGATGTCTCGGCCGCACAGCAGGCTGCAGAGCTCCTCCGCATGTTCCTCGAGATCGGGGAGCTGCTCCATGCGGGGGGAAAATCTGCCGACGTGCTCGGCCAGGCGCTCGCGATCCTCGGCAAGCATCTGCGCGCCGTGAGGTGCGCGTATGCCGAGCTCGACGGCGCGAGCTACACGATCCGGTACGAGTACGCCGACGGTCTGCCGAGCATGATCGGCACCCACCAGCACTCGAAGCTGACCGAGCGGTTGTCGAGCACGTACCTACACACCAGCGGCACCGTGATCATCGGCGACGTCGAGGCCCAGATCCCGCCCGACGATCGCGCCGGGGTGGCGGCGACCGGGTTGCGGTCGTTCATCTGCCAGCCCTTGATCCGCGACGGCGCGCTGTGCGCGTTCCTGATCGTCGGCGCGGCCGAGGCGCGCGCGTGGACGCCCCACGAGGTGGTGGTGATCAAGGACGTGCTCGATCGCTGCTGGTCGGCGGTTCGTCGTCGGGCCGACGAGACCAAGCTGCGCGCGAATGCCGCGCTCCTCGGGATCGCCGCACGCGCCGCGCATCTCGGCGGGTGGAGCGTGGAGGTCCCGAGCATGACGGTCACGTGGTCCGACGAGGTCTGCCGGATCCACGGCGTCCCGAACGGGACCGCGCCCACCGTCGAGCAAGGACTGTCGTTCTATGCACCGGAGTATCACGAGCTGGTGAAGTCCCGGATCCAGGATGCGATCCGGCACGGCACGCCGTTCGAGCTCGATGCGCAGATCCTGACGGCGGCGAAGCACCGGGTCTGGGTGCGCGTGTTCGGCCTCGCGGAGCGAGCCGACAGCGGCAAGATCATCCGGATCCAGGGCGCGTTCCAGAACATCGACGAGCACCGCCGGCTCCAGGAGCAGTTCCGCCAGTCCCAGAAGATGGAGGCCGTCGGCCGGCTCGCCGGCGGCGTCGCGCACGACTTCAATAATCTGCTGTCGGTGGTCCTCAGCTACGCAGACTTCCTCCTCGACGATCTTCCCCCCGGCGATCCGATCCGCGGAGATATCTCGGAGATCCGGAACGCCGGCACGCGCGCCAGCGACCTGACCCGGCAGCTCCTCGCGTTCAGCCGTCAGCAGATGCTGCAGCTCCGCGTGCTCGATGTGGCGCAGGTGGTGCTCGGCATGGAGAAGATGCTGCAGCGCCTGCTCGGCGAGGACATCGAGTTGTCGTTGATCGCGGCCCGCCAGCTCGGCAAGGTCCACTCCGACCCGGGGCAGATCGAGCAGATCATCATGAACCTCGCGGTCAACGCGCGCGACGCGATGCCGCGCGGCGGCAAGCTCACGATCGGGACCCTGAACGTCGATCTCGATGCGACGGAACACGACGTCGTCCCCGGCCCGTACGTGATGCTGGAGATCTCCGATAGCGGTGCCGGCATCGATGCCGCGACGCGCGACCGCATCTTCGAGCCGTTCTTCACGACGAAGGAGAAGGGCAAGGGCACGGGGCTCGGCCTGTCCACGGTGTTCGGCATCGTCAAGCAGAGCAACGGGCACATCGTGGTCGAGAGCGCGGTCGGACACGGCACGACGTTCAAGATCTATCTGCCGCGCACCGACAAGGAGCTCGATCGTCCCGTGAGCTCCGTCTCCGCGCGGGCTACGCTCGGTGGCACCGAGACGATTCTCCTCGTGGAGGACGAAGAGCAGGTGCGCAACATGACGCGGACGCTGCTGCGACGGCAGGGATACACGGTCCTCGACGCGGCGAACGGTAGCGAGGCGCTGCTGATCGTCGAGCAGCAGGTCGGAACCATCGATCTGCTGCTCACCGATGTCGTCATGCCGCGGATGAGCGGCCGCGAGCTCGCCGAGCGCGTGGTGGTGATGCGGCCCGGAATCCGCGTGCTGTTCGTGTCGGGCTACACCGAGGACGCGATCGTTCATCACGGCGTCTCCGCATCCGAGATCGCGTTCCTCCAGAAGCCGATCACGCCCGATGCGTTGCTGCGCAAGGTCCGCGAGGTCCTCGCCTAGGAGCGCGAGGTGCTCACGCGCGAACGCTGCCGTGCGCGGTGATCGCCTCGGAGATCAGGTCGTCGAGGCACACGTCGAGAAGCAGTGACTCCTTGGGCCCGATCGCCTCCGCGGCGAGGTGTGCGATCACCTGGCAGATGCAAACGTAGCCGCACACGACCTGGGAGATCGTGAAGCGCTCCACGAGGTCCTTCGCTCCGATCGTGACCTGCTCGGGCCGAGGTCGACGTGAGACCAGAGGCACCAAAACGGTCTCGATCAGATGTTCGACAAAGAGCGGGATGCCCTCGGCGACTTCCAGCTCCGTGGGGAAGGGAACCGCCCGGTCGCGGGTCCTCGTCCGGGAGAGATCGATGATGCGCTCGCGGTTGCTGGTCACGAACACCTCGAGCGGGTGGCCGACGGCGGCAGGCGTGGTCATGTCATCAGAGTCCGTGATGTGAGACGAACGCGCCACCCGGGACGCCGCCCGTCGACGTCCGTGAAACTCTGGCGGGCGCCCCGGCAGCGCACTTCCCGATTGACACCGGAGCGTTTCCGTCAATGATCGCGCCGATGACCACGCACCGCCGTTTCGACCGCACCGCGCGCCTCCTCGGAGACGCAGGGGTCGAGCGCCTCGCGGCGTCCACGGTCACCGTGTTCGGCATCGGTGGCGTCGGGTCCGCGGCGGCCGAGGCGCTCGTGCGCAGCGGCGTCGGCCGGATGATCATCGTCGACTACGACCGCATCTGCGTCACGAACGTGAACCGCCAGCTTCACGCGATGAAGGGCACGCTCGGCAAGTCCAAGGCCCTCGTGATGGCCGAGCGGCTGCGCCTCATCAACCCGGATGCCGTGATCGAGGCCCGCAGCGAGTTCTACAGCGCGGAGACCTCGGCGCACCTGCTCGTACCCGAGCCCGATGTGGTCATCGACGCGATCGACAACATCGCCGCGAAGATGCACCTGATCGCCACGTGCGTGAAGGACAAGCTCCGCATCGTGTCGTCGATGGGCGCCGCCGCGCGCCTCGATCCCACCGCGGTGCGGATCGCGGATCTCTCCGAGACGCGGATCGATCCGTTCGCGCGGGAGATCCGGCGCAACCTGCGGACCAAGCACGGGCTCGATTGCACGCAGCCCACGGGTGTGTGGGCCGTGTTCTCCGAGGAGTCACCGATCCCGCCGCAGCACCTCGCGTACGACGATGGCGCGTTCCGCTGCGTGTGCCCGGGCGGCGAGAACGGGATGAACGACTGCGAGCATCGCAACCGCGTCGAGGGCTCGGTCTCGTTCGTGCCGTCGGTGTTCGGCGCGACCGCGGCGTCGGTCGCGGTCAAGCTGCTGTGCGGGCTGCCGCTGCCGAAGCCGCTCGTCGATCCCGAGGCGCCGCGCCCGGTGCGGCCGAATCGCCACGCGACGAACCCGCCGAGCTGATGCGGCGCGCGCTCCTCGGCGCGCTGCTCGCGGTGGCCTGCCAGCGCAGACCGCCCGCGCCCGCGACGCTCGCGACGTACCTGAGCTCGCTCGCCGGCGCCGACGAGCCCACGCGTCGCGCGGCGGTGGAGAGCTGGAAGATCGACGAGGCGGCGTGGCCGCAGCTCACGACCGATCCGTATCGCGCGGCGTACGCGGACTACGCGCGGCAGTTCGCGCTCGCGGCCCCGGCGCTGGTCGCCCGCCTCGGCCGCGCCGGCGCGATCACCACGCGGCCGCACTTCGCGGGCGATGCGCGGCTGACCCGCGGGCAGGCTCGCGCGCGCTGGGCGCAGCCGGTCCAGGCGCCGAGCGAGATCGCGGACCTCGACGGTGCGCCGATCGACGCGGTGTTCGTGACCGACGGCGGGACATGGCACGCGATCGTGGGCATCGACGTGATCATTCGCGACCGTGCGACCGCGATCGATCCCGCGTGCGCGGCGCTCTTCGACGCGCTCACTCCCGGACCGTGCGCCGACGCCGCATGGGTCGTGGCCGAGGCCGCGATGCGCACCGACCGAGCGCGATTCGCCCGCGCGTGCGTGCAGGCGGCAAGCGTCTGCCGCTGAGGATCCGTGCTACGTCTCGACACATGATCAACGTCGGCGACAAGATTCCGTCCGTCACCATCAAGCAGGCCACCCCGGAAGGAGGCGCCGATGTCGATCCGTCGGTGCTGTTCGCCGGAAAGAAGGTCGTGATGTTCTCGCTGCCCGGCGCGTTCACGCCGACGTGCTCGGCGAAGCACCTGCCCGGCTTCGTCGCGAAGCTCCCCGAGCTCAAGGCCGAGGGCGTGGACATCGTCGCCTGCCTGTCGGTCAACGACGCATGGGTGATGAAGGCGTGGGCGGAGCAGCACGACGCGCTCGGCAAGATCGTGATGCTCGCCGATGGCAGCAGCCTGTTCTCGAAGGCGCTCGGCATCGACATCGATCTCGGCAAGGCCGGCATGGGCCCGCGCTGCGGCCGCGGCCTGATCACGTTCGAGAACGGCGCGGTCACGTCGGTCGCGATGGAAGCGCCCGGCAAGCTCGACGTCTCGAGCGCCGAGGCCTGCCTCCTCGATCTCAAGAAGTGATAGCGTGCGGCGCGTGGCGCCGCCGCTGTTTCATCGGATCCTGATCGCCAACCGCGGCGATGTCGCCGCTCGCGTCGCGCGCGCGTGCGACGCCCTCGGCATCGTGCCGGTGTTCGCGGTCAGCGAGGCCGACCACAAAACACCCTACACACACAACCACAAAATCATACTCCTCAAACCCAACCACACCACACAAAACTACCTCAATATCAAACACATAATA
>JBBRED010000356.1:0-9082 GCA_038203335.1 Haliangiales bacterium | reverse complement strand
GGCCCGAATCCACTCAAGAAGCCCTGATTCAGCGCTCCCACGCTGTTTGACTACCTAGGAAAAGACCATGCGCCATCGCCTTCAAGGCCGTCAGCTCAACCGCGACGCTCCTCACCGTCGTGCCCTCTGGAACAACCTCGTCACCGCACTGCTGACCCATGGTCGCATCGAGACCACCGAGGCGAAGGCCAAGGACCTGCGCACTCACGTGGCCGCTGCCATCGGTTGGGGGATCTCGGTCGCGCCGCTCGTCGCCAAGGGCGACAAGGCGACGAAGGACGAGAAGGCAAAGATCGTCCACGCTCGCCGTCAGGCGCGCCTGGTCGTGATGACGCCCGCTGCGATGCAGCGCCTGTTCTCCGAGATCGGCCCGCACTTCGCCGACCGCAAGGGCGGTTACACGCGGATTCTCAAGACCCGCGTCCGTAAGGGCGATGCCGCTCCGATGGCCTTCATCGAGCTCGTCGGTCTCAACGGTCAGAACCCCGCCGCTGAGGCATAAGCCACACGCTGCGACTTCGCCTTCGCAGTCTCTCCAAGACTTCACGATCTCGTGTGATGCCCGCCGCATAGGCGGGCTTTGTTTTTGGGTATACACACGGCCTGAAAGTCGGCCATAACGCCGTCGACGGCCAGTCAGCCGCCCTCGCTTTGGAGATTTAATGTCCCGCACGATCGCCGTAGCCATCACGCTCGCCGCTGCTTTCTTCGCTTGCCGCTCCAGCGGCGACGACACCTCTGGTGACGATGTGCAGGGGGGCGATGCGCCCTCCGGCGACGTGACCATCCAGGAAGTCCAGAACGACTCGATGGCCCCGGGCACGCCGGTGACCCTGAAGGGCGTCGTGGTGACCACCATCGACCTGTTCGGCGGCAAGACTGGCGACTTCTGGGTCGAGGAGCCGGGCGGCGGTGAGCGCTCGGGCGTGCACGTGTTCGGCGCTCCGCTCGCCTCGGTCAGCGCGATCGCCGTCGGCGATCTCGTCGACATCACCGGCGCGCAGAAGGACGAGTTCGCGTACGCCGGCTCGAACGGCTCCGGTGGCGACACCTCGGGCCGCTCGATCACCGAGCTCAAGCCGGTCAACGGCGGCATGATGACCGTGACCAAGGTCGGCACGGGCACCGTCCCAGCCCCGGTGATGGTCGATGCGCTGATGATCGGCCAGAAGGCCACGCAGGCCGAGCGCGACGCCGAGTGGGAGAAGTGGGAAGGCGTCCTCATCACGATGAAGAACGTCTCGGCTCTGTCCAGCGCGGCGTGCGTGGGCTCCGCGTGCAACGACAAGTCGCTCAACAAGATCGACCTGACCGGCGGTATCGTCCTCGAGTCATCGCTCGCGGCTCTTCCGGGCGGCAGCGCGACCACTCCAGGTAACGTCGCTCGTGGGGATTGCCTCGGCACGGTGACGGGCGTCGTCGACTACTTCTTCGACTACCTGCTGCTCAACACCGCCGCGGATAGCGTCACGACCGGCGGCACGGGCTGCCCGGCAGCCGAGGCCGCGGCGCTGTGCACCGACGGCATGGACAACGATGGCAATGGATTCAAGGACTGTGACGACAACAGTTGCGTGATCTCGGAGGCCACGTGCCGCACGACGACCACGATCGCTGCGGTACAGGCGACTACGCCCACGGGGGCGGTCGAGCTGCAGGACGTGTACGTGACGGCGATCGGCCGGACCGGTTACGACCTGTGGGTGTCGAGCTCGCTCACTGCGGGAGCGAACGCGGGCATCTATATCCGCGCTAGCGGCGTTCCGATGCTCGACGCGAATGTGGTCGTGGGCGCGAAGGTCAACGTCATCGGCAAGGTCACGGAGTTCAACAACGACACCATGGGTGACCCGCTGACGCAGATGTCACGGCTTGCACTCACGGTGATTGCTGCACCCACGGTTCCGCCGACGCCCGTCCTCGGTCAGACCGTCGCTTCCCTGCTCGTTCCGGCCACCGGAGAGCCGTACGAGGGCGTGCTCGTCACCCTCACGAACGTGAAGATCACCACCGTGGGAGCTTCGGCGGCGTTCTACGTCAGTGATCTCTCGCAGAAGACCACCGTCTCGACAGCGTTCAAGGCCGACGACGACGTCTATCGGTTGCTGCCGGCCGAGGCCACCAAGTGCTATTCGACGATCACGGGCATCTGGAGCTACAACGTTTTCGACAACCGGTATCTGTTCTTCCCGCGCGGCACGGGGACGACCGTTGATGGCGTGCTCGCCGTCAACCAGACCGACTGCAACTAGCTCGCGAGTTCGAACTGCGACGGGGCCGTCCCGCGAATTTGCGCCAGGCGCTCAGCGGCGCGGAGGGCGCGCCGAGCAGTCGATGACGCTGCCGGCGGCGGTCTTCCAGCGACCGTCGTAGTCAGGCTCCCAGGCGATCGCAGCGCGGTCGCCGACGAGCTGTCCAGCCTCGACGTCGAAGTCGAAGCGGCTGCTGGCGTCGTCGACGTTGTCGTCGTCGTCATGATCCTCGCCATCGTGGTCGCCGTGGCAGCTCGTGCGGCTCACCGCGTGATGGTCGTCGAGGTGGTAGCGACCGCTGGTGATGTCGGTGCCGGCGCGCACCCCGTACGCACCGGATGCGCACAGCGCGACAGCGTGCGTGCACGCGGCGGCATCCTTGCCGGCGGCGACGCACTCATCGACGGTCTTGAACGGCAGTGGGACGCCGATGTAGTAGGCGTCGTTCGGCAGCGTGGCACCGCGATCGTGACCGCCGCGGTGCTCGCGCTCGCCTTCGCGACCATCGACACATGCGGACAGCAGGGCGCACGGGAGAGACACGGCGAGGAGGAGCAGCTTCACGGGGCCACTATCTCATCCTCCGACGCGGTTCGTCTATCGCGTCCGAACGGGGTGGCGTGCCGTACAGCCACTGGCCGATGGACGGCCAGAGGAATCAGCGAAGCTCGCAACATGATTGGGTCGCGCCGCGGGTTCGGTTCCTGCTCCTCCGACGCCGGTGCGAGGAGTAGCATCATGCAAGCGATGTCCGTCGAGTCTCCGCCGATCACGAACCAGCCGATGCGCCGCCTCAAGCGGGTCGAGTACGACAAGCTGGTCGAGCAGGGGGCGTTCCAGAGCGAACGAGTCGAGCTCGTGTTCGGAATGGTCGTCGCGATGAGCCCGATCGACCCGAGCCACGTGAAGTCCACCACGCTGCTCGCGAAGATGCTGACCATCGCGCTCGGAGACCGAGCGGAGGTGCGAACCCAGCAACCGATCGCAGCGACAGACGACTCCGAGCCCGAGCCAGACGTCTACGTCACCCCGGGCGGCAGCTGGACCGAGCATGCGTCGCGCGCGCACCTGGTGATCGAGGTCGCGCGCACCTCGCTCGCGTACGACCGGAGCGAGAAGGCGCTGCTCTACGGAATCTCCGACGTCGACGAGTACTGGATCGTCGATCTCGTGAACGGCCTCGTCGAGGTCCGGCGGGATCGGGACCGCGGCA
Source organism: Haliangiales bacterium (assembly GCA_038203335.1). Lineage (GTDB taxonomy): Bacteria > Myxococcota_A > Polyangia > Haliangiales > Haliangiaceae > JABFXX01. The sequence goes on along the minus strand of JBBRED010000356.1, from coordinate 5,617 downwards.
CCTGGCGATCGATCACGACGTATCGGCGCGGGCAGACGATCGAGATGCTCGCGTTCCCGGATGTGCGGATCGACGTCGGGTCGGTGTTGCCACCTGCATAGGCGGTGGAGACCTGACGGTCGCCGGTGCGGCGAGCACGTGGTCTCGCGGGGTTGGCGACGGCACGGGGTTCGCTTGATGCGGGAGCATGATGCTTCGCGCCGCCGCTGTTGTTCTCTCGCTCTCGACCGCGGCGCTCGCCGAGCCCGCCGCAGGACCTGACGACGACGCGAAGAGCCCGGCGCTCGCGATCGGGCTGTCGACGGCGGGGACGGTGCTGCCGCTCGTGATGATCGGTGCGGCGTTCGACGGCTCCGACGTGAACGTGACCCTGTATCTCGCCGGGATGGCGGGGACGCTGATCGGGCCGTCGATCGGTCACTGGTACGCGCACGAGTACGTGACGCCCGGCCTGCTCGGCCGCGGCGCGGGCGCGGCTTTGGCTGGCATCGGAGCGGCCATGTCGCTCGAGTGCATCGGCTTGGTGTCGCCGTGCGAGACGACGCCGACCATGGTGGCGGGAGAGATCATCGGGATCGTCGGCATTGCGGTGTATGCGGGGAGCACGCTGTACGACATCGCCACGGCGGGACGGGTGACGCGAGCGTGGAACGATAACCACATTCAGATCGCCCCGACGGTGATGGGGAGCGGAGCGACGCGCTCGGTCGGGCTGAGCGCCAGCGGCTCGTTCTGACGCGCTGACGCAAAGCGGCGGGCATTGGCCGGCAGCGTGCAGAACCAAGCAGCAAGGAGATATTCCATGTTGCTCACCATCGCTGCAGTGCTCGCAATTCTCTGGCTGCTCGGCTTCACGGCCTTCCACGTGACGACGGGCGCCATCCACATCCTCATCGTCGTGGCGGTCGTCGTGGCGATCGTGCACTTCGTGCAGGGGCGCAGGCGCACTGGCGGTGCCTGACCGCACATCGAGCGCCGCGCGCAGGCGCACGGTGCTCGGGCGCTGAGCGGCAAACCGCGAGCATCGACGGGCCTGCGCGACGGGCATGACGAATGCAAAACCTCCGGGCGAAATCCATCGCTTACACCAAGGAGCTTTTCGTATGCGTTTCATGTCCCGCGTAGCCTTTGTTCTCGCTGCACTCACCACCGGAGCGCTCGCCGACAACCCGCCGAAGGCCGAGGTCAAGGCAAGCGCGAGCGTCGACGTGAAGGCCGATGACTCCATCATCGATGACGTCAAGGACGGCGCGAAGTCCGCCGCGAAGACGGTCAAGAAGACCGCGAAGAAGGCGGGAAAGGCGACCGTGAAGGCCGCCGTGAAGGTGAAGGACACGGTCAAGAGCATCGATGTCGATGGCGACGTCGATGCGAAGGCGAAGGACGGCAAGGCCGGCGTCGGCGTTGGGGTTGGCGTCGAGGTGAACGGCAAGCGCGCGGGCGTGAGCACCGGCGTGGACGTGAAAGCGAAGGACGGCGAGGTCGGGATCGGTGGTAACGCGGGCGCGAGCGCGGGCAAGAACACGGCGGGCGTCAAGGGCGGCGTCGGCGCCTCCGGTGGCAACGGGAAGGCGGGCATCGGCGTCCGCGGCAGCGCCACGGCGAATGGCAACGAGGCCGGCGTGAAGACCGGCGTCGAGGTGAAGGCGGGCGGCGGCAAGGCCGGCATCACCGCCGGCGCGGGCGTGAACGCGAACCGCAAGGAAGCGGGCGTGAAGGGCGGCGTGGGTGTCAACGCGAATGACGGCAAGGCCGGCATCACCGCGGGCAGCAAGGCGAACGCAGGGAAGAACGAGGTGGGCGTGAAGGGCGGCGTGGGCGTCGCCGCGGAGCATGGCGCCGCGGGTGTCAACGCCGGTGCAGGCGTGAATGCGAACCGCAAGGAGGCGGGGGTGAGCGGCGGTGTCGGTGTCAACGCGGGCGACGGCAAGGCGGGCATCAACAGCAAGGTCGGCGCGACCGCGGGCAAGAACGAGGTCGGTGCGAAGACCGGCGTCGGCGTGAGGGCGGGTGACGGCAAGGCCGGGATCAACGCGGGCGTCGGCGCGAATGCGAACGGCAACGCCGCGGGAGTGAAGGCGGGCGTCGGGGTGAAGGCGAAGGACGGCGAGGTCGGCATCACCAACAGCGCGGGCGCGAGCGCGAACGGCAACGCGGCCGGCGTTAAGAGCGAGGTCGGCGCGAAGGCGAAGGACGGCAAGGCGGGCGTCAACGCGGGCGTGAAGGTGAAGGCCAACCAGAAGAAGGCGGGCGTCAAGGCCGGCGCCAGCGCGAGCGCGAAGGACGGCGAGGCGGGCGTCAGCGCGGGCGCGAAGGTCACCACGAAGTAGCGAGCGACGCTTCGATCGGAGCCGCCGGCGCGTGCCGGCGGGCTCGTCGCGCGCTGGCTCCAGACGGTGACGAACGCCGTGCTCGACGAGCACGGGAACCTCACGTCGCGATCAGGTCCGTAGCCGTGTCAGATGCTCGCACCGTCGAACGACTCGACGGGGAGCTTCGTCGCATCGAGGCCCGCGATGCAGCGCAGGTTGATCGACACCATGGTCTTGCCGTGCGAGGTGCCCTGCGAGTACGCGCGCACCCCGCACGTGCGGCAGAACGTGTGGTGGATGTGCTGCTTGCCGAACATGTAGTCGGTCTGCGCGTCGGCGCCCGCGAGCAGCGTGAACATCGGCACCTCGACGAACTGGAGGAGCCAGCCCGCGCGGTGGCAGAGCGAGCAGTTGCACGCATACGCCTTCTCGGGCGGTGGCATCGCGACGGTGTAGCGAACGGCGCCGCAGTGACAGGATCCTTCGTAGGTCTGGTTCTCCATGGAGCGAGCGTGGCGTGTCGGTCGAGCGCGGTATTGTAGAAACGCGACATGTCGACCGCGGGCACCCACGGCATTCTCGTTCCGGGCGCGATCGACGCGCGGTTCACGCTGACCCGGTACGCGCCGCGCGCCGAGCTCGCGGAGATCATCGAACGCTACTGGATCGTGCGATGGGCGCTCGAGGAGCCGCATGCGCAGGAGACGCTGCCGCATCCGAACGTCAACGTGGTCATCGGGGCGCATCAGCCCGGTGTGCACGGACCGCAGCGCCGGCGATTCGTCGCGAACCTCGCGGGGACCGGCTGGGTGGTCGGTGCGAAGATCAAGCCGGGCGCGTTTCGCGCGTTCGTGGACGTGCCGATGACGGAGCTCGCCGAGCACACGTGGCCCGTGGCGCGCGTGTTCCCGGAGCTCGACGCGCAGGTGGCGGCGGCAGAGGTGGATGCGGAGCGCGTCGCGCGGTTCGAGGCGGTGCTGCTCGCGGCAGAGCCGGTGGTCGACGACGAGATGCGCGAGGCGAACCGGATCGTCATGCTCGCACAGAGCGCGCCGAGCATCGCGCACGTGGCCGAGCTCGCGGCGCGCGCGCGGTTACCCGTGCGCTCGATCGAGAGGCTGTTCCGGTCGCACGTCGGGGTCACGCCGAAGTGGGTGGTGCGGCGGTATCGCGTGCACGAGGCCGCGGAGCGCGCCGCGCGCGGTGACGCGGTGGAGTGGTCGCTGCTCGCGCACGAGCTGGGCTACGCGGACCAGTCGCACCTGATCCGCGACTTCAAGGCGCAGATCGGGATGACGCCCGCTCGCTACGCGGCGATGTGCCGTCAGAACGACCCGGCGACCACGAGGCCTGCGCTGGTCGCCGAGCCGGTCGCCGAGACGGTCACCGCGTGCTCGTCGGGCGCGGTGACGAACAGGTAGACGCCGGCCGCTGCGGCGAGGCCACCGGCGACGAACAGGATGGTCGAGACGTTCGCGCGGGTTCGCGCCGAGTCCGAGAGCGCCTGCGCGTACTCGGTGTCGTCGTCGTTCGCGCACGTGGTGGAGCCGCCGCACACGTCCTTCGCGTCGTTCCAGCGGCCGCGCGCCGAGAGGCCGAAGCCGATGCCCGTGCCGAGCAGCACGCCTCCACCGGCGATCGTGGCGATCGCGATCAGCGTGCGCTTGGAGCGCGGCGTTGCGGGAGGCTCTGGTGGGAGCGGCCGCGTCATCCCGACCAGCGGGGTGGGCGCGCCGCCCGCGACGGGATCGAGCTTGATCGACACCACGATCACCTTCGACTCCTCGCTGACCGTCGCGGTGGCGGCCGCGGCGGTGAACCCAGGCGCGGTGACGGCGATCGTATGGGTGCCGAAATCAACCGGGGCGTCGCCGGTGAGGCAGGGCGCGCACGCCACGCCGTCGATCGAGACGGCGACCCCGGCGGGCTTCGCGGACAGCTGAAGCTGCAGCTTCGGAACGCGCGGCGCGAGCTTCTCCGCGAGCGCCGCGGCGGCGGACTTGCGGGTCTCGTTGGTGTCGTACTGCGCGAGGTCGCGATAGATCCTGAGCGCGCTCGCGAGCTTTCCGGTCTTCTCCTCGCACTGCGCGATGTTGAACTGGGTGCCGAGCGATGGATCGAGGCGCTGGCTCTCCGAGAACGCGGTGCACGCCTCGACGAACTTGCCGGCCTTCATGAAGTCGCGGCCCTGCTTGAACGCGTCGTCGGCGGGGCTGGCGGAGGCGGTGGGAGCGAGAACGAACGAGACGGCGAGCGCGGCGAACAGGCCCGCGTGGTTACTTGCGCATGTCACTCAGGTCCTCCACGGTCGGCTTCTTCCTCGCGGGCACGGGGCGCTTGTCGTAGACCGACTTCTTCGGCTTCGCGGGCACGGGCTGCGCCTGGATCGCGGGCGCCGGTGGGGGCGGCTCGACGATGGCCGGGGCGCGCTCGGTCGGCGTGGGGGCCTCGTCGATCGGCGCGGGCGGCGGGGGCTCGGTGACCGCCGGGGGCGGCGGCGCGGGCTCGGTCGCGGGGCGCGGCTGATCGGAGGTACCACCACCGCGCGTCAACATGACGACCGCGATCACGCCGGCGGCGGCAACCGCACCGATCACGCCGGCCACCACGCCACGGCGAGCGGGCTGATGCTCCGACACCCCGCTCGCACTTCCGAGCGTGGTCGGCGTCGATGTCGACGGCGACGTGACCGCGACGGCCGCCCGCGATCCCGTGGAGTGCGTGGTGCCGCGCAGCACGCGCGATGCGCCGAGCGCGGAGTCCTGCCCGCCGGCGGCGAACGGTGCGAGAGCCGCGGCGAGCGCCGCGACATCGGGATACCGGCGCGCGGGATCCTTCTCGAGGCAGCGGCCGACGATCTCCACGAAGCCCTTCGGCAGGCTCGGTGGTAGCGCCGGGTGCGGCTCGGTCACGACGCGCACCGCGAGCTCCGTGATGCTCTCCGCGATGAACGGCGGGCGCCCGCAGATCAGCTCGTACATGACGACGCCGATCGACCAGATGTCGGCGCGCGCATCGACGACCTTGCTCGACTTGAGCTGCTCCGGCGACATGTATCCCGGCGAGCCGATCACGTTCTGCGTGCGGGTCAGGCTGAAGTCCTGCTCTCCGGTCGGCGCCTTCGCGACGCCGAAGTCGAGCACCTTGACCAGCGGCTTGCCGTTCGGCCGCGCGGTGACGAACAGGTTACCTGGCTTGATGTCGCGGTGAACGATGCCGAGCGCGTGCGCTTCGGCGAGCGCCTGGATCGCCTGGAGCATGTACTCGGCGACGGTGGTCGCGGGGAGTGGGCCCTGGGACTTCAG
>JBBRED010000355.1:0-9109 GCA_038203335.1 Haliangiales bacterium | reverse complement strand
GACCAGGGGCAGATCACCGCTGGGGAAGTAGGCGGCGACGTCGGATAGGATCTGGTCGAGCTGATGCATCGTACTGCGCGAACCCGGATGGTCAGGTTACCACGCAGCGCGTTGTCCGTTAGCTGACTGATCAGTCGGAGGCGACTTGATCCTGGAAATTCCAGATGAATTCGAAGGCCTCGCCGCTCCGGCTGACGACTAGCTTGAGCCAGCGGACGTTCGCGTGGAACAGGTCGCGTTGATAGAACACGAAGTCGGCCTTGCCGCGGAACACCGAGAGGGATCCGAGGCTCTGGCGGTTCTTCCAGCCGTCGTCGTTGAGCGCCACGATGTCGCCGAACCGGTTGCGCTGCGCGGTCTGCTGCTCGCGATCCCACATCGTGGTCATGATCTTGGTGCGCGCGTGCTCGACCGACTCGGGCGACCAGCGGTGGCCCTGATCGTCGGTGAGCTCGACGTCCCACGTGTTGAGGTCCGCCCACTCCTGCCACTTGTGATCGATCTGCACGTGGAAGCGCAGCCGGTCGCGCGACACCACCGTGAAGCTCGCCTGGTTGAGGAGCGGAAAGCGATGGTTGTGCAGCACGCTCGCGCGCTGCGACGGGCTGGCCTGGTCTGGCGCTTCCAGCTCCATGTCGCCGCGAACGATCGTGATCTTCTCCGAGCTGCGGAGCGTCTCGGTCGGTTTTGCCAGCGGGTTTGGTTGCACGGCCTGGCCGTGGAACGTCCGCGTGCAACCCGTCGCCGCTACCACCGCCACGATCAAGGCGCCAAGACCCCTCATATGCCTAGGGTGTCTCAACGCGTGACGGCCGTCAATTGCGACATGATCGCTGTCCCAGCGCAGCGTGATGTCAGCAACGCTCAGCCCCGGCCGACGAGGCGCTTTGCGTGCGCCTCCGCACCGGTGTTGCCGTCGACGATCTTCGCGAGGTCGGCCAGGGGGTAGGGAATGTCGGGACGATCGACCGTCCCGTACCGCCGGGTCAGGTAGATCGCGCGGAGCACCGCGTAGGCGCGCTCGAGCTCGTCGTTGACAATCAAGTTGTCGTATTCGCTGTAGTGCTCGAGCTCGGCGAGGGCATTGTGGAGCCGCCGCTCGATGATCTCGGGAGCATCCGTAGCCCGCTGGCGGAGCCGGTTCGACAAGGTTTCCAGGTCGGGCGGAAGAATGAAGATCCTCAGAGAATCCTTGGGCCAGCGGGCGGAGAGGGCCTGCCCGCCCTGCCAGTCCACGTCGAAGATCATGTCCTTGCCGGCCGCCAGCGCGGCCTCGACCGGCGCCTCGGCGGTGCCGTAACGGTTCGAGTGGACGTAGGCGTGCTCGGCAAACGCGTGCGCGCGGACCATCGCGTCGAACTCCTCGGTCGACACGAAGTGGTAGTCGCGGTCTCGGACCTCGCCCGGCCGCATCGGCCGCGTCGTGTGCGAGACCGAGAACAGGAGGTTGCTCTCGTGCTCTTGGATGAGCCGGCGCGTCAGCGTGGTCTTGCCGGCGCCCGAGGGCGACGACACGATGACGAGGACACCACGATCCGACACGCGGTCATCATAGCCGCGTCACTCGACGTTCTGAACCTGCTCGCGGACTTTCTCGAGCACAGCCTTGCCATCGACGATCGCCGCGCTGATCTCGGTGATCGTGGACTTGCTTCCGATCGTGTTGAGCTCGCGGCCGATCTCCTGGACCAGGAAGTCGAGCCGGCGCCCGGCCGAGGCGGTGCCGCCGATCAGCGAACGCGCCTGATCGAGGTGGCTCGCCAGGCGGACCAGCTCCTCGGTGATGTCGGAGCGGTCGGCGAGCAGCGCGACCTCCTGGGCGAGGCGCCCCGGATCGATGTTCGTGGTGTCGTGGCCGTCGAGCAGGCGCGAGATGCGCTCCTGGAGCCGCTTCGTGAGCTGGTGCGGCACGGCCGCGGCGAGGGTGGCGATCTGCGCGCGCAGCGCGGTCAGCTCGTCGAATCGGGCGGTCAGGTCGGCCGCGAGCGCGGCGCCCTCGGTCGTCCGCATACGGTCGAGCTGCGCGAGCGCGGCCTCGAGGGCCGGGACCACCGGCGGATCCTCCTCGGCCCGCTCGGCGGTGGTCACCACGCCCGGCTGCGCGAGCACGAGCGCGAGGTCGGGGCCCGGCATCCCGAGCTGGGCCGCGAGCGCGGCGAGCTGGGCATGCGCGGCAGCGGCGGCGGCGGCATCGATCGCAGGTCCGGCGGCGGCACCATCGCGCGCCACCCGGGCGACGTTGATCGACACGGCGACCGCACCGCGCTCGAGCGCCGCGCGCACGCGCGTGGTCAGTGCCTCCTCGAGCGCCGGTGCGATCGCGGCACCGCGGAGCTTGAGATCGAGGAACCGGTGGTTGACGGATCGGATGTCCACCGTCGCGCGGAGCCCCGCGTGCTCGGCGATTCCGCGACCGAAGCCGGTCATGCTCCTCACCGGCCCTTGATATCACGCGTTAAGGTCCGGCACGTGAAGCGCTGGATCGCGATGGCGACGTTCGCCGCGGCCTGCGGCGGCCGTGATGCCGATAGACCAGCGCCGATCCGCTTCCTCCACACGTTCTCCCCCGACGAGACCGAGCTGGTCAACGCGATGATGGCCGAGCGCGGGCTCGCCGTCGAAGGCGCGCTCGTCCCGTTCGCGCGCGGGCAACAGGTGATCGGCGAGATCCTCCGCGCCGGGACCGAGTGCCCCGACCTGATCCGGATCGATGCGACCTGGCTCCCCGGCCTCGCCTCGTACGCCGTGCCCGTACCGCCGAACCTCCGCACGCTCGACTGGACGCCCGATGCGCTCGCGCTCGCGACCGTGCCGCAGGGCGTGCTCGGGGTCCCGCAGACCGTCGACGGGCTGCTCGTGGTGCGCGATGCGGCGAGCCCGCCGCCGGCGTCGACGAGTATCGAGGATCTCGTCACCGCGGCGCGCGCGGCGCGCAGCGAGGATCGCAAGCATCCGCTCGGCGTGCGGGTCGATGGCTACTGGCTGGTGCCGTGGCTGCGCGCCGAGGCCGCCGACCTCGCACCCGATGCGATCGCCGGCGATGGCGCGACCAAGGCGCTGCGCTCGTTCGCGGCGCTGTTCGGCGACGTGGCGGCCCCTCCCCCGCCCTCGGGCGCGGAGGCTCCCGACGAGCTGCGGCGCTGGAGCTCGCACGACGTGGCGTACTGGATCACCGGCCCGTGGCAGCTCGGTGCGCTGCACGATCCCGAGCGTGTCGCCGTCACCGCGATCGCCGGTGCCCCGCGCGGTGGGCAGCTCCTCGTGGTCCCGGCGTGCGCGAAGCAACCCGCGCGCGGCTGGCAGCTCGCCGAAGAGCTCACGAGCATCGCGGCCGAGACCCGGTTCGCGCAGACGTTCTCGACGATCCCGACGCGGAGCGAGGCGCTGGCCGCCGCGCCCCCGCTGTCGCGCGCGGCCTCGGAGGCGCTGCGTTCGGCGCAGATGCTGCCGCGCTGGGCGGTGACGCCGCTGCTGTTCGACGATCTCAACCCCGCGCTCGCCGCCGTGGTCGCGAAGGACGCCACGGCGGAGGAAGCGATCGAGGGCGTGCGCCGCGGCTGGGCGCGCCTGACGCGAGGCACGAAGTGAGCGCCAAGGCCGGCTCGCTACGCTGGCGCGTGCTGCTGGTGCTCGCGCTCGCCGCGATCGTGCCGACGATGGTGGTCGGCGTGCTCGCGATCATGCGCGCGCGCAACGACGTCGAGCGCGAGGTGCGACGCGGCGCGCTCGCGCATATCCGCGCGCTCGGCGCGGCGCTCGATGGAACGCTGCAGGACTCGCGGCGCACCGTCGAGCTCGCGGCCGCGACCTGGGCCGACGCGCCCGACGACGTGCGCGAGACGCAGCTGGTGATGGCGCGGCTGCGGCGGGACGTGCCGATCGTTCACGCGCTGTCGATCCTCGATCCCGACGGGACGCTGCGCTACGGCGATCCTGTCCCGCCGGGCGCCGACGTGGGCTCGCACAGCTTCGGCGGCTACGTCGGAGATGCGGTGCATACCGGCAAGACGCCGATCGTCCAGCTCGTGGTCCAGGCGCGCGGTCGCACGGGCGAGCTGATGGGCGTGTTCGTCGCGAGCCTCGACCTCGCGTTCGTGCGCGACCTGCTCGCGTCCGCGCGTCTCGGTCCGGGGGCGCGCGTGGTGGTCGTCGATGGTGCGGGCGTGCCGGTGGCGACCAGCGACGGCGCGCCGATCGGAACCGCCTCCCTCGCGGGCCACGATCCCGCGGTCGATCGCGCGCTCGGCTCGTCGGTGGAAGGCACGCTGTCGGCGAACGGATGGATCAGCGCGTATCGCAACCTCTCCGGTTATCAGTCGCTGCGCGGTGTGCGCTGGGCGATCCTTCACCAGCAGCCGGAGGCCGAGGCATATGCCCTCGCGCGGCGGACCACGCGCGACACGCTGATCATCGGCGGCGTGGCGCTCGCACTCGCGCTCGCCCTCGGCGGCTGGTTCGCGACGCGGTTGACCCGCCCGCTCGCCGCCCTCGCGGCGCGCGCGGATGCGATCGCCACCGGGCACGTCGATGTGGCGGCGCCGATCGAGGGGCCTGGTGAGATCGGCGTGCTCGGGCAGCGCATCGACGAGATGGCGAAGCGGATCGCCGAGCGCCACGAGCTCCAGACCGCCCTCGCGCGCGGCGATCGCCTCGCGTCCGTCGGTGTGATGTCGGCGCAGGTCGCGCACGAGATCAACAACCCCCTGACCACGGTGCTCGGATACGCGAAGCTGCTGCAGGAGGACAAGCCGGAGGGCCACCCCGATCGCGCGGCGCTCGAGCTGATCGCGAGCGAGGCCGAACGCATGAAGGGAATCATCGGCGGCCTGCTCGAGTACGCGCGCACACCGCGGCAGAGCGATGCCTCGATCGACGCCCCGCCCGGCAAGCTCGAGGCCCCGCCGGTCACCGCGCCCGCGCAGATCGTGCGGCACGTCGGCGCGTTGCTCGAGCCGCAGCTCAAGAGGACGCGTGCGCGGCTGGTCACCGACGTGAAGTCCGAGACGCCGCTCGCGATCGACGCGCACGCGCTCCAGCAAGTGCTCGTCAACCTGGTTCAGAACTCCGCGCAGGCGATGACCAGCGGCGGCACGATCACGATCTCGGTGACCCCTGCGCCCGGCGGCATCGCCACGCAGATCACCGTGGCCGACGAGGGCCCGGGGATCCCCGCCAAGGATCGCGCGCGCGTGTTCGATCCGTTCTTCACCACGAAGGCCGCTGGCCAGGGCACCGGCCTCGGCCTCGCCGTGTGCAGACACCTGATCGCGACCGCCGGAGGATCCATCGAGGCAGCAGAACCGCGGAGCGGCAAGGGCGCGGAGTTCAAGTTGGTGATTCCAAACGCCTGATCCGCTTCGCGGATGGGTGAGTGGAACGGCGCGCCCGCTCCCGTCATCCTAGCGTCATGGCGTCGTCTCCGATGTGCTCGAGGAGCAGATGATCGGCCGCGCCCGTCGCGAGCGCCAGCGCGCCGTGAAGCAGCGCGCACGCAAGCGGGGAGTCAGCTCCCTGCCCCAGGCCCGGGTCCATCAGAGATCGTGATATGCACGACGCGTGAGCTCGATCCTGATCGTCGACGACGAGCGCGGCATTCGCGCGCTGTGCAGCGACGTTCTCGGACGCGCGGGCTACGAGGTGGAGGCGGTGGACTGCGCCGCCGGTGCGGTCGCGGCCGTCGCGCGCCGGCGCTTCGATCTGATCCTGTGTGACATCAACCTGCCGGATCAGGACGGCGTCTCGCTGCTTCCGCGCCTGCTCGCGCCCCGCGGTGACGAGTCCCCGCCGCCCGCCGTGCTGTTGATCACCGCGTATCCATCGATCGACACCGCCGTGCGCGGTATGAAGCTCGGCGCGCGCGACTACATCGGCAAGCCGTTCTCGCCCGACGAGCTCCGGCTCGTGGTCCGGCGCGCCCTCGACGAGGACGAGCTACGCCGCGCCCACGGCGAGCTGACCAAGCGCCTCGCGTACGGCTCTATGATCGGCAACTCGCCGGCGATGCAGCAGCTCCGCCAGACCATCGACAAGGTCGCGCCGTCGGACGCGACGGTGCTGATCACCGGCGAGAGCGGCACCGGCAAGGAGCTGGTCGCGCGCGCGCTCCACTTCGCCGGCCGCCGCGCGAGTCGCGCGTTCATGCCCGTCAACTGCGGCGCGCTCGTCGGCACACTCCTCGATAGCGAGCTGTTCGGTCACGTGCGCGGCGCGTTCACCGGCGCCGAGACCGCGAAGCGCGGCCTGTTCCTCGCCGCCGACGGCGGCACGCTGTTCCTCGACGAGATCGGCGAGCTACCGCTCGATCTCCAGCCGAAGCTGCTGCGCGCGCTGCAGGACGGGGAGGTCAAGGCGGTCGGTGGCACCAGCTCGATCCGCGTCGACGCGCGCGTGGTCGCGGCGACGAACCGCGCGCTCGACGAGGCGTGCAAGAGCGGCACGTTCCGCGAGGACCTCTACTACCGGCTCGCGGTGATCACGCTCGAGGTGCCGCCGCTCCGCAATCGCCCCGGCGATATCCCGCTGCTCGCGCGTCACTTCGCGGACGAGGCGGCGCAGCGCGCGGAGAAGTCCCGACCCGCGATCACCGACGCCGCGATCGCCCACCTCACCGCGCACAGCTGGCCGGGCAACGTCCGCGAGCTCGAGAACACGATCGAGCGCGCCGTGATCCTGGCGTCGGGAGATGTGCTCGATGTCGGAGATGTCGCCGGTCCTCGCCCCGCCGTGGCCTCGGCGGGCCTCACCACGTTCACCGGGGATCACGTCCCGACGCTCGACGAGCTGGAGCGCACCCACATCCTCAAGGTCCTCGAGCTCTGCGAGGGCCAGAAGACACGGGCCGCCGCGATGCTGGGCATCAACCGCACCACGCTGTGGAAGAAGCTCCGGCAGTACGGCATCGAAGGCGACTGATCCTGGGGGTGTAGCGCATTGCTGCAGGGCGAGGTGCACGCAGGTGTGGCCTACAACCCACATCGAAGATTCCGGTGCCCAGCGTTACTGTGATCGGGATGCTCAAACCCGTGGTTGTCGTTCTCCTCCTCGCGACAGGTTGCTCGATGGAAGGCACGACCGACGAGGACACGTCCTCGACGGAACAAGCCGCGAAGAGTTCCAAGACCGTCACGGAGATCCAGGTCAACGGCCGCAGCGCGACGGCGCAGCTGATCGACTCGCAGGGCACGAACGGATTTCTGACCGCGACCGAAGACCAGATCGCGCACACGTTCGGTCTCGATTTCTCGTGGGCAACGCCGGATCCGATGAACCCGTCGCTCGCGATCCTCTACCAGGGCGCCGGCGAGATTCCGGCCGGTGCGTTCACGTACTCGGGAACGTCCGCGCATCTCAACCTGACGACCCCCGCGGCGTACCCGGTCATTCGGTGCGTGATCAACCTCGATGACGGCACCGCAACATGCGCGCCCACCGGACCGCTGACGTTCAACATGACGTGGGCGGCGAACGGGTTCGGCAGCATCGAGGAGAAGACGAAGCGCAAGGAGGTCCTCGGTCCGGTCACGACGAAGATCAACGCCGAGTTCACGCTCCTGACCGCCAACGTGAACGGCACGTGGGGCGGGCGCTCGTCGCCGAACATGGGCGGCGACCTGACCGACTCCGGCAGCAAGACCTATATCCGCGAGATCACGGTCGCGCCCTGAATGTCAGTACCCCTCCCGTACCTATTCAACCGCCCATGGCCGGCCGATTTACACACCACATGAAAACATCCCTCGCGATTTGCGTCGCTGCGTTGCTCGGCGGCTGTGTGGATGATGGGACCGAGGACCTCGGTGAGACCCAGGACGCGGTCACGTCGACGAATCGCCTCGCCGCGAATCGCCTCGCCGCGAATCGCCTCGCCGCGAATCGCCTCGCCGCGAACAGCCTCGAGACGCAGGACGTGATGGGGACCGAGGGCGGTCGCGAGCTGATGTCCTATATCGTCGGCTGTGCGATCCCGACGGGCACGACCCTGACGCTCAACGATCCGCTGGGCAACGCGTACTCGTATCCGGGCTGGATCGGCCTCGCCCCCGCATGGGCGACCCGTGCGCCGACGGTGACCGAGCGTCGCTGGGTCACCGCGTGCTTGCTCGCGCGCACCAACGTCAACGGCGTGACCGTCAACATCTCGATGCGCAGCGACACGAACACGGCGCTGCTCACCAGCGCGACCGAGCGCGCGACGTACACGCAGGCCGAGGGCGCGTTCTACGGCGACCTGTTCGCCACCGTGCCGGTCACCTACGCCTGCTCGAACCGCGGATGGACCTCGCTGGTCGGCACGTTCCGCGCCTGCGCGCTCTCGTCGAACGGCCTCGTCACCGATTGCGGCTTCACGTACGCCGGTCCGTGCACCACGGCGTGCACCGACAAGATCGCCCCGTTCGGGGGCTGCAAGGGCGGCGTCACGAGCTACCCCGAGGTGATCACGATCAACCTGACACCGAGCCAGCAGGCCGGATCTCCGCAGTAGTCACCGCAGCGCCGCCAGCGCCGCGGCGAAGTCCGCAGGCAACGGCGCCTCGAACGACATCCGCTCGCCCGTCGTGGGGTGGGCGAACGCGAGCAGGGCGGCGTGGAGCGCCTGCCGGCCGATCGCGGCGGCCGCCTCGGCGAGTCGCTCGTCGCGCTGGCGCACGCCGTACATCTGGTCGCCGACCAGCGGCCAGCCGTGATCGGAAGCGTGCACGCGGATCTGATGCGTTCGCCCGGTCTCGAGGCGAAGGCGCACGAGCGCGGACGCATACATCCGCTCCACGATCTCGTAGTGGGTGACCGCGGACTTCCCGGTCGCGACCTTCGAGGAGAACTTCCGGCGCGTCACCGGGTGGCGATTGTACTGAGTGCGGAGCGTACCCCTCGCGAGCGGCGGAGGCGGCGCCGCGATCGCGAGGTAGGCTCGCTCGATCCCGCCAGGCTCGCCGCGGCTCTTTGCCGCGAACTGCGCGGTCAGCGCGAGGTGCGCGTGATCATTCTTCGTCGCGATCATCACGCCCGTGGTGTCGCGATCGAGGCGGTGCACGATGCCAGGGCGCTGCACACCGCCGATGCCCGAGAGGTCCTTGCAGTGAAACAGCAGCGCGTTGACGAGCGTGCCGTT
>JBBRED010000354.1:0-9117 GCA_038203335.1 Haliangiales bacterium | reverse complement strand
GATCCGTCGCTGCGCCCGAACCTGTGGGCGATCCGCCGCGTGTTCTATCGGCGCGGCCTGTGGCCGAACCTCGCGAAGCTGATCGGCGCCGAGGTCGAGTACGCGCGCGATGACCTCGAGCGCGCAGACCTGCTGCTCGAGAAGTCCCGCGTCCTCGGCAACCAGATGAACGACGCCACGGAAGCGCGCGCCGCTCTCGAGGAAGCGGTGCGGATCGCGCCGACGCACCAGGGTGTACTGCTCGAGCTCGAGCGCCTGCTCGCACGCGCCAACGACACCGCGGCGCTCCTCGATGTATGGGAGCGGCTCGCCGAGGCGGTCGAGCACCCCGCGCGCAAGATCAGCTACTGGCTCGAGGTCGGCCGCGCCGCCGGTGCGAGCGAGTACGCGCGCGCACAGTCGGCGTTCGAGCAGGCCTCCTCGCTCGCCGCGCAGGGTGCCGGCGCGGAGCGGATCGCGCGCGAACGGCTGCGCGTCGCCGAGGAGAACGGCACGCCCGAGGATGTGGCGGCAGCGATCGAAGCGCTCGCCGCACAGCTGCTGCACGGCTTCGGACCGGCGGGACCGGGCGCCGAGGCGAACGTCTCCGCGGAACACTCGCCGGATCGCGCGACGCAGCTCCGCCGCGAGCTCGTGGCGCTCCGTCGTCGTCAGGCGCAGCTCGCGCGCACCGAGACGCCCGAGAAGGCGTGGGACGTGCTTCAGCAGGCGATCGCGCTCGCACCGGGCGAGCCGCTGGTGCTCAATGACCTGACCGAGCTCGCCGAGGAGCTCGGCCGCTACGAGGATCTCGCCGAGCTCGTGCAGAGCTGGCAGGCCGTGGAGGGCGACCCGGGCCGTGCGATGGTCCTCTCGATCCGACGCGCCGACGCACTGCTGCGCGGTGGCCAGCGCGATCAAGCGCGGGCGCTGCTCGCCTCGCTCGAGGCCAGCGCGCCGGGCTTCATCGTGCTCACGTCAGCAGCGGAACGCGATGCTCTCGGTCGCGCCGATCCGCACGAGCTCGCGAAGACCTACCTGACCTCGGCGAACGCCGCGCTGCTCGGCAGCTGGCTCGGACCGGGACAGCCGCCGGTCTCGGATCCAGGCGCCGCGGCGGCGCTCTACGTCCAGGCGGCCGAGCTCCTCGCGTACGAAGTCGGCGGCACCGAGGCGTTCGACGAGGCGCGCGCCGCGCTCGGCAAGGCGCTCGAGGCAGTCCCGGATCATCCGACCGCGCTCGAGGCCCTGACCGAGCTCGACGACACGACGGGCAACGTCGCCGTCGCGTTGACGCGCCTCCGCGAAGCCGCCGCGAAGGCCTCGGGCGACCATCGTCGCGCGCTCCTCGAGCGGGCGATCCGCCTCGCGCGTAGCCACGCGGACCTCGAGTCCGTGCTCGAGATCGAGCGCGAGCTCTCCACCCTCGCACCGGGCGACCTCGGCCTGCGCTGGCGCATGGAGTCCACGCTCGCGCAGCTCGGTCGTGATGACGATCGCGCCGTCTTGCTCTCGGAGATCGCATCGGTCGAGCCGGATGCCACGCGTCGCGGCACCGCTCTGCTCGCGGCCGCGCGCCTGCGCGAGCGCGGCGGCGCCGTCGAGACCGCGACGGATCTGTACCGCCAGGTGCTCACGCTGTGGCCCGAGGACGCGTTCGCGCGCGAGTCACTGATCGATCTGCTCCGCGCGCAGGAGCGCTGGGCCGAGCTCGTCGCCGAGCGCCGCACCGAGGCGCGCGTGCTGCCCGATGGCGCCGCGGCACGGCGCGCCCTGCGCGAGGCCGCGTGGGTACTCGAGGTGCGGATCGGAGACGTCGCGTCGGCCGCCGCGGTCTACGAGGAGTGGCTGCAGCGAATCGACGACGATCGCACCGCGCTCGAGGGCGCCGCGCGCTCACGCGCGCAGTTCGGCGACCGCAACGGCGAGGTGGTCGCGCGCAAGGCGATCGCGGAGCTCGATCACAGCCCCGAGGCGCAGTGGCTGCTCGGCCGCTCGCTCGAGCGGGCCGGGCAGTTCGACGCGGCGGCCGACGTGTTCCGCGGGCTCGCGACGCGCGAGGAGCCATCGGTCGCCGCGACCAGCGCCGCGCTCGGCCTCGCGGATCTCGCCGCCGGTCGCGCCGATACGGTGATGCGGCTCGAGGCCACGTCCGCGCTCGCATCGCGCACCACCGATCCGCGGCTCGGCGCCGCGCTGGCCGAGGACAGCGGCTGGATGTACGCGCTCGTCCTCGAGGACTTCGAGCGCGCGGCACAGGCGTTCGGCGTGGCCACCCAGCTCGATCCCACGCGCAAGGGCGCATTGCTCGGCGCCGGGCTCGTCGCCGCACGCAGCTCGGATCCCACGGCGCTCTCCGCGGCGTACGACGCGCTCGCCGCGACGGTGCAGATGCCGGAGGCCGCAGCCGCGCTGCACATGCGCGCGGCCGCGATGGCCGCCGCCAGTGGCGACGCGGAGCTCGCGAACCAGCGCGTCGCCGCCGCGCGCGCCAGTGCTCCCGACGACACGAGCGCATTGCTCGTGCTCGCCGAGGCGAACGTGATCCCGCACGTCGACACCGCGAACGACGACAAGAACGCGATCATCG
Organism: Haliangiales bacterium; assembly: GCA_038203335.1. Taxonomy (GTDB): domain Bacteria; phylum Myxococcota_A; class Polyangia; order Haliangiales; family Haliangiaceae; genus JABFXX01. The sequence continues at coordinate 6,548 of JBBRED010000354.1, read as the reverse complement.
ATCCACTGCTCGCGCGCGCCGAGGTGCTCGAGCTGCGCGCCGCGCTCGCCGACGATCCCGCGGCGCAGGCCGGCTGGGAGCTCGACCGCGCCGAGGCGCTCGAGCTCGCGGGCCGCCTCCGCGAAGCCGGCACGGTGGTGGCCTCGGTCGTAAAGACGCACCCCGAAGATCTGCGGGCCCTCGAGGCGTTGCGCCGGATGGCGAAGCGCACGGGCGATCAGGTCTCCTGGGCGCAGGCGAGCTACCAGCTCGCGCGTGCGATCGGCGACGCCACCGCGCGCGTGCAGTTGCTGCGCGATGCGGTGGGCGTGTTCGATAGCACCACGGTGCCGAACGGGCCCGAGCTGGCGCTCGCGGCGTATCGCCGGATCCTCCAGGTCGAGCCCGGTGCGCCGGAGCTCGAGCGCCTGCTCGAGCTGCTCCGCGAGCGCGCCGACGTGAAGGGCCTCGTGCTCGCACTCACCGCGCGGCTGACGCACCTCGAGGGCCAGGAGACGGCGAGCCCGCTCGACATGGTGCCACACCTCCTCGAGCGAGCGACCGTGATGCACGGGCTCGGCGACAAGGACGCCGCGATGGCGGATCTCGATGCGCTCCTCGATCGCTCGGCGAGCCACATCGAGGCGCTGCGGTTCCGCGCCGACCTCGCGTTCAACGCGGGCGATGTTCCGGCCGCCGTCGAGCTGTGGCGCCGCTGCCTCCAGGCCGAGACCCGCCCGAAACGTCGCGCCGAGGTCGAGCTCCAGCTCGCGCAGGTCCTCGCCGAGAACGTCAACGACGTCGCCGGTGCAATCGAGAACCTCGAGCGCGTGGTCGAGGCGAATCCCGAGGATCTCGCGTTGCGCGAGCGGCTGCTCGGGCTGTGTCTGCGCGCGAACGACTACGAGCGCGCGACCCGCGAGCTCCGGCAGCTCGCGCGGCTGCGCCCGGCGCCGCAGGACAAGGCGCGCGAGGAGCTCCGCCTCGGGCTGATGCTCCGCGACAAGCTGAACGATCGCTCCGCCGCGCGACTGGCGCTGGATCGGGCGCGCACGCTCGATCCGCTGAACCTCGACGTGGTGCGCGAGCTCTCCGAGCTACTCGAGCCACAGGCGCGCGCGCAGATGCTGAGCGGCACCGCGGTCAGCTTTCGCCAGTCGATCGTGCAGAACCCGAAGAGCGCCGTGCTCTACGAGCGGCTCGCCCAGGTCACCGCCTGGCAGAGCGACGTCGATGCGCGCTGGCTCGCGCTGGTCGGCGTCGAGGCGCTCGGCACGCCGTCCGTGGATCAGCGGCAGGTCCTCGCGCAGGGCCGGCAGAAGCTCGGCGCGCCGACTCGCGTGAGGCTCGACGACGCCCATCGCACGCTGCTGCGCGGCGGAACGCTCGGTCCCCTCGCGGAGTTCTGGCGCGCGATCGCACCGGCGGTCCAGGTCGCGACCGGCGTCGATCCTGGAAAGCTCGGCTTCGTGCGCGGCGACAAACTCGCGATCAAGAAGCTCGGCGACAAGTACGAGGCGCTCGCCACCGCGCTCGCGTGCTTTGGCCTCGAGGACGTCGAGCTGTACATCAGCTCGTCGCGCGTCGGCATCGCGCGCGCGATCGCGGCCGAGACTCCGATCCTGTGCATCGGCGCCGACGTGGCGACCGCCGCGATGCCGCAGCACCGGTTCCAGCTCGGGCGCGCGGTGGCGACCCTGGCCGAAGGCCTGGCCACGCTGCCGGAGCTGCGCGAGGGCGAGCTCGGCTGGACGCTGGTCGCCGCGCTCCGCGGTCTCGAGCTTGCCGTGCCCGCCGGCCTCAAGGATCACATCGGCGAGGAAGCAACGATCGTCGAGCGCGCGAAGCTTCTGAAGAAGGAGCTCGGCCGCAAGCAGAAGGCCGCCGTCGCGGATCTGGTGAAGGCCAAGGGCAACGAGCTCGTCGACGTGCCCGTGTTCCGGCGCCAGGTGAACGCGATCGGGGTGCGCGCGGGCCTGCTGTGGTCCGGCGATCTCGCGGTCGCGCACGCGCAGCTCGATGTCGGCAAGGGCGGCAAGGCCCTGGTGGACAGCCCGGCCGCGCTCGATCTCACGGCGTGGTCGATCGGCGAGGATCACTTGAAGCTGCGCGATCGCCTCGGCGTCGCGCTCAAGGGGACGCGGTAATGGCAGGTCCCAACAAGCCCCCGCCGAAGGGCGGCGGAAAGCCGTTCCTCGGCGACGACGATCTGCTCTCCGAGCTCGACGCGTGGGATCAAACGTTCGACGCGCTACACGCCGAGGACACGAGCATGTCGGTCACGCCCGCCGCCGAGGTGATGGCGTGGCCGCAGCCCGCACCGCAGCCGCCGCAACCACAGGATCGCGCGGCCGCCGAGTTCGGCGAGCCGAGCCGCACGCTCGATCAGCCCGCATTCGGACGCGATGTCGAGCTCGAGGATCAGATGACCCTCGACGCCGCGATCGAGGACAGCAACGCCGACGCGACCATCGACGTCGAGATCGGGATGCCGTACACGAAGGCGCCGCGGAACCCGTCGCACGCCGACACGTACGACGCGGATCCGGCCGAGACCGACTTCTCCGACGTCGGCGCCGAGGGCAAGCCCGCCGCGCTCGGCGAGATGCTCGGCCGTCGCCACGCCACGCAGTCTCCGATCGGTGACGAGGACATGATCGACCAGGGCGCGACCCGGATCGACCTGAAGAGCGGACCGATGCGCGCGCTGCCCGAGGATGAGGACGATGGCGTGTTCACATCGGCATCGCGACCGAACGCGCCCGCGGCTCCCGACGACCTCTCGCCCGAGGATGCGATCGCACCGCCGCCGCCGCCGCCCGAGCAGAAACGCACGCCCGCGATCGTGCGGCGCACGCCGCTGCAAGTTCCGAACGTTCCGGGTAGGGACAAGCTGACGCCCGCGCAGGGCGTGGACAACTCCGCGTTCTCCGACTTCTCCGAACAGACCCGGATCCAGGACCTCGGCGAGATCCAGGCGCAGGCCGCGGCCTCGCGCCCGATGTCGAAGACCGCGCCGCCTCCGATCGAGGATGACGAGTACGAGGTCGAGATCGATGCCGCGGCATCCGCCGCGCCCGACGTGATCGCGGAGAACCTCGGCAGCCGTCGCACCGCGCACGTCGTGCGCCGCGGAGATCAGCCGACGCGACCGCCTCCGGTCTCGCAGATCGTGGCGGAGGCCGATGAGGACGGCGACGAGATCCGCATGGAGATGGACGTCGACGAGCCCGCGGCGCTCGGCGAGATGCCGATTCGCGACGAGGATGACTTCTCCGACGTGGCCGCCGCGGTTGGAGCGACGGACGAGCCGCTGTCCGGATCCGGCTCGGGGCTGCTCCCGCGCCGCCCGTCCACGCCGCGCGTGGGCGGTGGCAGCGGATCGCAGCCGGCGATCCGGCCGGCGCTGCGCACGCCCACCGCACCGCCACCGGTGGATCTGGACAATGCGCTGTCGGGGCTCGACGAGCCGGTCGAGCAGGTCGAGGAGGAGCGGTTCGATGCGCCTCCTCCGCCGACGCCGAGCAGGGATCGGCGGCCGCCGGCGCTCGTTGATCTTTACCCGCGGGTCAAGACGCCGACCTCGGTGCCGCCGCTCGCCACACGCACGTTGATGGACATGGGCGGCGCGCCTCCGTCCGCGGCGTCGAACCGCGCGTCGTCGCGGCTGCAGACCTCGATCGAGCTCGAGGTCCAGGAGCCCGAGGTCGAGCCGCAGCTCGATCTCGAGGCGGCGGTCCGGGCGTGGCCGGAGCAGTCCGAGCCGCTCGCGAGCACGGCTCTCGACGAAGCAGCCGCGCAGTCGCTGCTGATCTTCGAGCGCGAGCTCTCCACGGTCGACGAGAGCGCTGCCTCCGCCGCGCTTCGCATCGAGGCGGGTCGACTGTGCGAGCGGCTGGCGGATCCCGATCGCGCGCGCGGTCACTACGACGCAGCGCTGCTCGCCGATCCTCGCGCCACGGCCGCCCTCCGCGGACTTCGCCGGCTCGCGCGCGCCGCCGGCGATCTCGGCGAAGCCGTACAGCACCTCGACGCGGAGATCGCGGTCGCGGGTGCTCTCGAGCGGCGTCCGCTCGGTCACTACCGGATCGATCTCCTGATGGCGAGCAACGATCAGGATCTCGCCCGCGTCGCGGTGGGCGAGGTGCTCGATAGCGCGCCGTCCGACGTGCGCGCGCTGCTCGCACACCTCGAGCTCGCATTCCTCGACGGTCGCGCCGACGAGTTCGGTGCGGCCCTCGAGCAGCTCGCACACGCGATCACGGATCCCGAGCTGCGCGCCGCCGTGCAGTCTGCACGCGGCGCGCTCGCGGCGCACCACAACGACACCGCCGGTGCCGCGGGCTGGTTCACAGCCGCCGCCGAGTCCGATCCCACGGCGCTCGCCGCGCGCATCGGTGCGATCCGCCACGCCGCCGCGCAGGTCGACGGACCGGCCGCCGCGCGAGCGCTGATCGATCTCGCACGCCAGGTCGAACAGACCGATCCGCTGACCGCGGCCGCGGCCGCCGTGCGCGCCCAGCAGTGGACGCAGGGCGAGCTCGCCGCGCAGGGCGCCGCGATCGCGATGGCCACCGCTCCTGACGATTCCCTCGTCGCGCGGCTCGCCGCGGAGACCGCGGCCTTTGGCGATCCGGAGATCGCGGCGGCGGCGTTCGCGCACTGGGCGAACACCGGCGCGTCCGCTACCGAGCGAGCGTATGCCGCCGCGCGCGCCGCCGAGCTCGATCCCGCACGCGGCGGCGAGCTGTGGGGCACCGTGATGCAGCTCGACCCGGGCGACGACTATGGGGCCGCGCAGCTGCGCACCGCGTACGTCGCGGCCGAGGCCACCCAGGCGGCGATCGATGTCGACCTCTCCGTCGCCGCGGATCTCGACCGCGAGCGCGCCCGGCTACGCGCCGCGTACGGCCTGATCGCGCAGGGCAAGCTCGAGGATGCGATCGAGGTGCTGAAGGCCGGGCGCAGCGCGCGCCCCGGATCGCTCGCGATCGCCGAGGCCCTCGGAGAAGCGCTCGCCGCCGCGGGGCGATGGAGCGATCGCGCGAAGCTCTTCTCCGAGCTCGCCGCCGAGCCGGGGGATCAGCTCGACAAGGAAGTCGCGCAGCTCCGCAGCGCGCTCGCGTGGGAAGAGGCCGTGGGCGCCGCCGCGCAGAGCAACCCCGACGAGACCTCCGAGGAGCACCAGCGCGCGACCGCCGCCGCGCTCGAGGCGTGGGAGCGCGTGCTCGAGCAGCCCGCGACGGCGCCCGCCGCCCATGCGTCCGCGATCGTGCTCGCATCGAGGCTGGGCAATCGCGACGTCATCGCCGAGGTCCTGCTCCGCGCACAGACCGCGGAGCGCTCGCCGCACGCCGCCACCAGCCTCGGCCTGCGCCGCGCCCGGCTGTACGCTGCCGACGACGCGGACCGCACCGAGACCATCCTCCGCGAGCTCTCGCCCGGCGTGGATGATCCGCGGCGCACCGTCGCGCTGCTGATCGGCGCCGCGCGCCAGAAGGAGCTCGCCGACGCCGCCGCCGCGATCGAGGAGCGCGCCACGCTGATCGACGGCAAGGCGACGTCCGCCGAGGTCGCCACGCTGCGCCTGCGCGCCGCCCAGCTCTCGCTCGATGCGGGCGATGCCTCGCGCGCCACGCAGCTCCTGCATCGCGTGGAGCAGGCGCTGCCGCAGCTCGGCGTGGTGCCCGATCTTCTCGCCGCCGCGCGTCGCCGCGCCGGTGATCGCCCGACCTCCGCGCCTGCGCGACGCAGCGATCCGACGCCTGGCGTGGCCTCGGCCGATGCGTTCGCGCGGATCGTGCGCGACGCCGACCTCGCCGCCGCGCACGGCGATGCACAAGGTGCGCTCGGTCTGTATCAGCGAGCGCTCGAGATGCGCCCGGGCGATCCGCTCGCCTCGGTCCCGCTGATCCGCGTGGCCACCCAGCTCCGAGATCCGGCCCCGATCTCCGGCCTCGCGCTCGCGCAGCTGCGCGCCGCCGAGGAGTCCGGAGATGGCGTCGCGAAGGCGAGCGCGTACGAGCTGCTCGCGCACATCGACGGCGAGCTGCGGATGGATCCCGAGTCGGCGCAGGTCGCGCTCGAGAGCGCCGCCGAGGCAGATCCATCGCGCATCGACCTCATGCACCGCCTCGAGCGGCAGTACGCGGCGGCCGATCAGCTCCCCGAGCTGTTCCGCCTCCGCAAGTCCGAGCTCGACAGCGTGCCCGTGGAGCACGTGGCCGATCGCGCCGCGCTGCTGCTCGATCTCGCTGGCCTCGCGAACCGCGATCGCCGGCCCGAGGCTGAGCTCGCGGACCTCTACCGCACGGTGATCACGATCCAGCCCACAGCGCGGCTCGCGCTGATGCACCTCGAGGCGATCGTGCGCCGCGCCGGATTCTCCGAGGAGCTCGCGCAGCTCGAGGAGAAGATCGCCACGTACTTCGAAGGCGATCCGAAGAGCCAGGCGGCGTTCTGGACCCGCGCCGGCGAGACGCTCGGCGAGATCGGCCGCATCGACGAGGCCGTGCTGCGCTTTGGCAAGGCCGAGGCCGGCTTGCCCGGTCATGTGCCCGCGCTCGAGG
>JBBRED010000353.1:0-9136 GCA_038203335.1 Haliangiales bacterium | reverse complement strand
GGATCGATCGCGACCGGCGTGCGGTCACCGAGCGCGCGCCGCACGATCGGCGTATCGAGGTTCGGGACGAAGTCCGCGAGGTCGCGCGCCGCCATCTGCGCGAGCCGCAGCGCACCGCGGTCGAGGCGGCGCTCGATCACGCGCTCCCACTCGCTGCCGGGCCGGACCGCCGCGAGCCGGAACAGCCGGTTGATCTCCGCCTCGAGCCGGCTCTGGCTGCGACGGAGCTGCACGATCTGGATCTGGTCGAGCGCCTCGTCGAGATCGCCGCGCAGGATCAGCGCCTTCGCGGCGGAGAGCCGCGCCTTGCCATCGCCGAGGACGCCCACGCCATCGAGCCCGGCGCACTGCCACACCGCGACCTCGGCCTGCTCGGTGCGGCCGGTCGCGACCAGCGCCTCGATCAGCATCCCGGCATCTTCGTCGTCGGTGATCCGGCCCTTCGTCATGCCGAGGATCACGCGCCCCGGATCGCCGCGGTGGTGGCCTTCCCATGCGAACGCGCGCGCGAGCAGGCCGGCATCGGTCTTCCAGTGCGCGATCCGCTTCTGCGCCCACTGGAACGCCTCCTGCGTGCCGGGATCCGCGGGCAGCCGCGACATCGCGTCGTCGGCGAGCTCGATCGCCTCGGCGATCCGCCCGACGTCGAGGTGCGCGAACGCGATCAGGAGCGCGGCGTGGTGCGGCGCCTGCCAGTCGTTCGCGTTGAGCTTGCCGGCCGCGGCGCGGTCGAGGATCTCGCGGCAGCGATACTGCGCCTCGGCGAACGCCTGGCCCGGGCGCCCGACCTGACGCAGACGGCGCACGCAATCGAGATGCGCCGCGCCCATCTGCGGCGCGGCCACGGTGGCGCGATCGGCCCAGCGATAGCTCTCCTCGCGACGGTCCTCGTCGGCGAGCTGCAGCGAGTAGTTGTGGCAGGCGTACGGGTTCGCCGGCATCAGGCTCGCCGCGATGCCCTGGTGGCGCACGCCCATGTTCTCGAGCGGGCGATCGGCCGCGAACGGCTCGCCCCAGATCGAGAGGTGCGGCTTCGCGTACATCGGCGCTTCCTCGACGAGCGGGAGGATCGCGCGTCGATCCGTATCGCCGGCGAGCAGACCGGTGACGTAGATGTTCCGGCGCGCCACCGGGTGCGACGGATCGATCTGGAGGATCACCTGATCGAGCAGGCGCGCCTCTTCACGCGCGAGCTCGGCGAGCACGCGCAGGTACGGGATCGAGAGCCGCGGCGGCGGCGTACCGAGCCCGCCCGAGAGCTGCGCGAGATCCACGCCCTGCTGGAACAGCGCGTCGACCTTGATCAGCCGCTCGGCGGCGACCCGCAGGTCATCGATCGTGAACTCGGGGAACATGTTGACCCCGGGCAGGCGTCGCGCCGCCATCCACTGCGCGAGCAACTGCGCGAGCTGCGACGATAGCGAGAGCTCCGGGCTCGATCGCCACTCGTCGATCGATCCGGTCGGCTGCCGCGATCGCAACGATGGCGCGAGCGGCCTCCGCGGATCGAGCGACAGCTCGAACCACAGCACCTCGTGTCGCCGCGACACGCGGAAGAACCAGTCCACGCTGTCCTCGACCTGCGGGTGCCGCGCGTCGAGCAGCGCGCCGGTCTCGTCGATCAGCCGCTCGTCATCGTGATCGCCCAGCGTCACCATCCGGTGGCGGACGAGGTGGTCGTAGACGAGCAGCGACAACAGCCGCGCCATGTACGGCTTCACACCCTCCAGCTCGCCCGGCACGTGGAGCGTGCTCGCGAGGAAGGTCGCCCGATGCGGGTATGGCAGCGGTCCCATTGCCCGCCCGCAGGATACTCCACGCCCTAGTGAATACCGAGGCGGGCGGCGATTCGATCGGCGTCGGCCTTCCGCCCGCACGCCGACAGGGCGCGCCACCCGACGAACTGCTGCGCGCGCAGCGCACCGCGGGCCGGATCCAGCAGCGGATCGACGATCGCGCAGGCCTCCGCGGGGGCACCGGCGGCGAGCGCGGCCTCGACGGCGAGCGAACGTGCCTCGGTGGAGTCGCGGTTCGCGAGGTTCGCACGCGCGAGCACCAGCGCGCGCGCCGGGTCCGCCCCGACCCCGAGGAAGAACCGCGCGGCGTGGTCGGAGAACGCCTCCGGCAGCGCCGCCAGGTACCGCTCCCAGCCGGCCTTCGCCTCGCCGGTCTTGCCGGCGAGCGCGAGCAGCTCGGGATGCGGGTTCGCGCGCAGCGCCTCGGCGATCAGCGCCGTCGGGTCCTGCCCGGTCGCGGTCATGGTCTGCGCGAGGTGAACGATCGCCTCGAGGTACGACGGCATCCGGCGGTGCGCCTCGGCGAACAGGTCGCGCGCCCTCGCGAGCTGGCCGGCCTGCTCGTAGAACCGACCCCACTGGAAGTTCAGCCACGCGAAGTTCACCGGCGAGTTGTCGCGCGCCGCGGCCGCCGCCTTCGGGATCAGCGCGATCGCCTCGGTGACCTTGCCGCGCAGCGCGAGGTTCACGCCGAGCATCGTGATCACCTCTGGCCGATCCTGCATGCCCGCTCGTTGCTCGCGGAGCGGCGTCGCGAGCTCGGGATGACCCGTGGCCTCGTCGAGCGTCGCCGCGCTCTCCTCCCAGTCGCCGGGGCCACCGAGCGTCTTGACGTGATCGAGTGCTTCGCGCGCGGCGGTGAACCGATGCACGCGGGCCAGCGTCTGGGCGCGGGCCTTCCACGCCGCGAGCTCCACCGGCGACGCGGTGACCCAGCGCTGGGTCACCTCGACGGCCTCGGTGTAGTCCCCGAGCGCCTGGGTCAGCCCGGCGCGCCCGAGGAGGACGTTCACGAATGACGGGCGGTTCGGGATATCGGTGCGCAGCCGCTCGACATCCGCGTCGATCACGCGCAGCTCCGCCACCCCATCCGGGCTCGAGGGCAGCTTCGGAAGGTCGGCCGCAGGAGCCGAGGTGGCAGGCTGCGGAGGCGGGGGAGGAGGAGCGGCTCGGTCGCGGTCACCGCCGCACCCGGTGAGAAGTGCGGTGACGACCAGCCACCGATGCATCATCAGTGCGGAGCGCCGAGGAACGGGAACGTGTCGTTGTTCACATCGGTGTGGGCGACGACGCCGTCGCCCACGAGCGGCGCGAACGTCGTCATGTTGAAGCCCTGGAGGCCCGCAGCGAGCAGTGAGTAGCTGGTGTCGACCACGTCGTGCGTCGGGGTACGACCGCCGCACTGCGAGTGAAGTACGCCGCCGGCCGTCGCGACCTCGACCTCGAGCGACAGGTACAGGTTGCAGGTCAGCTTCGCGGTGTCGACGTAGAGCACGTCATCGGCGAGCACGGTGCCGAGGGTGCTGTAGCCGGTCGTCGTGCTGAACAATGCCTGGTTACCGCAACCGCCACCCGCGCCAGTCGTCGAGCCCGGGAGGCCGGAGCCCTGATCGAGCGAGTCGAACAGCGCGAGGTTGCGCGCGAACTCGCCGCGGACCGTCCTCGGATTCGCGCCCGTGCCCGGGACCGTCGACGGCGCAAGGACGTCGTTGCCGAGCGGGTTGACATCGGTGTTCGCGAAGTTCGCCGCGGTGGTCGCGTGGTTGTAGTTGTCCTTCTTCGTCGTCTTCAACGGATCGTCGTTGATGACGGCGTTGAGGGCGGTGTTGACCGCGGGACGCCCCATGCGATCGATCTGCGTTCCGATCGTTGGTGCAGCGGGGATCACGAGGGAATCGGGGGGCGCGTCGATCGCCTTGGGCGCATCGACCGGGCCTTTCTCGTTGTCACCGCAGGCGGAGACGAGGAGACCAAACGCGAGCGAGATGAGTGTGAGGTTCTTCATGGTGTGTGTCCTCACGGCTTCGCGTGGGTGGAGCCCCACACGCTGACGATGGTGTTGGTGCCGGAGTTGACGAGGGTCTTGTCGACCTGGAGGACGATCGCGAGGACGTTGAACGCCTTGAAGCAATCGATCTCGGTCGGCGAGCAGGCCGGGACACCGACGCCGACCTGCAGCGTGCTGAGCTTCGTGCGCAGGCTGGTGAACGTGGGATCGCCCGATGCCGCACCGGCGTTGGGGCAGCCAAACGCGTTGGTGGTGATCAGACCACCGAGGGCCGCGTCATGGACGTCTTTGATCGCGTTCCGGAAGCCCTGGAGGTTGAAGAAGAACGGGTCCGAACGACGGCCCGCGAACATCTTGATCTTGCCGTCGGCGCTGGTCAGGCCGGTGGCCGCGCTCGGATCGCCCGAGATGTAGCCCTTGACCGTGGTGCCGGCGACGACCCAGCACTGGGCCGAGGTGTTCGACGCGAAGGTGCAGATGACCTTGGTCTCGACGTCAGCCGCCATGTTCTGCGCGACCGTCATCTGCGGTCCGCCCGCCTTGCTGGTCACGTGAAACACGTACTGGATCGCGTCGGTGAAGGCGCGCGTGCCCGGATCGACGGGCGACACGGTCATGACCAGGTTGATCTTGGACGCGTCCGCGTTCATCCACGTGTAGACATCGTTGATGTCGCCCAGGGGATTCGTCAGCAGAGTTGTCGAGTCGCCGTGGTCGGCCGCGTGACTCTGAGTGGTGAGGAGCATCGCGAGCCCAAGACTGGCTACGCCTCCTGCAATAAGTGAAAGCTTCTTCAAGGTATTCCCTCCCTTTGTGGCAAGCATTCTACGCCTGCTTGGATCCCGGCGGAAGCTTCTAACCTCCGAACTTCCGCTGGTCTCACCCCCCCTTGGGGTGGGTCTACGAGGATGTACGGGCGGAATGCCGGATCGATCACCCGCGACTGTTGATCAGCGTCACGAACGCCTGTGATAGGCTTTTTGCCTAAACCCGTCGCAGTGGAAGATCGTCGAGGAGAATCGAGACCGTGGGAACGAAGCTCTACGTGGGCAACCTGAACTACAACACGAACGAAGCCTCACTCAGAGACGCGTTCGGAGCGAACGGCCGCGAGGTCACCAGCGTATCCATCATCATGGACCGCGAGACTGGTCGATCCCGAGGCTTCGCGTTCGTCGAGATGGCCACCGCCGAGGGAGCGCAAGCAGCGCTCGCGGAGCTGGATGGTCATGAGGTCGACGGCCGCATGCTCCGCATCAACGAGGCTCGCGAGCGCGAGGCTCGTGGACCCGGTGGTCCGCGCCCGAGCGGAGGTGGCTACGGAGGCCCGCCGAGCGGTGGCGGCTACGGAGGTCCCCCGAGCGGCGGCGGCTATCGTCCTCCTGGGGGCGGCAGTGGTCCCCCGAGCGGCGGCGGCTATCGCCCGAGTGGCGGTGCGCCCGGCGGTGGCGCCGGATACGGCGCGCCACGCCCTCCCGGTGGCGGCTACGGTCCTCCGAAGAAGAAGTTCGAGAAGGAGAAGGAGAAGGAGCGCGGCGGCGGCGAGGACCGCGGCAAGAAGCGCCGTCGGGATGACGGCGGCGACGGTTGGTAGCCGAGCTTCCGAGCTGGATCACTGACCAGCTCCCGGCCGGTTCCCGCTCGTCGATGATCTCGACCGGTAGCGAGCGCATGCACGTGTTCGAGTGGGGACCGATCGATGGTCCCGCGCTGTTGCTCGTGCACGGCAATCCGACGTGGAGCTTTCTGTGGCGCAAGGTCGTCGCGGCGATCCGCGCGCGCGCCGGTGGCACCGAGCTCCGGCTGATCGTGCCCGATCTGATCGGGCTCGGTCTGTCGACGAAGCCGGAGCTGGCCGCGCACTCGCTCGAGCAGCACGCGACCTGGCTCGGCGAGGTCCTCGACCAGATCGTGCCGGGGCCGCTCGTGCTCGTCGCGCAGGACTGGGGCGGGCCGATCGGGATGCTCGCGATGGCGGCGCGCGTCGAGCGGCTGCGCGGGATCGTCCTCGGCAACACGGGCATCAGCCCGCCGGCGCCGAACGGGCGGCGCACGCTGTTTCATCGGCTGTCGCAGATGCCGGTGGTCAGCGATCTGCTGTTCCGCACGCTCGGATTTCCGCTCGGTCTCCTGCACACCTCGCAGGGCGATCGCTCGAGCATCAAGGGCGACGTCGCGCGCGCGTATCGCTGGCCGCTCGCGGCACGCGCCGACCGCGCGGCGCCGCTCGCGCTCGCGCGCATGGTGCCCGACAACTCCGATTCGCATCCCTCGATCCCCGGCCTGCGGATCACGCACGAGCTGTTCGCGACCGCGAAGGTCCCGATCTCGATCGTGTGGGGCGAGAAGGATCCGATCCTCGGGCGCGGCATCAGCCATCTGTCGCGGACGCGCACCGATGCGAAGGTGACGCGCACGCCCGCCGGCCACTTCCTCCAGGAGGAGGTCCCCGACATCCTCGCCGACGCCATCCTCGACGTCGCCGCCCGGGCCTAGGCATGGCATCGACCAGGTTCACCGTCGCCGCCGACGATGCGGGGCTCCGGCTCGATCAGGCGATCCCGAAGCACGTCGCCGGCCTGTCGCGGCGCAAGGCGCGCGCGGTGATCGACGAGGGCGGCGTGTTCGTCGACAAGGCGCGCGTCAAGCAGGCGAGCCGGTTCGTCAAGCCGGGGCAGATCATCGAGGTCAACGTCGGCGGCGCCGTAGAGCGCACCGCACCGCCGCTCGCGCCGGAGATCGTGTTCAGCGATCCGCACCTGATCATCGCGGACAAGCCCGCGGGCCTCGTCACTGCTCCCACGCCCGAGAGCGATCGCGGCGATCTGCTCGACCAGCTCTCGAAGCAATTCGGCGAGGTCTACCTCGTTCACCGGCTCGATCTCCCGACGAGCGGCCTCCTCGTGTTCGCGCGCACGCGCGATGCGAACAAGAAGCTCGGCGAGGCGTTCAAGGTCCACGACGTCGATCGCGAGTACCGCGCCGTGTGCGCGGGCGCGGTGAGCGCGCAGACCATCGAGCGGCCCGTCGACGGCAAGCGCGCGGTCACGCACATCGGCGTGATCGAGACGTTCCCCACGGCGACGCTGGTCTCCGCCCGGCTCGAGACCGGGCGTACGCATCAGATCCGGCTTCACCTCTCGGGGCTCGGGCATCCGGTGGTCGGCGATCACCAGCACGGCGGCGAGACCAGCCGCACGTTCGTCCCGCGTGCACCGCGCCTCGCGCTCCACGCGGCGCTCCTCGGCTTCACGCATCCGGCGACCGGCGCGCGCGTGCGCTTCGAATCGGCGCTGCCGACCGAGCTCGCCGCGTGGATCGCGCGGCTCAGCCTATCGACTCGAACGTCCACGCCTTGACCACGGCGGCGCGGCCGGCGAGCTCGTCGAACACGCCCGTCATGCCCGGGATCTGCGCGAGCGCGTTCCACGCCTCGAGCGAGGCCGCGGTGATGACGATCGAGAGGTCCCAGCGGGCGGCGCTATCGTCGGCCGGGAGCCCGACGACCACGTCGGCCCCGGCGGAGATCAGCTGAGCGCGCAGCATCTCGGCCAGCTCGCCTCGGGTCCCGACCTCGTCGTCGAGGAGCTTGACGAAACAGAACCGTTGGATCACCCGGCCGAGCGTAGCAGCGCGACCAGCCAGCTGCTGGCTACCGCAACTCGAGTAGCCACCTTGGTGCCCGCCAAGCGCGGGTTCTTGCACAACGGATCCTGGCGCAGTCGTTGCTCACGGATGCCGCATGGCGTCAAAGGTGCCGGTAATCGCGTTCATGGCCCTCGCTTCGCTCGGGGTCGTCGCGTGCGCAACGGAGGATGACGACGACGGCCCGGCGTGGGTGGACGGCGACGGCAAGTCCGACGGCCAGTCGCTTCTGGCCTACCGCACGATCACCAGCGTGTCGCAGTTCGATGGCATGGCGCTCAAGGACGGCGGCGTGGTCATCCAGGGCCCGTCGATGAAGTTCGTGATCGACCGCCGCAAGCCGAGCTCGCCGAAGATCTACTTCCAGAACGCGAACTACAAGGAGGCCGGCCGCACGCCGGAGTCCGCGCGCTACCACTACTACTTCAGCGAGGCCGTGCTGCCGGACTTCGAGGAAGACCTCGAGAGCTTCAACGCGAACACCTACGACGTGCAGGCCAAGCGCTACGTCGCCGGCACGATCCAGGTCTACAAGACCGATACGAACGCGGCGCCGGTCTACGGCATCCAGTTCTATCCGGAGGACGTCGCGAAGGACGGCACGATCGTCACCGCGGTGACCATCGTGAAGGGCGCGTTCAGGATCCCGAACGCGAAGCTCGCGTTCGTCGCGACGGGCCCGCAGCAGACGCTCACCACCACGAACAGGAACAAGCTGATCGCCCTCGGCGTGGGCCCGACCACGATCGATGCGGTGCTCGGCTCGCTCAAGTTCCTCCCGCTCAACATCGGCGAGGCGTGGGGCTACCTGCGCATCTTCCCCGCCAACTCGGATGACCTGACCCCTCTCGACATCGCGGTGCTCGACGAGCTGCCGCTCGACCTCGCGGTCGTCGGTGGCGTGATCACGAAGGCGTACCAGGACGCGAGCTCGCACGTGAATCTGAAGTCCAAGGAGCGCGGCACGCCCGACATGGTGCTGCGCGACGCAGGCCCGTCGAACACCACGCTCAAGCCGTTCGCGAACAAGCCGGTCCACCTGATCGTGAAGGCCGATGGCTGGAAGATCGAGTCGACCACCGACGCGATCGTGAAGGCGAAGTTCGCCGCGCGCACGAACAAGCCGTGGACGCCGGTCGCGTACACGCCGGAGACACGCCTGATGTCGTTCGCCGAGATGTGCCCGACCAAGCCGGGCGACTGCATCCCCGCGCAGCTCAAGTTCGGCTCGAAGGCCGCGAACCTCGGCTTCCTGCAGCACAAGCTGGTGCTCGGCCGCACGAGCGATGTGGGCTCGCCGAGCCAGCGCGCGGGCTATGACCTCGCCCCTCCGGGCATCGGCATCCCGGTGACCTACTATCACGACTTCGTCGCGTACGCGCCGAACAGCGCGCTGCGCACCAAGCTGACCGCGCTGATCGCCGCCGAGAAGACCGGCACGCTATCGCCCGCGCAGCGCAACACGATGGCCGCCGACGTCCGCGCCGAGTTCATGAAGGCGCAGATTCCGCCGGCGACGCTCGCCGCGATCAAGGCGAAGCTCGCCGTCGCGCTGCCCGGCATCGACAAGCTGAAGATCCGCTCGAGCGCGAACGCCGAGGACCTGCCGAACTTCGATGGCGCCGGTCTCCACGATTCGTTCGCCGGCCGCATGGCCACCGCCGACAACGCGAACCTCTCGTGCACC
>JBBRED010000352.1:0-9159 GCA_038203335.1 Haliangiales bacterium | reverse complement strand
GCACGCCCGCCGCGGTCTGCACTGCAGACGCGCCGATGGCCTGGAACATCTTCGCGAGCCCGAAGTCGAGCACCTTGACGAAGTCCGGATCGCCGAGCCGCGTCATCAACATGATGTTGTCGGGCTTGAGATCGCGGTGGATGACGCCCGAGACGTGCGCGGCCGACAGGGCGCTCGCGATCTGCGCGCCGACGTGGAGCGCCCGCATCGTATCGAGCGCGGTCTCGCGCGCGAGCACCGAGGCCAGCGTGCGGCCCTCCAGGTACTCCATGATGTAGAAGTGGTCGCCCTCCGGGGTCACGCCGAAGTCGTGGATCTCCACGATGTGCTCGTTGCCGATCGTGTTGACGGCGCGGGCCTCCTGGAAGAACCGCTGGACCACGTCCTTGTTGCTCGCCAGCTCGCGGTGAATGACCTTGAGCGCGATCTTCTTGCCGATCATCGGATGCTCGGCGAGATAGACGGCACCCATGCCGCCCATCCCGAGCTTCGAGACGATCCGGTAGTTGCCGATCAGCTGGCCGGCAGCGATCACTTCCAGGAGTGTAGCGCTAGTGCTTCGGCCCGGCGCAGAACTGCTCGTAATCGATGAGCGGGATCGTGGCCCGGTCGACGCCGTCCCCGCAGGTCGGGCAGCCCGGATCGCGGCGCAGCTTGAGCTCGCGGAACCGCGCCTTGAGGGCGTCGTAGACCAGGAGCCGCCCGGCGAGCGAATCGCCGAGCTTCAGGATCAGCTTGATCGCCTCCGTCGCCTGGAGCACGCCCATGACGCCGGGGAGCACGCCGAGCACCCCCGCCTCCGCGCACGACGGCGCCTCTTCGGGCGGCGGCGGTTGCGGATACAGGCAGCGATAGCAGGGGCCGCCGGTCGCCGAAAACACGGTGAGCTGCCCCTCGAACCGGAAGATCGACGCGTGGATCACCGGCTTGCCGAGCCGCAGCGCGCAGTCGTTCACCAGGTAGCGCGTGGCGAAGTTGTCGGCGCCATCGATCACCACGTCGTACGCGCCGATCAGATCGAGCGCGTTGTCGCTCGTGATCCGCGTGCGGTGCTTCTCGACCTTCACGTCGCCGTTGAGCCCGCGTAGCGTCTTCTCCGCGCTGTCGACCTTCGCCGTCCCGACGCGGTCAGTCCCGTGCAAGAGCTGGCGCTGCAGGTTCGAGGCGTCGACGATGTCGTCGTCGATCACGCCGATCGTGCCGACGCCGGCGGCGGCGAGGTACATGCTCGACGGCGAGCCGAGCCCGCCCGCACCGATGCACAGCACCTTCGCGGCGAGCAGCTTGAGCTGACCGGCGACGCCGACCTCCGGCAGCATCGTGTGCCGCGAGTAGCGTGCTTCTTGATCGCCGCGCAGCGCCGGCGGGTGCTCCCACGCGAGGCCGTTGCGCTTCCATCCGGTGAACCCGCCGGCGAGCGACCGCACGTTCGTGTAGCCGAGCTCGCCGAGGCTGCGCGCGGCGAGCAACGACCGCGTGCCGCCCGCGCAGTACACGACCACGGGCGCCGCGCGATCTCCGATCGCCTTCTCGACGCGCAGCTCGAGGTAGCCGCGCGGGATGTGGATCGCGCCGGGGATGACACCGGTCGCGTGCTCGTCGGCCTCACGGACGTCGAGCACGATGGGGTGACCGCCGGCTTTGAGCTCGGCGTCGAGCGCGACCGGATCGATCTCGGCAAACGAGGTCCTCAGGTCGCGGAGCAGCGTGTCAAAGGTCGGCACCCCGCGAGATTGCCATGACCCTCACGTGAGGGTAAGGTGCCTGTCCAGGAGACGTAAATGTCCGAGCTAGCTACCGAGACCCACAACCACGACCACGCCCCGATGCCCCTCGATCCAGGCGGTCCGGAGTCGATGGTCAAGATCACCGCGACGGCGGCCGTGAAGATCAACGAGATCCGCGAGGCCGAGGGCATCGAGGCGAACATGGCGCTTCGCCTCCGGGTGGTCGGCGGCGGCTGCGCCGGATTCTCCTATGACCTCTACTTCGATGAGGGCACGGAGGTCGACCGGCAGATCGACATCGCCGGCGTGAAAGTGGTCGTCGACGAGATGAGCCTCATGTACCTGGTGGGCGTCGAGATCGACTACGTCGAGGGGCTCCAGGGCGCCGGCTTCAAGTTCAACAATCCGAACGTGAAGTCCACCTGTGGCTGCGGTTCCTCATTCAGCGTCTAGCATCGTAAGCGTTCTCGAACGCGAGCTAGGAGCCGACCTCATCGTCGGCCCGGGCCACGAGAGGCTCGACGACTACGGTCGCGACGAGAGCCCGCTCCCGGAGTTCTATCCGCCGGAGTGCGCCGTGCTCGTGGAATCCACCGAGCAGGCCGCGGCCGTGCTGCGGATCTGCGCCGAGCGGAAGGTCCCGGTCACGCCGCGCGGTGCCGGCAGCGGGATGTGCGGCGGTGCGCTGCCGGTCGCGGGCGGTGTCGTGCTGTCGACCGAGCGGATGCAGCGGATCAAGGAGATCGATCCGGCCGACCTGATCGCCGTCGTCGAGCCCGGCGTGATCACCGGCAAGCTCCAGCAGGCGGTCGAGGATCAGGGCATGTTCTATCCGCCCGACCCGGCCTCGCTCGAGTACTGCTCGATCGGTGGCAACGCAGCGACCAACGCCGGCGGTCCACGCGCGTTCAAGTACGGCGTCACCCGCGAATACATCCTCGGCCTCGAGGTCGCGCTGATGGGCGGCGAAGTGCTGCGCTGCGGCCGGCGCACGTCGAAGGGCGTCACCGGCTACGATCTGGTCGCCGGCTTCGTCGGCACCGAGGGCACGTTCGGCGTGATCACGGAGCTCCTCGTCAAGCTCCTCCCGAAACCGCCCGCGGCCGCCACCATCCTCGGCGTGTTCGCCGATGTCCCCGCCGCCGGCGCGGCGATCACGATGCTCCTGCGCGGCGGCCTCCGCCCGCGCGTGCTCGAGCTCGCCGACAAACATTCGATCGATCACATCCGTGCGAAGAGCCGCTATCGGTTCCCCGCGAACGCCGGAGCGATCGTCCTCATCGAGGTCGACGGCGAGGCCGAGGCGATGCCGATGATGATGGAGCAGATCGGCATGCGCTGCGACGACCTCGGCGCGCTCGACGTGCTCGCGGCCACCGAGCCGGCCGAGCGCCGTGCCGTGTGGGAAGCGCGACGCATGATCTCTCCGGCGCTCAAGGAAGCCTGGCGGATCAAGGTCAACGAGGACATCTGCGTGCCGCGCGGCAGGATCGTCGAGATGCTCGCGCGCATCGACCGAGTGTCGGCCGAGACCGGCATCGCGACCGCGGTGTTCGGCCACGCCGGTGACGGAAACCTCCACTGCAATCTCCTCTCGAACGACGATCCGGCCGACCCCGCCGTGCGCGCGAAGATGTGGGCCGCGGCCGAGCAGGTGTTCGTGCACACCATCGCGCTCGGCGGCACGCTCTCCGGCGAGCACGGCATCGGCCTGACCAAGCGCGACTACGTGCACCTCGAGCAGACCGAGCAGGTCATCGAGTGGCAGCGTCGCTGGAAGGCGATGTGGGATCCGATGAACCTGCTGAACCCCGGCAAGAAGATCCCGAAGCCGAAGTGCTCCGAATAGCCGCCGTCCGGCAAAGGCGTCCGGCAAAGGGGACGGTTTCAACTTAGACAACCAGCGATCGCCAAGTGTGCGAACCCGCTGCTACCGTGACCGCGTGGACCTTCTCCGCGCGCTCGCGTCTGCCTCGCCTGACGACCGCGCCACGTGGTCCCGACTGGTCGCCGCCGTGGGCGCGGACACGCTCGCGACCTGGCTGTCCCCATCGGCGCTGGTCTCCGCGGTCCTTGCCGACACCGGATTCGCCCGGGCGATGCTGGACGCGTTGCGAACCGAGGCCGCCACCTCCGCGGCCGTGATCGCGGCGTTTCCCGAGGTCGCCGCGCTTTCCGCGCCGATGCCGACACAGGTCGAGCACGACCCGGGCACGGATCGCCCGCTGCTCGATCACATCGCCACGCGCCTGCTCGGCAGAAAGCTCGCCGGCCTCGAAGCCGCCGACCTCTCCCGGTTCCAGGATCGCGGTCTGTCTCCCGCCGCGTTCGCGCCGCTCGCGGCGACGTGCGCGCGGATCACGGCCGCGGGGCTCGGACCGCCGCTGCGCGCCGCGATCCTCCACCTCGACATCGCGAAGACCCAGAGCGCCGCGCACCGCACCGCATGGTCCGCGCTAGGCATCTCGCTCGACGTCCACAACGAGGCCGCCGCGCAGATCCTGCGCCGCACGGATCGCGTGCGCTCCTGGCCGCTCGGCGAGGCCCTCGGCACGCTCGCGATCGCGTGGATCGAGGCGCACGGCCTCGCCGGCCAGCACGTGCGCGGCGAGGGCCCGCTCGTGATGTTCGCGCCGCTCGTCGCCGCGCTGCGCGATCTTGCCCCCGCGCTCGGCCTCGTCCTCCGCGTGCCGCCCGCCGACGCGATCGCGCTCGCGCTCGATGCGCTGCACGTGCTCGATGCCTGCGATACCTCCGCGGTGCGGGAGGGCCTGCTCGATGACACGCTGCTCGCCCGCCTCGCCGCCGTGCGCGCGGAGCTCGGAGCCGTGTGCCGCTCACCCGCGTGGGCCGATCCATCGCGCGCACTCACCGAGCGCTCGCCGACACCCGATCGCGCGTGGCTCGCGAGCCGTCTGCGCGCGCTCCGCGCTGGTCGCCAGCTCGCGGGAGAGACCGCCGCGGCCGTGGACGCCGCGGTCGCAGCGATCGGCGACACCGAGCTCGCCGCCCTCGCCCCTGCCCTCGCGACCTGCCAGCTCTGGTATTGCGAGTCCGCGACGAGCGGCCTGTCACCCGCCGCGCAGCTCGGCGTGCTCGCCGCGGCCGTCGGCGCCGCGCGCACGATCGGCGTCGACGTCTCGCGCCCATGGCACGCGCAGCTCCGCCCCCTGGTCGCGCGTCTGCGCGGCGACTCGGCCGACGTGCGCTACCGCCTGCGGCTCGTCGAGGCCGCGCTCGCGACGATGCCGATCCGCACGCTGCTCACCGGCACCGCGAGCCTCGGCCCGCTCGGCACGCTGAGCGCACGGCTCGCGCACGCCACGGATCCCGACGCGATCGTCATCGACTACACCGACACCGCCGAGAGCGCCGCCCTCGTCACGCTGCTCGGCCTGTACGAGACGCGCTCGCAGATCGCGTTCCACACGATGCTGAAGGCGCTGTGCGACCTCTACGGCCTTCGCAAGGATGAGTTCGATCGCGTCGCGAACGAGGCGAACTATCTCCAGACCATGAACGCCGCCCGCTCCGACAAGGAGCGCATGCTGGACTTCGTTCGTCCCGGCACGATCGTCGAGATCGGACCCGGCGGCGGCGTGGTGCTCGATCTGCTCGAGGCGCGGTTTCCCACCTCCGAGGTGATCGGCGTCGATCTCTCGCGCGAGGTCGTCGCCGCGCTCGAGGGGCGCGCGCGCGCCGGCGCGAAGCAGTGGAAGGTCGTGCTCGGCGCCGCCGAGCATCTCGCAACGCTCGTCCCCGCCGCCGACACGGTGGTGTTCTGCTCGATCCTCCACGAGGTCTACTCGTACACCGAGCCGAAGTTCCAGCTCGCGTCCGTGCAGCACGTGGTGCGCGCCGCGTTCGACGTGCTCCGCCCCGGTGGCCGCATCGTCCTCCGCGATGGCGTGATGCCGCCGCCCGGCACGCGCCGGATCCGCATGCTCGCGCCAGACGTGCGCACCACGCTCGACCTCTACGTCGCGCAGTTCGAGGGCCGACGGATCGAGTTCACCGAGCTCGGCCCGGATCGTGTGGAGATGTCCGCGCCCGACGCGATGGAGTTTCTCTACACGTACACGTGGGGACCGGCGAGCTTCCCGTACGAGGTACGCGAGCTCTACGGCATCCTCCCGTACGACGAGTACGTCGCACAGCTCGTCGCGTGGTGCGGCGGCGAGGCCGCGTGCACGGTGATCGCGAATCCACTCGGCAGTTACTTGCAGACCGGCTATCGAGACAACCTCGCCACCAAGATCGAGCTAACCGACGAGCACGACCGGCCGGTCGCGCTGCCCGACTCGAACTGTTTGATCGTTCTCGAGCGGACCTGACCGTCAGGCCGCAGGATCGAGCGTGTCTGCGATCTTGTGCTTCGTGCGGTGCGAGACCACGTTCATCACGAGGATGAACGCCGAGAACAGGCCGCACAGGGCATTCGGCACGATGATCGGCCACGCGCCGATCGAGATCCCGTACGCGACCCACATGATGAACCCCGTGGTCTCGAGCATCCACATCGGCGTCGACATGCCCTCGGTCTCGCGCGTCTTGATCACCTTCCACACCTGCGGCACGAACGCGCTCACGCTCAGCGTCGCCGCGGCATAGCCGATGATCTCCGGGTTCACGCCTGCCTCCGCCGGCGCTGCGGCACGACGTAGCGCGCGACCACCGTCTCGATCGCGCGCAGCGTGTCGACATCGATCGCATCGGGATCGAGATCGCGCACGATGCGCCCGCGCGCATCCAGGTAGCGGGTCTGCTTCCCGCGCCGTTTGCGCGTGATCCCGCTGTCCTGGTCGGTGACGTGGTTCAGCGCCGGATCGCCTTCGACAACGGCCGTTCCGAGCATGCCCCGTCAGTCAGCACGCGGCGTGCCAGCCGAAACTACTCGGCCTTCACGAACGACGTGACCTTCCAGGCATCGCCGCGCTGCTCGACCACGAGCTGGAACGCGCCGGTCACCGGAGGTCCGGGCGGGCACAGCACCTTCTTGTCGACCGCCGCACAGCCGCCGGTGATCACGCGGCTCATCGCATCGAGGGTCTCCGGATCGGCCTGCCACATCGCCATCGCGGTGTCGGCGCCGGGCGATCCGCCGAGGCTCCACACCACGTCGTCCGCGAGCAGAGCACGCAGCGCGGAGTTGTCGCGCAGCGCGAGCCCGTCCTTGATCGCGGCGAGCGCCTTGGCCTGCGGCGCCGCGAGGTTCTTGAAGCTCGTGGGATCCGTCTTCGGCAACTCGAGCTCCTTCGAGGTCTCCACGACCTCTTCCTTCGCCGGAATCGCGTACGACTTGATCTTGCGATAGATCGCGACCTGCAGGCCCTCGATGCGGCCATCGAGCCATGGCGGTCGCGCCGCGCCGCGCAGCTCCGTCGGCAGCGCGTTGCCCGGATCCCACTCGGCCGCGTGGCCGACCACCTTCACGCGCCACGGACGACCGCCCGCGACGGAGACATCGAAGCGCACGAAGTAGCGCTTGTACGCGAGCCGCGTCGGCATGCCCGCGGCCTGAGCACCGGGCGACACCGTGCTCTGGTTCGACGGGCTCAGGCCCTGTCCCTGCGCGACCGTGCGCTGGTTCGCCAGATCGTCGGACTGGTTCGCGTACGACACCTGGTGCCACGACGTCTTGATCTGCCCGGCGCCCGGATTGTCGTCCAGGCTCGCGTACAGATCGCGGGTGGCGGCGAGAGCGCCGGAGTACACGACCGCGAAGTCGATGTCGTAGACCGACCCCTTCGCGGCCCTGACCTCTTTCTTGTTCGAGCAGCCGATCGCCGTGAGCGCGATCGCGAGAAGGAAAATGCTACGGTGCCGGCGCTGCATGGGAGCTCGTCCTGGAAATAGCACATCGAAGCAGGCGACCGCTCTAGCGATTTCGTCCCTGCTCGCCGAGGCGTGGCCCGACGCGGTGGTGGAGCTGGATCACGAGACGGCGTTCGAGCTGCTTGCCGCGACCATCCTGGCCGCGCAGTCGACCGACAAGATGATCAACACGATCACGCCGGCGCTGTTCGCGCAGTACCCGGATGCCGCCGCGCTCGCGAAGGCCGAGCCCATCGAGGTCGAGCCGCTGATCTTCAAGTCTGGATTCTATCGCAACAAGGCAAAAAGCCTGGTCGGCATGGCCCGCGCGCTGGTGGATCGCCATGACGGCCGGGTCCCGGAGACCATGGAGGAGCTGGTCGCGTTGCCCGGCGTCGCACGAAAGACGGCGAACGTCGTTCTCGGCTCCGCGCTCGGCAAGAACCTCGGTGTGGTCGTCGACACGCATGTCGCACGGCTAACCGAGCGCCTCGGGCTGACCAAGCACACCGATCCCGTGAAGATCGAAGCCGACCTGATGGAGCTTCTACCTTCCGACCACTGGACCGACTTCGCGCACCGCCTGATCTGGCACGGCCGCCGGGTCTGCCACGCGAAACAACCTGACTGTGATCACTGCCTGTTGGCGCCGCGCTGTCCTTCGGCCTCGACCATCCGCGCGGAGAAGAGCAAGATCGCGAGCGTGAAGGCGAAGCCCAAGGCGAAGAAGCAGGCGCGGCGATGACGCCGATCTGCGCGGTCGCCGGAATCGTGTTCGATCCCGAGGGCCGCGTCCTGCTCGTGCAGCGCGCGAAGGAGCCTGGGCTCGGGCTATGGACGGTCCCCGGCGGTCGGCTCGAGGGGCGGGAGACGCTCGCGCAGGGTGTGGCCCGCGAGGTCCGCGAGGAGACCGGGCTCGCCGTCGAGGTCGGGCCGCTCGCGTGCGTCGTCGAGCGCATGGGCGACGACTTCCACTTCGTGATCCTTGACTACCTCGCGCGCGTGATCGGCGGCACCCTCGCCGCGGGTAGCGACGCGAGCGCGGCCCGGTTCGTCGACGAGTCCGAGCTCGGGGAGCTGCGCACCACCGACGGTCTCGTCGATGTGCTGACCCGCGCCCGTGCTACATACGCGACGTGGTTGTCCACCACCACCTCCCGCTCGCGCCGCTGACCGCACCTTCGCTGCGGCGCGGCGACGTTCCCGACGCGACGTGGAACGACTGGCGCTGGCAGCTCGGTCACATGCTGACCTCCGCCGACGAGCTCGCGCGCGCGGTGGATCTCTCGTCCGAGGAGCTCGCCGGCCTCGCCGCATCGGCGGAGCTGTTCCGCGTCGGCCTCACCCCGTACTACGCGAGCCTGATGGATCCGGCGCACGCGAGCTGCCCGATCCGCATGCAGGCGATTCCGCGCGCGCTCGAGGCCGACATTCGCGAGGAAGAGCTACGGGATCCGCTCGGCGAGGACTCGCACAATCCGGCGCCGTCGATCGTCCACAAGTATCCCGACCGGGTGCTGTTTCTCGTCGTCGATGCGCATCGGGCAGACGACGGGGAGGCGCGTGCCGATGCGGATCGTCTCGACATGCGGAATCGCGCGCAGCCGACCGAGCAAGT
>JBBRED010000351.1:0-9236 GCA_038203335.1 Haliangiales bacterium | reverse complement strand
GTACGGCGACTCGACGTGCGGCCAGCGCGCGATCTACCAGCTCGGCCAGACCGGCATCCCGGTGTTCAACGTCAACAACAACTGCTCGACCGGCAGCTCCGCGCTGATGCTCGGTGCGCAGGCGGTCGCCGGCGGTATGGCGGAGTGCGTGATCGTCGTCGGCTTCGAGCAGATGGAGGCCGGTGCGCTCCAGGCGAAGTGGACCGACCGCGCGAACCCGCTCGATCGCTTCGTCAACGTGATGAACGAGGAGCAGGGCTTCAACTCCGCGCCGCCTGCCGCGCAGATGTTCGGCGGCGCCGGCCGCGAGTACCGCTGGAAGTACGGCACGAAGAAGGAGACCTTCGCGAAGATCAGCGCGAAGGCGCGCCAGCACGCGTCGAAGAACCCCTACGCGCTGTTCAAGGAGGTGCTCTCCGTCGAGGAGATCATGGCGTCTCCCGAGGTGTTCGATCCGTTGACCCGGTTCCAGTGCTGCCCGCCGACCTGCGGCGCGGCCGCAGCGGTGCTGTGCTCGGATGAGTTCGCCGCGAAGCACAACATCTCGAAGCCCGTCTATATCGCCGCGCAGGCGATGACCACCGACTACCCCTCGACGTTCGAGGAGCACTCGATGATCAAGATGGTCGGCTACGACATGGCGAAGGCGTGCGCCGCGAAGGTGTACGAGCAGTCGGGCATCGGCCCGAAGGACATCCAGGTCATCGAGCTGCACGACTGCTTCACGGCGAACGAGCTCCTCACGTACGAGGCGCTCGGGCTGTGCAAGGAAGGCGAGGCCGAGAAGTTCATCTGGGACGGCGACAACACGTACGGCGGCACGTACGTGACGAACCCGTCGGGCGGCCTGCTCTCGAAGGGTCACCCTCTGGGCGCTACCGGTCTCGCGCAGTGCACCGAGCTCGTCTGGCACCTCCGCGGAACCGCGGAGAAGCGCCAGGTCGAGGGCGCGAAGGTCGCGCTCCAGCACAACCTGGGGCTCGGCGGCGCCTGCGTGATCACGATGTACCGCCGCGACTGAGCGCTCTGCAGCGCGACGAGCGACTAGCCCTTCTTCAGGGTCTTGCAGGCCGCGAGCACCGCGGCGGCGCGGTCCTTGTCGCCCTGGGTCGTGCTGCACTTGTACTGCTTGCCGCCGAGATCGCGCCGGACCTCGACGAAGTAGTTCGCGCCGGCGCTGCCGGTGTTGTCGAACGACAGGGCCCAGCCGTCGGCGAGCTTGTCGGCCTTGAGGTTCTTCGGCGTGTACATGTCCGCGTCGGACTTCGCCTCCTCGAGGGTCACCGGCTTCTCGGCGAGCTCGATCTGCATCATGCCGATGTCCTCGCCGGTGACGCCCTGGCCATCGCCGAGCACGCCATCGCCGACGGTCACCTCGCCGGGAACGTCCACGGTCAGGCCGAGCTTCGGCAGCTTGGTCGGACCGGCCTTCTCCGACGACTTCCCGGCGGAGCCGCCGCCGTCCTTCTTGCTGCAGGCGGTGGTGGTGGCAAGCGAGGCGAGAGCGATGAACAGGATCGAAGCGCGAATCATGATGTGTCCTCCGGGCGGAAGCTTCATCACGTCCCGTGCCGAACCCGCCGCACGGTAGTCCGCGCAGTTAGCGGGGCACCTGGGTCCACGGCGACCCGAAGATCAGCGCGGGCAGCCCTGGCCGGACACGATCGTGGCGAGCTTCGCGCGGCGCGCCGCCGCCGTGACGGCGACCAGGTCCTTGCCGACGTAGTCGCCGACCACGCTCACGCTCGCCGCCGTGCACGGCGTTCGGCATGCCGCCAGGCCGTCCGCGATCAGCGCGTCGAGCCCGGGCGGATCCACCACGCGAGCGATCTGCGCGGGATCCGCGCCGTCGGTGCATACCCGGGCGACGCCCTTGGTCACCGCGATGCCGAGGTTCCCCGCGCCGTCGATCGTGGTCTCGACATCGGGGCCAACGCCGACGAACACCGGCGGCCCGCCGGTCGCGGTGACCGCGATGATCGAGAGCGTGCCGCCACTCGCCTGCACCACCGTGCGCTCGATCGCCGAACCCGGGGCATCGGGCGTGGCGAGGACGAGGAACCCGCCCGGGGAAGCGCCGGTCCACAGGCCGAGGTCACCGGGATCCGAGAACGCGTGGGCGATACCATCGGGCCGGACCATCCGCGTCGCGTCGACCTCGAACACGGCGTAGTTCTCACGCGTGACCCGCCACGGCTGCGGCTCTCCCCGCACGAGGTCGCACGCGAGCTCCACCGGTGCGGCGGGCGCGGTGACGGCGAGCTTCTGGATCGCGCGCTCCAGGCACACCTCGGGCGCTTGCACGCCCAGGCCTCCGACCCGCGCGCGCTGCACGTGACCATCGGCGGTGATCGAGATCATCGCGCGCACGCTGCCGCGGGCGGCGCCGAAGCAGGCATCGAGCTCGGCGAGGTGCGCGCGGACCTCGGTCTGCATCGCCTCGATCGTCGACGGATCGGCCGGCTGCGGAGCGCGCACGACCGCGTACGGCGTCCACCCGGTCGGCGGCGCGGGCGGCGGCGGCGCGGCGACCGCGGGCGGCGGCGAGAACCGCAGCACGAGCGTGATCTGGCTCGTTCCGCTGTCGGCCGCGGAGAACTTCGTCTGCTCGATCACCTGCGTCGCGCACGCGGGGAGCGCGCCCTCCACGCCGGTCGCGCGCACGGTGTTGACCACGCCTCGCTTGTCGATGACGAACTGCATCTTCAGCGTCGCGTCCTTCGGGATCGCCGGCGTCGCGCACGCGCCGAGCTGCCCCATGCCTCGCCGCACGTAGCGGCGCGCGACCATCTTGTCGAGCGCGCCGGTGACCTCGATGGAGGTGAGGACCACGCTCGCCTGCGGGCTCGGCGCGAACCGGGCTCCCCGGGTGCGAACGCCCTTGCTGCCCACGTCACCGGTCGGTACCGGAACGGCGCCATCGGTCACCGCTGGAAATCCGAACCGCATCTTCGAAGGTCGCGGATCGGCGACCGCACACGCGGTGAGCTGGACCGCCGTGGCGGCGGAGCCCGATCCCGCGGCGGTGGGCGTCGGCTCGGTCTTGCTCTGACAGGCCGCGAGAACCACCAGCAGCGCGAGCTTCACTCCTTCACGGCGCGACATCCGATGCCTCCTCCGATCAGGATACGGGGAAATCCCGCGTGCCGGACCGCGTCGATGACCTCGGCGAGCGCACCGACGGTGCCCCCGCCCTCGAGCGTCAGCCCGATGGTCGACGCACACGTCGTGCTGCGACAGCGAACCGCGATGCGCTCGAGCACCTGGCGCACCGCCTTCGCATCCGCGAGCGGTGCGGCCTCCGCATCGACGCGCACGCACGCGGCGAGCTGCGAGTGGTCGACCTCGAGCGAGACATCGACGGCGTTGATGTCGTCGTGCGCGTCGCCGAGCGCGAACGTCGACCGCCCCATGCCGAGCATCACCGGCGCCCCCTCGCCCGCGAGTGCGATCACCGTCGCATCGCCTTCGAATGCCCAGGCGATCGCGGCCTCGAGCACCGTGCCCGGCGTCTCGCGTTGCACCACGATCAGGTAGGTGTGGTTCGAAGGCAGGGCCTCGGGTTCGCTCGCCGAGAGCTGCACGGTGTGTCCGCCGTATGACATCGAGGTGGGCGTCGTCGTGATCACCTCGTAGCCCGCGGTGCTCAGCCGCCATCGCTGCGCATCGCCGCGCGAGAGATCGCACGCCACCTCGGTCTCCGAGCCGCCCGCCGCCACCTTCAGGGTCGACAGCGTCCTTGCCACGCAGCTCTCGCTCGCCGGATCGCCGAGCCCGCCGATGCGCGCGCGCTCCACCGCCCCCGTCGCATCGAACGAGATCATCGCGCGCAGCGAGCCCGTCGGAACCGGACCGTGGAAGCACGCGCCGATCGCGTCGAGCGTGCCGCGCATCGCGCGCTCGGTGAGTCGCCCCGCCGTCACCGCCTCGGCATCGATGGGCATGCCGTCGAGCGAGTACGGCGTCCACGGCACCGGCGGTGGGACCGGGGGCGCGACCGCGGGTTGCGGTTGCGAGGGCGGGATCCCCGGTGCTCCGTGATCGAACGTCATCGGATAGCTCACACGCACGCTGCCGCCGCCCTGGGGCGCGGGGAAGCGCACGCCGGCGATCACGCGCGACAGGCACTGCCCGAGCACCACCGGCGCCTTCGTGCCCGCGCTCACGGCGGTGACGCGACCATCCGGGCCGATCGTGAACGAGATCTCGAGGCGCGCCGCGAGCGCCGGGTTCGAGCCGAGCTCGCGGTCGTAACAGGCGCGCAGCTTGTCGAGCTCGCTGCGCAGCACGCGCGCGAGCACGGCCGCATCGATGCCGCCGACCGGTGGAGTCGGCGTGCCGAGCACCACGCGAGGTGGCCGAGATCCGCCGGTCCACGATCTGCGCTTCAGCTCGAGGCGATCCGTCCTGGTCAGCCCGCCGAAGCTGACGCCGTCGTCGGCGAGGATCGGCCCCGCCATCGCCGGCGCGCACGACAGGAGCTGGAGGCGCGGAGCGCGCTCGATGGGTCCGCTCGGACCGACGTCGCGACCACCGCACGCCGTCAGCGCGCCGAGGATCGCGATCCGCTTCACCGCCCCTTCCACACCGGCTTGCGCTTGCCGAGGAATGCCGCGATTCCTTCGGCCGCGTCCTCGAGCGCGAGCACACGTCCGAGCTCGGCCTGGAGGTAGCGAAGCTGCGGCTCGAACTCCATGTCCTGCGAGCGATAGAACGCGTGGAGGCCGAGCGCCATCGCGGCCGGGCTGCGGTCGGCGAGCTCGAACGCGAGCGCCTTCGTCGCGTGCTCGAGGTCCGCGGGCGGCACCACCTTGTTGACGAGCCCGCACGCGAGCGCCTCGGCGGCGTCGAGCTTGCGCCCGGTGAGCATCATCTCGAGCGTCTTCTTGCGACCGACGGAGCGCGTGATCTCCGCCGTGATCATCATCGGCCACAGTCCGACCGCGATCTCGGTGGTCCCGAACGTGGCCGTGTCGGCGGCGACGACGAGGTCGCACGCGACCATCAGGCCGAGGCCACCCGCGAGCGCCGGACCGTTGACCATCGCGATCACCGGCTTGCCGAGCTCGTGCATCGCCGTGAGCAGCTCGACGAGCGTCGCCGGCGGCGGACCACCCGGAGGCGCCTGCATCGCCGCGAGGTCACCGCCCGCCGAGAACACCGTGCCCGCGCCGGTGAGCACCGCGACGCGCAACGCCGGCGTGGTCCTCAGCCGCGCGAACGCATGAACGAGCTCGCCGCAGGTCGCCGGACCGATCGGGTTGCGCTTGTCGGGCCGGTTCAGGGTGATCCGTGCGACCGGGCCCTGCTCCTCGACGAGGATCGTCGCGTACTCGCTCATCCCGCGTGTGTATCATCAGGCCCGATCTCATGAAACCGACTGGAGTCGCCGGTGTCTCCAACGCGATGAAGAACGTTGCTGTCATCGCCCTGATCGGCGGTGCGATCGTGCTCTGGTATCTGCGCCGCGACCGCGCGGCGCCCCCCGCCGCTGCCGCAACGACCGGCAGCGCAGCGACGACCACGCCGGCCTCGCCGACGACGCGGCCACCGGCGCACGTCAAGCGCGTCACCCCCGAGGAAAGGCGTGTGTTGGCCTCGCAGATCGAGAAGGCGCGCGTGGGCCGCGCCGCGATGTCCGCGCCCGCCGGTCCCAGCCTCACGCCGCAGCCAGCCCCGAGCCTCGCGCAGCCGGCCCTCTCGGCCGACGATCCGGACCAGTTCCGGACCACCATGAGGGCGGCGATGACGGAGGTCATCCCCTACATCGCGGACTGCTATAACCTGCACGCGGACAGCGTGCCCGACGAGCTGAACGTCGTCGCGAAGCTCACCCTCCTCGGGGATCCCGACATCGGCACGCTGATCAACACCGAGGGACTGACCGACGACAACGAAGCCGCCCTGCCCTCGGACTTCGATCTCTGCATGCGCGACTCCCTCGCCGGGCTCCAGCTGCCCGCGCTCGCCGAGGGCGAAGAGATCAAGGTCACCTACCCGTTCATGTTCACGCGTTGACTCCCGGTCGCGCGGGGGCCTACGCTTCGCTCGTGGTTCGCCGCGTAGCCCTGGGACTGGTCGCACTCGGAGCACTGAGTCTCGGGGTCCCGCGCATGGCCGCCGCGGACGACAACGATCTGATCCTGAGCCGGCTCGGCACGCGGATCACGAACAACTCGGGCGTGCTGACCAACGTGGTCGGGCAGAACCTCGAGTTTCGGTCGCTCGCCTCGCAGATGGGCGTGGTGCTCGCGCCGCACCTCCTGACCCCGGCCGACACCGTCGGGTTCGGCGGCTTCCAGCTCACCGTCGACTACTCGACCACGACCATCGATCCCAACGCCTCCTACTGGCGCGCGCGCGTGGGCAGCCCCGATCCGTCGGGCACCGGCGGCGTGGCCCACGGCCCCGGCTCGCTCAGCACGATCGGCATGTTCGCGCGCAAGGGTTTCTGGTTCCCGGTCCCGTCGTTCGAGATCGGCGCCGGCGCCGTGCACCTCATCGATTCGCACACGTGGACCGGCCAGGTCTACGCGAAGCTCGCCCTCCACGAGGGCTATCACGACCTCCCGATCCCGAGCCTCGCCGTGCGCGGCGGGGTCTCGCGGATGATGACCCAGCGCGAGCTCGACCTGACCGTGGCGTCGCTCGACGTCGTGATCTCGAAGCACTTCGGCATCGGCGGCACCTGGCGGCTCGATCCCTACGCCGGCTGGAACATGCTGATGATCATCCCGCGCAGCGAAGTCATCGACCCGACCCCCGACGTCGACTCGCTCAAGCCCGGCAACGAGATGGACTCGGACTTCAACTTCGTGTTCCGTGACCAGGACAACATCTACCGGCAGCGCGTCCTCGTCGGCGCGAAGTTTCAGTACTACGTGGTCCAGCTGACCATCGAGGCGCAGTTCGCCCTCAAGGGCACGTCGGTCGATGATCGCAGCGGCACCAGCGATGCGTGCATGCCGAGCTCGACCACCTCGAACTGCGATGCCAAGGACCAGTCCAAGGCGCAGCGGACGCTGTCGGTCTCGGCCGGGTTCGACTTCTAGTCGCTCAGGTAGTCGCTCAGGTAGTCGCTCAGGCGCACATCACGACGACGTCGTGCGTGTGGCCGCTGCTCGATGACGTGATCGTCACCGTACCGCCGGTCGCGAGCGTCGCGAAGTTCGCCGCGCTGACCATCACCGAGTGGGTGTGCGTCGCCGTGCCCATGATGTCGTAGGACTTCGCCGCGGCCGCGGTGACCTCCGCCTTCGTCACGGTGAGTGTGTGGCCGTGGTTCGAGCCGATCGTGGCGGTCGGGGTGGTGCAGCTGCCGCCGGCCGGCGCGTCCGCCGGGCCACCGTCGTCGCCGCCGCATGCGGCGAGCGTGGCAACACCAGCAACGCCGATACCGGCGCCTACGATCGTGCGGAGAAATTGCTTGCGTGACATCGACATGGAAAAGCTCCTTCTGCGTTCGCGATGGAGAGGCGGCATCCCCCGGGATGTCGCATCGCCGGCTGATGTTAGTCCTGACCCGGCTTCGTGACGGGGGCAGAGCTCGATGCGCCCGATTTCGCGGACTTCTTCGACGCCTTCGGCTCGACGTCACCATCGGCCGTCTTGTTCGCGGGCTTGTCGTCGTTCGTCGTGGGCGACTTCTTGGTCGCCGGCTTGTCGCCGTCGCCGGCCGTCTTCTTCGTCTTCTTCGCGCGCGGCTCGTCCTCGCTCGCGGTGGTCTTCTTCTTCTTCTTCGGCTCGTCGCTCACGGCGGGGGACGTCTTCTTCGTCACCTTCGGCGCGTCGTCGTCGGTCGTCGTCTTCTTCGCCGCCGGCTTTGCATCGTCGTCACCGTCATCCGCGGGCGCGTCGTCGTCGTCGTCCTCGTCGTCGCGGCGGGCGCTCGCGGAGGTCTGCGCGCGCTGGCCCGACACCTTGCCGCGGCGGGCGCGCGGGGTCTTGCGCCACTGCTCGTCGGCGCGCTTGGAGCGCGACGGATCGGTGACCTGATACACGACGATCTTGTCGCCCTTGGCGAGGACCGTGTCGTACGAGATGCGGTTGATGCGCGCGAGATCGTGCGAGCCCATGCCGTAGCGCTTCGCGATGTCGGCGAGCTTCTCCTTCCCGGGCGCGACGTACTCGACGCGCACGCGGCCGGTCCGCGATTCGGCGAGATCGAGGTGCTCCGGCGATCCGCGGGTCACCACGACGAGCTGGCTGTCGTCGAGCAGCGCGACGCGGTGCTTGTCGGCATCGAACGTCGGCGACACCCACGCGACGACGACCATCTTGGGATGCAGGTTCGCCTCCTCGTCGAGGCCGTTCCACTGCTTGAGCTTGTCCTGCGACACGCCGAACGCCTTCGCGATCGTCTTCAGCGAATCGCCGGTGACGACGCGGTAGAACACGCGCTGCTGGCCCTCGAGGACGAAGTCCTTGTCGGGCACCGGCACGATCAGCGCCTCGCCGTCCTTCTGATCGATGCCCGAGCCGAGGAGCTTCGCGCGCGCCTTGGCCTCGTTCTTCGCGCGCTGAGCGGCGGAGATCCGCGGCACGACGAGCACGGTGCCACCCGTGACCTCGGACTCGTGCTCCACACCGTTGAGCCGCCGCAGCGTCGCGGTGGAGGTGCCATACGTGGTCGCCACGTCTTCGAACCGCTCGCCGTGGGCGACGACGTACGCGTCGTAGTTGTCCCACTCGGTCGAGAGCTCGACGATCCGGCGCTGCGTCTCGACCTTGGTCCCCACGGGGACGCGCACGATGTACCCGGTCTCGCCCGGCGGCGTACGACCGCGGCGCAGATGCGGGTTGAGGTTCTTGATCGCGGTCTCGCTCGAGCCGGCCGCGCGCGCGATCACGCCCAGCGACACCGAGGCCGGCACACTGACCTCGTCGTAGGTCTCGGGCGGCAGGACCTTCAGCTTGTCCATACCGTAGAGCGCGCGGTTGTGACCGACGATCGCGGTGGCCAGGACCTTCGGCGTGTACAGGCAGGTCTCCCACGGGACCGCGTTCTCGTACTCGCACAGCTTGTAGTAGTCGTTCGTGTTGTAGCGCGCGATCGAGCGCAGCATCGCGCCGTAGCCGACGTTGAAGGCGGCGAGTGCGATGTGCCAGTCACCGAACCGCTGGTAGAGGTCGGTGAAGTAGTCCATCTGCGCGATCGTCGGTCACAACCGCGCGCTCTACGGTATGGACAAGCTGAAGGTCCTGCCGCCCGAGACCTACGACGAGGTCAGTGTGCC